>CAYHHE010000016.1:0-44244 GCA_964356295.1 uncultured Actinomycetes bacterium | reverse complement strand
GCTAGGACCCATCCTCGAGGGCCGGGCCGGAGCCGGCGATGCCGCGTTGGGAGGTGAGCCGGGCCTGCGCGGCGGCCCGGCGCCCTGCGCCGGTGGCGGCGCCGGTGTCGCCGGCCGCAGCGCCGCGGTAGCCCGTCCAGCTGCCCCTGGCGCGCGAGGACTGCCGGTAGAACGACTGCACCTCATTCTCTTTCTGCCGCAGGACGAGCGTCGCAGAGGGCCCTGGGCCGTCAGCGCCGACGGCCTCCGCGTCCGGAGGCCCGTCGTGGGCGTCGTCCGTCGGCGTCGGGTCGGTCGCCTCGGCGAGCGCCTCTTGACGGGCCTGCTGCAGCCGGACGGAGATCCGATCGATGAACCCTCGATAGAACGCGGCGCGTGCGGTCTGCCGGGTGTGGGGCCGCGAGTCGAGAACCGGGTACGACCAGCGGCCGATGCGTTGCCGGCCGAGGGCCTGGTAGGTCTCCCCCCGCCACTCTCCGGCGTCGAGATACCGGCTCGCTGCCTGGACCATCTGGTGGGCCAGAAAGGCCCACAGCTGCTCGACCAGGTCGAGGTCGCTGGGCATGCCGTAGCCGATGACGTAGGTGGAGTTGCGGGCCACGTCGACGACGACGTCATTGGCACGAGCCACCGCCACGAACAGTGAGACCAGGTGGGTGTTCGCCCGCTTGCCGGGATCGCCGATCTGCACCGTCCGCGACATCGGCGCGACGCGACGGCGGGACTGTGAATTGCGGGCACGGACCATCGCCAGGTCGACCGAGCGCAGGGTCGCCAGATGCTGCGCCTTGGCCAGGTACGCCTCGGCCTCGTGGGTGTTGTCGGTCCGCTCGGCCTTCGCCAGCAGGGCCGCGATGGTCGCCACGTCCGCCGTCATCGCGCGCCCGCCTGGTGCAGGCCGGCACGCAGCAGCAGGGCCACCTCGGGACCGATCACCATCTCGACCAGAGCCGGGTAGGCGTCCAGGAACGGCCCGCCGTGCCCCGGTGCATCAGCCGGAACCGCTGCGTCGTGCCAGGTGAGGTGGTGGGCGAGCTCGTGGCACAGCACCAGCTCGCGCAGCGCCCACCGGCTGCGGGTCGGGACGGCGATCTCCTCCGGTGGCTGGTAGTGGGCGCGCGACTCCCCTCGCCGCGTCCGCACCCGGCAGGTGGGTGTGCCGGGCCAGCGCGCCCGCACCCCGTCCAGGCCGAGGACGAGCTCGACCCAGCGCTGGACGGACGCCGGGTCGGCGAACCGCCGTTCGGTCGGCAGCGTGAGCGTCGAGCCGAAGAAGTCGACCGTGGACGAGCCCGCCGATGCCCGGTCGAGCAGTCGAGCGACCTGCTCCTCGGCCGCGTAGACCCGGGTGCGGCGGACATCGACGGACACGCACGGGAGTCTGCCCGGTAGGCCCGACATCCGCCGACGCGCGTCCACAGCGTGCCGCGGACAGGGTCGGGACGGGGCCGGAGGCCCGGCTCTGCATGGTTCGGGTGGGGTTTGCACGGTGTCGGCACCGTGCAAACCCCACGCCAGCGTCCTTAACGTGATCAATTACCGTGGCCAGGTGCCCGCCAAGCCCGACGTGGAGCTGCTCGCGGTGTACGGGACGCTGCGCCGCGGGTACCGCAACCACCATCTCACCCTCGGCCGGACGGACTGGCTCGGGGAGGGCCGACTGCCCGGCCGGCTCCTGCACATCGCAGGACCGACGCGGTCCTACCCGTACCCCGGCTACGTCCCTGATGCCTCGGGAACGGTCATCGTCGAGGTGCTGCGCGTCGCTGACCCTGCCCTGTGGCTCGACCTGCACCTGCTGGAGTCCTACCTGCCGCACGACCCGCCCTCCTCGGAGTACCTGCTGGTCGCGGCCGAGGCCGCCATGCTCAGCGGCGAGCACACCGGCCAGGTGCTGCCCTGCCTCACCTACGTGTACAGCCAGGAGGACGGGCCCTGGCCGGACATCCCGGGCGGCGACTGGGCAACCGTCTCCCCGCAGCCTGCAACCGGGCTCACCCCGGGGCGTCCTCGGGACCACGTCACCGGACCGTAAGCAGGTTCGGCTACTCATCCGAGCGTCCGCTCGGTCACGATGGACGCTGGACGGGACGGAATCCGCCGCGGTTCGACCCCTGTTCCCGAGCCAACCTCCGGAAGGACACCGATGCGCCGCACCCTCGCGACCACCGCCGCTGTGGCTGCCGCTGCCCTGCTGCTCACTGCCTGCTCGAGCGGAGACGCCACCGAGGCGAGCGCCGAATCGACGCCGACCCCGGCAGTCGAGGAGTCCGCCGCCGCAGAACCCGCCGCCACGGAGGAGCCGACACAGGCCGCGGGGTCGCCCAGCGACGGGGCCGACGCCCAGCCCGAGCCTGCACCCGCCGAGCGTGCTGAGGTTCCGGCCCAGCTCAGCTTCACCGTCGCCACCGTGGACGGCGGCAGCTTCTCGGGGGCCACGCTGGCCGGGCAGGACTCCGTCCTGTACTTCTGGGCGCCCTGGTGCACGGTCTGCCGCCGCGAGGCGCCGGCGCTTCCCAGCATCGCTGAGGAGTTCGAGGGGCAGGCGCAGTTCCTGGGTGTGGCCGGGCTCTCTCCGGACGTGGGCGCGATGCAGCAGTTCGTGGACGACACGGGAACCGGCAGCCTCACGCACCTGGCCGACACCGACGGGGCGCTCTACGCCGGGTTCGGCGTGGCCAGCCAGACGACCTTCGCGTTCGTCGACGACGACGGGACGATCGAGATCGTCCCCGGTCCACTGTCCGAGGACGAGATCCGTTCCCGGACCCAGGCTCTTGTCGGGGCCTGAAACGTGAACGACGTCCCCGTCCTGCTCGCCCTTACCGCCGGCATGGTGGCCGCGCTCAACCCGTGCGGGTTCGCCCTGCTGCCGGCTTACCTCACGCTGATCGTGGCGCAGGGCGGTGACGGGGACACCGGCGGTCGGTCAGCCGCCGTCGGACGGGCGCTCACCATGACCGGCGCGATGACGACCGGGTTCGTCGCGGTCTTCGCAGCGTTCGGCCTGGTCGCCGTCCCGCTGGCACTGTCGTTGGAGCGCTACCTGCCGTGGGCCACCATCGTCATCGGCTTCGCGCTGGTCGGTCTCGGTGCGTATCTGCTCACGGGGCGAGAGCTTCTGCTGAGCACCCCGAAGATCGCCGGGGCTGCACCGGGGCGGACGCTGCGGTCGATGATCCTGTACGGGGTGGCCTACGCGGTGGCGAGCCTGTCGTGCACGATCGGGCCGTTCCTGGCCATCACCACCAGCACGTTCCGCAGCGAGAACGTGCTCAGCGGCCTGACTGTGTTCGTTCTCTACGGGATCGGGATGGGCATGGTCGTGGGAGTGCTCGCCGTCGCGGTGGCCCTGGCGCGCAACGGCTTCATCACCCGGTTCCGCCGGGCCACGCCGTACATCTCCCGGTTCAGCGGGCTGCTGCTCGTGCTGGCCGGCGCGTACGTGGCCTACTACGGCTTCTACGAGATCCAGGTGTTCAGCGGCGGGGACGCCGACGACCCCGTCGTCGGGGCATTCACATCCGTGCAGTCGACGGTGGCGAACTGGGTCGCTGGCCTCAGCCCGACGGTGCTGGTCGGAATCCCGGCGCTGCTGGTCGGAATCGTGCTGGGCGGCGCGTGGTGGTCTCGCCGGCGCCAGCGCAGCGTCGTGTCGGAGCCATCGCGCACAATGGCGGGGTGAGCGATCCCGACGACCCGTCCGCTGGCGACCCGTCCGCTGGCGACGAGCGGCAAGCGGAGCGGCGTGCGGAGGCGTCGCGTGCCCCGCTCCGGCCCCGCCGTCCGATGGTCCGCCCGTCCTTCGACACCGTCACCAGCGCCCACGACCCAGCCGAGCGGTCGGCTCTGGCTCACGAGACAGCGGCAGCAGTCGTCCGGCTCGGCCGCTCGGAGGACGACAACGAGCTCACGACCCGACTCGTGGGCCTTGCCGACGAGGTCGGGTTGGATGCGCTGGCCGAGTTGTGGCGAGACACCGCTGCTGACTCGCTGCCCGGCTCGCTGTGGGCGCTGTACCTGCTGCGCACCTGGGTGCGACGCAGCGGCGGCGAGGCAGCCCGGGTCTACGCGGCGGGACGTCCAGCCGCCGAGGTGGCCGATGTCGTCGCGGGTGTGGCTGATCCTCCGGGGCCGCAGGAGATGGCCGACCTCGGCGACGCCGTCCTGACCTCCATCTTCGACGGTGACTTCGCGGTCGCGCTGGACCGGGCGGCCGCGTTCAGCCGAGTCGTCGGCGCTGGTCGGCTCGCCCTGGCCGACGACGCCGACGAGCACGGGGACTACGTGGAGGCGGCCCGTCAGACCCGGCTGGCGTCCGGGAACATCCGGATGGCCGACCAGTTGACGCGGGCCGCGCGGCGGTGGCGGGACGACAGGCTGCGCTGAGCGGCTCGACCGGTTACTGTTGACGCGGCGACAGCCCTTTGGGGTCCTCGCCGGGCGTCGGGTCGGTGCAGCCCCCGGGTCTCACACATAGCCGCTACGAGCGGCCGCGCGCCGCGAGGCGCTCCCGGCCCGACGCCCGCACCACTCGAAGCGCGCCTTGACGACGCACGTGGCCATCGGGGCAGGCAGGATCCTGCACTGGAGTCATCCCCAGCCGAGGTCGTGCAGCCTGTCGTCGTCGATGCCGAAGTGATGCGCGACCTCGTGGATGACGGTGGTCCGCACCTCCTCGACCACGTCGTCTCGGGTGGCGCAGATGCGCAGGATGGGCAGCCGGAAGACGGTGATCGTGTCGGGGAGCACGCCGGCGTACCAGCCGTCCCGCTCGGTGAGTGGAACCCCCTCGTACAGGCCCAGCAGGTCCTCGCCTGGCGGGGCCTCGTCCTGGACGAGGACGGCCACGTTGGTGATCAGCCGCCCGAGGTCGTCCGGGATGGAGTCGAGAGCCTCCTGCACCAGCTGCTCGAACTCCTCGGCCGGGACGTCCACCACGCCGCCAGTGTCCCCGATGGGCGCGCGGGTTGCCGCTGCGCTCGGGGCGGGTTGGGCGGCCCTCCGAGGTGCCTTGCACGGTTCGCGTGGGGTTTGCACGGGTTCGACACTGTGCAAACCCCACGCGAACGTGCCAAACGTGATCAGTGGGGGTCGGGACGGGTCGGGACGGGCGGGTTTGGGACGGGGGAACCGGGTGCGTACACTTGCGGCAGGTCCTCGAACGGATCGAGCCGTGCAGCAGGCGTGACGCGACTGCCCAGTCCCCATCGTCTAGCGGCCTAGGACTCCGCCCTTTCAAGGCGGCAGCGCGGGTTCGAATCCCGTTGGGGGCACCAGGGCTCTGCTGGTATTCGGTAGGGTCCGCAACGCAAGGTCCTGTGGAGCAGCTCGGAGTGCTCGCCGCCCTGTCAAGGCGGAGGTCGCGGGTTCAAGTCCCGTCAGGACCGCTCCGGCCCGATCGGGCCCCGCAGGGCCCGGGCGTACCCTTGCCACCATGCGCGCAGCCCTGGTCCGCAGTCTCGCACCGGTGCTGCTCATCCTGGCCGTGCTGGCCCCGGCTCCGCTCGCGCAGGCCCACGACTCTCTGGTGTCCTCGACGCCGGAGTCCGGCCAGGTGCTCAGCGCTGCGCCCTCGCAGGTCTCCCTCACCTTCAGCGCAGCCATCAGCGAGGAGTTCGCCCAGGTGGCCGTCGTCGACGCGGCCGGCACCACCTACCAGGACGGGTCGCCCGCCGTGGCCGGCGCCGTGGTGACGCAGGCGGTGCGCCCGCTGCCACCGGGCAGCGACGTCACGGTGTCCTACCGGGTGGTGTCCTCCGACGGGCACCCGGTCGGTGGCACCGTCGTGTTCACCGTCGCCGCCGGGGCGCAGCCCGAGCCGACCACCGCCGTAGCGCCGGACGAGGATCCCGCAGTCGACCCGGAGGGTGCGGGCGCGGGCGCATCCGGCGCGGGCGCGGACGCGGGCGCATCCGGCGCGAGCGCCCCGGACCAGTCGGCTCAGGACGACCAGGCATCCCAGCAGGACCAGACCGAGCAGACGGTGGCTACCGAGCCTGACTCCTCGGCCGGACCCGGGCTCTGGCTGGCCGCGCTTGCTGCCGTGGCTGTCCTGGTCGCGCTTGGGGTCGTGCTGGCCCGACGACGGACCCGCACCCCCTCCAGCGTCTGACCCTGGCATGACCGGCACGCTCACCCGACCCGCCGCGTCCTCCCCGGCGCCCACCCTGCCTGCGTCGCGGTGGGGTGTGGCGGCCGCCGGAGCCGCGGTGCTGGCCCTGCTCGCCGCGCTCGCCGTTGGCGGGGGCGCCGCGAGCTACCTGCTGCCGGGGCTGACCGACCCGGGCGCCGTCACCCGATGGGGGCTCCCTGTGGCCCGGCTGATGCTCGACGGAGCCGCGACGGTGACCGTCGGGCTCCTGCTGCTCGCGGTGCTGATCCCGGCGCGACGCGACGAGCTGCGGGCGGACGCGCTGCGGGCGGTCCGACTGGGCTCGGTCTGGGCCGCGGTCTGGATGCTCGCCGCCCTCGTCGCCCACCTGCTCACCCTCAGTGACCTCATCGGGCTCCCGCTGGGCCAGGCACTGGTCGGGCAGTCGCTGGTCACCTTCACCCTCAGCGTCGAGCAGGGGCAGGCCTACGCGGTGGTGATCCTGCTGACTGCCATGCTCGTGCCGGCCGCCCGGCTGACCTTGCGGCCGGGCGGGGCGCTGGCGCTGCTGATCCTGAGCATCTCCGCCCTCGTCCCGCCAGCCCTGGTCGGCCACTCGTCCTCCGGGGACTACCACCACTCGGCCGCCACCAGCCTGGTCGTCCACGTCGTCGCGGTCGCGCTGTGGGTCGGCGGCCTGGCCGCCCTGACCTGGTACGCAGGGGTGTCCCGGCGCGGCGCCACCGACCTGCGCGACAGCCACCTGCCTCGGGTGGCCCACGCGTTCAGCCCGCTGGCCCTGGGGTCGGTCGTGGCGCTGGCCGCCAGCGGCGTGCTCAACGCGGTTGTCCGCATCGACGGGCCGTCCGACCTGGTCACCACCAGCTACGGCCGGCTCGTGCTCGTGAAGGTCGCGCTGCTCATCGTGCTCGTCGCCGCCGGCGCCCGGCACCGCTCCCGGACGCTGCGCGACCTCGACGCAGGACGTCCGCGCGCGTTCACCCGGCTCGCCGTCGGCGAGGTCGTGGTGATGGCCGCCACGATCGGGCTGGCCGTCGGGCTCTCCCGCACCGCGCCGCCCGTGCCCGAGGAGGTCGAGGACGCCAGCCGGGTCCGGGAGGTGCTCGGCTTCCCCCCGCCGCCGGCGCCCACTCCCGCCCGCTACCTCAGCGAGGTCTACCCGGACGCGTTCTTCGCCCTGCTCGCGCTGGCGATGGTCATGCTCTACCTCGGCGGGGTGCTCCGACTGCGCCGCCGGGGTGACCACTGGCCGGTGGGCCGCACCCTGGCCTGGCTCGCCGGGTCGGGCGTCATGGCCGCCGTCACCCTCTCAGGAGTGATGACCTACGGCATGACGATGCTGTCGGTGCACATGGTGCAGCACATGACGCTGGCGATGCTCGTCCCGGTGCTGCTGGTGCTCGGCGCGCCGATCACGCTGGCGCTGCGCGCCGTCCCGCCGGCCCGTCGCGGCCAGCTCGGACCCCGCGAGCGCGTCCTGGCGGTCCTGCACAGCCGGGTGGTCCGGCTGATCACCCACCCCATCGTGGCGTTCGCGATCTTCGTGACGGCGGCCCCCATGGTCTACTTCAGCGGCCTGTTCGAGTACGCGATGTTCAACCACACCGGGCACCTGCTGATGTCGCTGCACTTCCTGCTCGGCGGCTACCTCTTCTACGAGGTCGTCATCGGCACCGACCCGCTGCCGAGCCGACCCGCCTACCCGATCCGCATCGTCATGGTGCTGGCCGCTGCCGGGTTCCACGCGTTCTTCGGTGTCGGGCTGATGGAGTCCGCCCGGCTGGTCGCCGGCTCCTACTACGACCTGCTCGGCAGCGAGATCACCTGGCTACCCGACACGCTCGCCGACCAGCGCGCCGCGGGCGCGATCACCTGGGGTTTCGGCGAGATCCCCGCCCTCGTCGTGCTCATCGCACTGCTCGTGCAGTGGTCGCGCTCGGACGAGCGCGAGGCCCGCCGGCGTGACCGCAAGCTGATCGACACCGAGCTGGAGGACTACAACGCCTACCTTGGCTCACTGGCCGCGCGGGACGCCGGCACGTCGTCGAGCCCACAGCGCTCCCAGCCCACCGGCTCGGACTGAGCCCACCGGCCGGCGTGTAGCCTTGACGGGCTACCAGGGCAGGTAGCTCAGCCGGTACGAGCGTCCGCCTGAAAAGCGGAAGGTCGGCGGTTCGATCCCGCCCCTGCCCACCGCCTTCGAGACGTCACTCCTCGCTGGACGGCTCGTCGTCCATCGCGCCTCGCTGCATCGGGACCTGACCGGTCAGCAGCGATCGGACCTCGGACTCGCGATATCGGCGGTGACCGCCGAGCGTCCGGATCGACGAGAGCTTGCCGGCCTTCGCCCAACGCGTCACGGTCTTCGGGTCGACGCGGAACATCGCTGCGACCTCAGCCGGGGTGAGCAGGGCCTCGGTCTCGCTTGCACGGTTGGTCGTGGCCACGGTCCGCCTCCTTCGTTGAGATCCTCCGAACGGATGACACGATGTATAGCACGTTTCCGGCGATCTTTGCCACTTGTCCGAATACTCCTTCTCAAGGGTGTCGGGCCGGCAACGCACCCGGGACGCCTACAGTCTCGGCGTGGACGTCTTCGACGCCGGACATGAGGAGGTGCTCTTCGGTCACGACGCCGTGACCGGCCTGCGCTGCATCGTGGCCATCTACTCCACCGCGCTCGGTCCGGCGCTGGGCGGCACCCGCTTCGCGCCGTACCCGTCCACCGACGCCGCGCTGGACGACGTGCTCGCCCTGTCGAGGGCCATGGCCTACAAGAACGCGCTGGCCGGGCTCGCCCACGGCGGAGGCAAGGCCGTGATCCTCGGGGACCCCACGACCGACAAGTCCGCAGCCCTGCTGCGCGCCTACGGACGCCTGGTGGACTCGCTCGGCGGGCGCTACATCACCGCCTGCGACGTGGGCACCTACGTCGCCGACATGGACGTGGTCGCGGAGGCGACCAGTCACGTCACGGGACGTTCGCCAGCGCGCGGGGGCGCCGGCGACTCCGGGATCCTCACCGCGTTCGGGGTGTACCAGGGGATGCGGGCCTGCGCCAGGCACCGATGGGGGTCGCCGTCGCTGACCGGACGCCGAGTGGGGGTGGCCGGGCTGGGCAAGGTCGGGTCGCGCCTGGTCGAGCACCTGCTGGACGAGCAGGCCGAGGTGCTGGTCGCCGACGTGGATCCGACCCGGGTGGCAGTCGCCCGCGAGCGCTACCCGCAGGTGCAGCCCACCGATCCGGTCGACCTGCTGACCCGGCCTCTGGCCGTGTACTCCCCCAACGCCCTGGGCGGGGTGATCGACCCCGTCGTCGCGGCCTCGCTGGGCGCAGAGGTGGTGTGTGGCGGGGCGAACAACCCGTTGACCGGCCCCGCGGCCGCCCGGGTGCTGCACGAGCATGGCATCACCTACGCCCCGGACTACCTGGTGAACTCCGGCGGGGTCATCCAGGTCTCCGACGAGCTGCGCGGCTTCGACATGGCCCGGGCACGGGTCAAGGCCTCGGGTATCTACGAGACAACCCTGGAGGTGCTGGCCGTTGCAGACCGGGAGGGCATCAGCCCGCTGAGCGCGGCGGACCGTGTCGCCGAGCAGCGGATGAGCGCTGCGGGTCCGGCTGCGACGCGACGGAACGCCGACTGACGTTGTACCGTTAGACCCACGACAGACTGACAGATCGAGGGCGCGCTTCATCGGCCGCCCCGCATGTGCGCGAGGGGGTCGAACCCCATGGGCCGGGGACGAGCCAAGGCCAAGCAGACAAAGGTCGCCCGCAAGCTGAAGTACCAGACGCTGGACACCGACCTCACCGCATTGCAGCGTGAGTTGTCCGGGAGCGGCGACGAGGAGAACCTCAGCGACACCGACCTGGCCGACGTCGAGGACTACCTCGACGACGAGGACGACTACAGCCGGCGCTGACCCGGACGGCCCTCAGCCGCCAGGACCACCGGCACTTGCGCCGCCGCGATCGCGGCGGACGCTGAGATCGTGAGCGGCCCGGGCAGTCGACAGCCTGGCCGCCTACGTGCGTCGGGGCCTGCGGACTCCGGGCCGCCCCGCGACCGGGTGCTGGACCTGGTCAAGGGGTACGCGCTGCTCGTCGTGGTCGTGGCGCATGCGCTCGCGTGGGATGTCAGCACGGGTGAACCGGCCAACGTCCTCGACCTGCGGCCGAACCTGCGCTGGGTCACCTGGCTCATGCAGGTGCTCCCGCTGTTCTTCGCCGCAGGTGCCGTGAGCAACCGCGCATCCTGGCAGCGCAGCGAGGATGCCGGCGCGTTCGTGCGGCGGCGCATCAGCCGACTCGCCGCCCCAGCGGTCGTCTACGCCTCGGCGTGGACAGCGCTGATGCTGCCGCTGGCCCTGATGTTCACGCCCGTCGAGGTGGTGGGCCGCTACCTCGCGCAGCTGCTGTGGTTCCTCGGGGTGTACGGCATCATCGTGATCGCCGTCCCGGTGACCGCCCGCTGGGCGTCCCGCCCGCTGATGACCCTGGGCCTGGGACTGGTTGTCATCCTGGCCGTCGACGCGGTCCGCTGGCAGGTGGAGCCGCTCGTCGGCTGGCTGAACTGGCTGCTGGTGTGGGGGTGGATCCACCAGCTCGGGTACTGTCTGCCGTCCCTGCGGCGCCAGCCAACCGCCCGCCTGCTGCTCTCCGCGGCCAGCGCACTGGCCGTCGCGTTCGGGCTGGCCGTCCTCGGACCGTACTCGAGTTCGATGGTGTCGATGGCCAACGACGAGGGCCTGTCGAACCTGTCGCCGCCCACGCTGGTGCTGGCCTGCTTCGGCCTGGCCCAGGTGTTGCTGCTGGCAGCGCTGTGGCCGCTGCTGGCCCGGCTGCTGACCTCGCAGAAGGCGTGGCTGGTCGTAGCCGCCTGGGGGTCGCGCGCCGTCGAGGTGTACCTGTGGCACATCCCACTGGTGGCTGCTGTGATCGGCCTGGCCTGGGTCTTCTCGATCGGGCCTGCGCCGCTTGCGCCATCGTGGTGGCTACTGCACGTCACGGTCGCTCTCCTGGTGCTGACCACCGCGTGGCTCCTCGCCGGGCCCATGGGTCGAGCGAGCCGGTGGCTGCGCGCTCGCACTGGGCAGCTGCGGCCGTCCGTCGTGCCGCCGGTGGTGGCGGGGGTGGTCACGTCCATGGCGATCGTCGCCCTGTCCCAGACCGGGTTCGCCACCTGGCTGGGCGACGGGCTCCTCGGCCTGCCCTCGTCCAGTCTCGTGCTGCTGCTGCTCCTGCTCGGCGGGTGGCGGGCGACCGCGGGCGCCGCGCACACGGACGGATCAGCCCGAGGGGTGGGCTCCGACCAAGCAGGTGGTGCCCTCGCGGTCGGCCACGACGCTGCCCAGGCGCCAGGCCGGCACCTGCCGTGAGGCCAGCAGCCGCAGCGCCGGCTCGACGTCGTGCTCCGGCAGCACCACCGCCATGCCGACCCCGACGTTGAAGGTGCGCTCGAGCTCGTGCTGGGTGACCCCGAGGTCGCCCATCACCGTGAAGATCGGTGGCGGGGTCCAGGTCGACCGGTCGAGCAGTGCCACGGTGCCCTCGGGCAGCACCCGGTGAAGGTTCGCGGCCAGCCCGCCGCCGGTGATGTGCGCCATCGCGTGCACGTCCAGGGCGCGGGCGAGCGCCAGGCAGTCCACGGCGTAGATCCGGGTCGGCTCGAGGAGCTCCTCGCCCAGCGTGCGTCCGAGGTCGGGGACGTCCCGGTCGAGGTCCCAGCCGGCAACGTCGAAGAAGACCCGGCGGGCCAGGGAGTAGCCGTTGGAGTGCAGGCCGCTGCTGGCCATGGCGACCACGGCGTCACCAGGGCTCACCCGGTGCGGCCCGCGCACATCGGCGGCCTCCACGACACCGGTCGTGGCCCCGGCGATGTCGTACTCGTCGGCGGCCAGCAGCCCGGGGTGCTCGGCAGTCTCGCCGCCGATGAGCGCGGCCCCGGCCAGCCGGCAGCCCTCGGCCACTCCGGACACGATGGATGCGATCCGCTCTGGCTCCACCCGTCCGCAGGCGATGTAGTCGGTGACGAACAGCGGCTCCGCCCCGCACACCACGACGTCGTCGACGAGCATGCCGACCAGGTCACGTCCGATGGTGTCGTGCACGCCCATCCGCTGGGCGATCACCACCTTGGTGCCTACCCCGTCGGTCGAGGTCGCCAGCAGCGGGCGGATGAACGAGCGCAGCGCCGAGGCGTCGAACAGCCCGGCGAAGCCGCCGAACTCGCCCACCACCTCCGGCCTGGACGCCGCTGCCACGCTGGCCCTCATCAGGTCGACGGCCCGGTCGCCGGCCTCGATGTCGACCCCGGATCCGGCGTAGGTGATCCCGAGCGCGGCGTCCTGCCCTGCGCCGGAGCCGGCGCGGGACTCCGAGGCGGCCGGCACGCCTGGTGACCCTAGTCGGCGCCGCTCATGGATGGCTCAGCGCGTCGGACCCGCCGACCCCGCCGACAAGTACCGCCAGCCCGTCCGCGGCGTCGGTGGGACCCAGCGGGTTGTCCTCCAGCGGGAGCATGGGCTGCTCCAGAGCGTGCTTGCCGCGCAACGCCTCGTCGGGCAGCGGCACCGGGTAGACCCCGTCGAAGCAGGCCCGACACAGCCGCTCCATCGGCACCTCGGTTGCCTCCACCAGGGCCGCGAGGGAGATGTAGCCCAGGCTGTCGGCGCCGATGTGCCGGCGCACGTCGTCGATGCGCAGGCCGTTGGCGATGAGCTCGGCACGGGTGGCGAAGTCGATGCCGTAGAAGCACGGCCACCGGACCGGGGGGCTGGAGATGCGCACGTGCACCTGCGCGGCCCCGGCCTCGCGCAGCATGCGCACCAGCGCCCGCTGGGTGTTGCCCCGCACGATCGAGTCGTCCACCACCACCAGCCGACGTCCCTCGATGACCTCTCGCAGGGGGTTCAGCTTGAGCCTGATCCCGAGCTGGCGGATCGTCTGGCTCGGCTGGATGAACGTCCGCCCGACGTAGGCGTTCTTCACCAGTCCGGTGCCGAAGGGGATGCCGCTGGCCTCGGCGTAGCCGACCGCCGCGGGGGTGCCCGACTCGGGCACCGGGATGACCATGTCGGCGTCGGCCGGGTGCTCCCGGGCCAGGCGCCGTCCGACCTCGACTCGTGCCGCGTGCACCGACCGGTTGCTGATCACGGTGTCCGGCCGCGCGAGGTAGACGAACTCGAACAGGCACCCGTGTGGCTCGGCCGGCGCGAAGCGCCGCGTCCGAAGACCCCCGGCGTCGACAGCCACCAGCTCGCCCGGTTCGACCTCCCGGACTAGCGAGGCGCCGACGATGTCCAGCGCGGCGGTCTCGCTGGCCGCGACCCATCCGCGTTCGAGCCGGCCGAGCACGAGCGGACGGATGCCTTGGGGGTCGCGCGCGGCGAAGAGCGTCGTCTCGTCGGAGAACACCAGCGAGAACGCCCCTCGCAGCAGGGCGAGGTCCTCGGCGGCGGCGTCGAAGAGGGACGTGTGTGGATGGCTGCCGAGCAGCGCGGTGATGAGGGCGGTGTCGGTGGTGGTGGCAGCGCGCAGCGCATTGGAGGAGGTGTCCCGCTCCGGTCGGGACGCGATGATCTCGACCAGCTCGTGGGCGTTGGTGAGGTTACCGTTGTGCGCCAACGCGATGGTTCCCTCGGTGGTGGCCGCCAGCGTGGGTTGGGCGTTCTCCCAGCGGCTCGACCCGGTCGTGGAGTAGCGGGTGTGGCCCACGGCGACGTGCCCGGTCAGCGACGACAACGTCCGCTCGTCGAACACCTGGGACACCAGGCCCATGTCCTTGTAGACCAGGATCGCCTGACCGTCCCCGACAGCGATGCCGGCCGACTCCTGACCGCGGTGCTGCAGCCCGTACAGCCCGAAGTAGGTGAGCTTGGCGACGTCCTCGCCGGGGGCCCAGACCCCGAACACCCCACAGGCGTCCTGGGGGCGCCTGTCATCGGGATCGACCTCGTGGGTCAGCCGACCGTCGCCGCGCGGCACCTGGGCAGTGTAGGCCGACGCGGGCCGGCGCCGGACCGGCGTCGTACCGTCGGGGAGTGACCGATCCCGCCGGGCCGCGATCGCTGCCCGAACCGCCCCCTCATCCTGTGCCGGGCCTGCGCCGGGTCGCACGGCCCTCGCCGAGCACCGTCTCCTTCGCTCGGGTGCTCCTGCACCGGCCCGGTCCAGTCGAGGCCACCACCACGCTCACCCCGCATGGCCTGCAGGTCGAGCAGTGGAGCCCGTCCCGGGACTCGGTGCCGGCCTACCGCGACATCGTGGGCAGCGAGGCACGGCTGCCGCTGACGTTCCCGGCGCTGGTCTCCCTCGCACTGTTCCGCGACCTGATCGGACAGGGTGGCCTGCCGGTGAGTGGCCTGGGGTTGGTCCACGTGGCCAGCGAGATCTGGACCGAGAACCGGCTGCCGCTGGACACCCCGTGGCGGGTGGCGGCATGGGCCGACGGCGCCCGTCACACCCCCTCGGGGCTGGAGGTCGACCTGTGGTCGCGATGCGAGGCCGGCGAGGCCTCCTGGACCGTCCGGATGGTCAACCTGTCGCGGTCCAAGGCCGCTGCCGGCTCGGACCCCTCCGCCGCCCCGGCGCTGCTCGGCACGGACAGCGACTGGGATGTCGACACCACGATGGTGGCCAGGGAGGGTATCGGGCGCGCCTACGCCCGGGTCAGCGGCGACCTCAACCCGATCCACCTGCACGCCTGGACCGCCCGACCGTTCGGGTTCGCCCGAGCGATCGCCCACGGTTGGTGGACTCTGCCGCGGTCCCTGGCGCTTCTCGGCGTCGACGAGACCCCGGAACGGGGTCGGCGTCACGTCGAGGTGTCCTACCGGCGCCCGGTGATGCTCCCGTCGCGAGTGCGGATCCTGGCAGCCACGCGCGGGTCCGAGACGGCGTTCCTGGCGCTGTGGGGCGGCAAGCCACACTTCGGTGGTCGCCTGCGCGCGTTGCCCGGCTGAGCTGAACCGGCAGGGGCTGCCGGGAGCCCGGTGCGTCACGCTCCACACACATAGTGGCCCTCGCCGACGTGTCGACGGTCACGAAACCCCAGGTCGCCGACCTGGCCCGGGGCACTATGTGTGTGCGGCGCGCACGCCGTGCCCGTCTAGCCTTCCCACCATGCCGTGGGTGGAGGTGATGGGCTGGACCGGCTCGGTCATGCTGATCGTCTCGCTGCTGCAGACCCGGGTGCTGCGACTGCGCGTGCTCAACACCATGGCCGCGGTCGTGCTCGTCGTCTACAACGCGCTGATCATGGTCTGGCCGATGGTCACGATGAACGCGGCCATCGTGGTCATCAACATCGTCCAGATGGGCCGGCTGCGCTCGGCGCTGCACGCGGAGGGCTACACGCTGCTTGAGGTGGATCCTCGTGACGAGTACCTGCGGCACCTCATGCGTGTGCACGAGGACGACATCCGGCGCTTCAACCCAGGCTTCATGTACGACCCGGCCGCTGCGGGGGCGACAGCCTTCCTGGTGCTGCGGGGGGACGAGACGGCGGGAGTGGTGCTGCTGGTCGACGGCGGTCCCGGCGTCGCGCGGCTACAGCTGGACTACGTGACCCCGCGGTACCGCGACTTCACCCCGGGCGAGTTCGTCTTCGAGCGCAGCGGATGGTTCGCCGACCACGGCTACCACCTCGTCGTGGCGCCCCCGACGATGGCCGACGACGACCCCTATCTGGAGCGGATGGGGTTCCGTCTGCAGGGCAACGAGTGGGTCCGGTCGGTGTCGTAGGTCCAGCGGTACCGGCCGGTCGCAAGAACCGGGTCGTCACAGCAGGGGCAGGACCCCGGACAGGTCGCAGCGTTCCCCCGACGCGCTGACCGAGCTGGCGACCGCGTCGGCCCAGGTCACCCGACCGGACGCCAGCCGGATCCAGGTCATCGGGTCGGTCTCGACCACCGCAGGCGGGGTGCCACGGCGGTGCCGAGGGCCGGGCATGCACTGCACGGCCGCTACCGGCGGGACCCGCACCTCGACGCTCCTCCCGGGGTGGCGTTCGGCCAGCACCCCCAGCAGGGTTCGGGCGACCAGGGGCACCGCCTGCGGGGGAAGGGCCGGGCTCTCGGTGCCCGGACGCGACCGGGTGAGGTCGTCGGCGTGGACGACCATCTCGATCACCCGGGTGAGCAGGAAGTCGGCGAGCGTGATCGGGCCACGCCGGGCGGCGACCTTCGTGACCGGCCCGAGGGACTCCAGATGCACCCAGGCCTCACCCCAGCGGTCCCTGAAGGCCTGCGGCAGGGCCTGGGGACGGTCGCCGATGTCGGCCGCGGCCTGCTGGGTGAGCGCGTCGATCCGCGCGGCCCGCTCCGGGTAGCCGGCGAGGTAGTCACCGATCGAGAGCACCTGCGCCCCGGCGGGGCGCGGCTCGAGATGGCGCACCGAGTCCGCGACGACCACCAGGTGGGCCCCCAGGTCGCGGACGGTCCAGCCCGGCAGCACGCTGGGCGCAGCAAGATCGGCCGACCCGAGCCCGGTGAGGGCATCACCGACACCGTGGACGCAGGCCTGCAGCACCGCGACGGTGTCCTGCACCGCAGGACGGCGGGTCGCCACAGCCGGACCCTATCTATCCCTTGTGCAAGGGCCGGACATGAGGCACCGTTGTCAAGGTCCAACGGCCCCTCAATTCGTATCACTGGCCGGAGTAGAGACAGGCACACCACGTCGGCAGGAGGTGGCCGATGGAGTCGCTGACGGGTCGGATCGCTCTGGTGGTCGGCGGCGCCACGACTGTGGGGTCCGCGCTGTCCCGGCTCCTGGTCGCCAACGGAGCGAGGGTTCTCATCGCGGACGGGTACACCCGGGTGGCCTCGGGTACCCGCCTGGCTGACGTGCTCGGACCCAACGCCCGGTTCGAGCTGCTGGACTCCTCGGACGAACGGGACTGGCTGGCCACGCTCAACGACGGCGTCGGCCGGTTCGGTGGCCTGGACGTGCTCGTGCTGGTCGAGCCGGACGCTGTGGCCGTGGCGCTCGGGCTGCGCACGGCCGGCTCCCAGCTCGCCCGGCGCGGGGGCGCGGTGATCGGGCTGGCCCGCTCCGCGGCGGCCCAGGCGCTCTCGTTGGGCGGGATCCCGGTGGTGGAGCTGCCCGACGCCGAGCCGTCGGATGCATCGGCCAAGGACCTCGCTGCGGTCGCGGTGCGCTACGTCCAGCACGGGTTGCGTGCCTCGGTCCCGCACCTCCCACGCACCCGCCGGCCCACGCGGGACGAGGAGGTCGACGCGATCCCGACGGGGGCCGTCAGCCGCTGAGGGCAGCCGGCAGGGTTGCCTCGCGGGCGGCGTGCAGGTCCGAGACGGGCACCCGGATCAGGCCTTGGACGTCCAGTGCCGGCTCGTCCGGGCCGCCGTCGTCCACGACTCCGACCCGCGCGTGCGGGAAGCGCCGCGCGGTGCACATGTCGGTGAAGCGCACCTCCTCGGAGCGAGGGACCGCGACGATCGCACGGGCCTGGGACTCCGAGAACAGGAACACGAACGGGTCCAGGCCGTCGGGCACCCACACGCGCGCGCCCATCCCGCAGCGCACGCACGACTCGACCAGCGCCTGCGCCAGCCCTCCGTCGGACAGGTCGTGGGCCGCATCGAGCAGCCCGTCCCGGGAGGCGTTGATGAGGATCTCCCCCAGGGCCCGCTCGGCAGCCAGGTCGCAGCGTGGTGGCCGACCGCCGAGGTGGCCGTGCACCTCGTGCGCCCACTCCGACCCGCCGAGCTCGTCGCGGGTCTCCCCGAGCAGGTAGATGACCTGCCCGGGGGTGCGGAACCCCTGCGAGGTGCGCCGGGCGACGTCGTCGAGCACCCCGAGCACCCCGACGACGGGGGTGGGCAGGATCGCGGTGTCCCCGGTCTGGTTGTAGAACGAGACGTTGCCGCCGGTCACCGGCACGCCGAGCTCGAGGCAGGCCTCGGCAAGCCCGCGGACCGCCTCAGCGAACTGCCACATGATCTCCGGGTCCTCCGGGGAGCCGAAGTTGAGGCAGTTGGTGACCGCGAGCGGTCGGGCCCCGACGGTGGCGACGTTGCGGTACGCCTCGGCCAGCGCCAGCCGCGCGCCCTCGTACGGGTCGAGCTTGGCGTAGCGACCGTTGCCGTCGGTGGCCAGCGCGACCCCGAGCCCGGTCTGCTCGTCGATGCGCACGACGCCGGCGTCCTCCGGCCCGGCGAGCACGGTGTTGCCCAGGACGAACCGGTCGTACTGCTCGGTGACCCAGGTTCGCGACGACAGGTTCGGCGCGCCGGCCATGCGCAGCAGCGTGGCGCGCAGCTCGTCAGGGCTGCTCGGCCGAGCCAGCCGAGCCGGGGTGGGCGGGTCGGCCTGCAGCGCGTCCTGCCAGGCGGGTCGCGTGGTGGGACGTTGGTAGACCGGGCCCTCGTGGGCGACGGTGCGTGGCGGGACGTCCACGACGGTGTCCCCGCGCCAGGTGATCACCAGACGTCCGGTGTCGGTGACCTCGCCGAGGACGGTGGCCAGCACGTCCCAGCGCTCACACACGTCGAGGAATGCCTCGAGCCGGTCCGGCTCGAGGATGGCCATCATCCGCTCCTGGGACTCGCTCATGAGGATCTCCTCCGGGGCGAGCGTGGGGTCGCGCAGCGGCACCCGGTCGAGCTCGATGTGCATGCCTCCGGTGCCCGCTGAGGACATCTCGGACGTCGCGCACGACAGCCCGGCGCCGCCGAGGTCCTGGATGGCCACGACGAGGTCGTCCCGGAACAGCTCGAGGGTGCACTCGATGAGCAGCTTCTCGGTGAACGGGTCGCCGACCTGCACCGAGGGTCGTTTCGCCGGCCCGTCGGCGTCGAAGGTCTCGCTCGCCAGCACCGACACCCCGCCGATGCCGTCGCCGCCGGTCTTGGCGCCGTAGAGCACGACGAGGTTGCCGACGCCGACCGCACCGGAGTGCTGGATGTCCTCGCGCTGCATGACGCCCACGCAGAGGGCGTTGACCAGCGGATTGCCCAGGTAGGACGGGTCGAACACCACCTCGCCGCCGATGGTGGGCAGGCCCAGGCAGTTGCCGTACCCGCCGATGCCGCCGACCACTCCAGGCAGCACCCGGCGGGTGTCGGGCGCGTCGAGCGGGCCGAAGCGCAGCGGGTCCATCACCGCGACCGGACGCGCGCCCATCGCCAGGATGTCGCGCACGATGCCGCCCACCCCGGTGGCCGCGCCCTGGTACGGCTCGACGTAGGACGGGTGGTTGTGCGACTCGACCTTGAAGGTCACCGCGTAGCCCTGCCCGACGTCGACCACGCCGGCGTTCTCCCCGATGCCGACCAGTAGCGCGTCGGTGGCCGGCTGCTTCTCGCCGAACTGGCGCAGGTGCACCTTGCTCGACTTGTACGAGCAGTGCTCGCTCCACATCACCGAGTACATCGCCAGCTCGCAGGACGTGGGACGCCGGCCGAGGTGCTCTCGGATCCGGGCGTACTCGTCGGCCTTCAGGCCCAGCTCGGCCCACGGCTGCTCGAGGTCGGGCGTGGCGGCGGCCTGCTCGACGGTGTCGGTCACGCGACCACCGCGGTCGGGCCGGTCACGCCGCCACCGCCGCCTGCAGCACGGAGGTGAAGAAGCCCAGCCCGTCGGTCCCGGGACCGGTCAGGGCGTCGACGGCGTGCTCGGGGTGCGGCATCAGCCCGACGATGCGTCCGTCGGCGCTGCACACCCCGGCGATGTCGTGCAGCGACCCGTTGGGGTTGCGATCGAGGTAGCGCACGACGACCCGACCGTCGCCCTCCAGCCGATCAAGGGTGGTCGGGTCGGCGACGTAGCCGCCCTCGCCGCTCTTGAGCGGGACGACGATCCGCTCGCCCGGGGTGTAGGCCGACGTCCACGCCGTGGCCGTGCTCTCCACGCGAAGCTCCTCGTCACGGCACACGAACGTGCGCACGTCGTTACGGATCAGCGCCCCCGGCAGCAGATGGGCCTCGCAGAGGATCTGGAAACCGTTGCAGATCCCGAGCACCGGCAACCCGTCGCGGGCCCGGTCGATGAGGGAGCGCATGACAGGGGCGAACCGGGCGATCGCGCCGCAGCGAAGGTAGTCCCCGTAGGAGAAGCCGCCGGGCAGCACGACAGCGTCGACACCGGCCAGGTCGTCGGTCCCGTGCCAGAGCGCCACCGGCTCGCCGCCGGCACAACGGATCGCGCGCGCGGCGTCCCGGTCGTCCAGCGACCCGGGGAAGGTGACGACCCCGACGCGCATCAGGCGGTCACGTCCTGGCCGGGGTGGACGGTGTGCTCCTCGATCACCGGGTTGGCCAGCAGGGTGGCTGCAGCCTGCTCGATGCGTGCGAGCCCGGCATCGTCCAGCACGCCGTCGACCTCGAGCTCGAAGCGCTTGCCCTGCCGGACGCAGGTCACCTCGGTGAAGCCGAGACGGTGCAGGGCCCGCAGCACTGCCTGGCCCTGAGGGTCCAGGATCTCAGGCTTGGGCATGACCTCGACGACGACGCTCACGTGTGCTCCCGGGGACGGCGCGACTGCACCGCGAGCGTAGTCGCCGGGATCGGCGTGTCGGGCGCGTCCCGTCCCTGCCGGGCGCGGAACGTCCCTACACTGGAGCGGCGACGTGCGGACCGCGCCCGTCTCCCCCGCATCATGAAGGGACCCGTATGCCCGACTTCATCGAGAGCTTCGTCGACATCCTGCTCTGGACGCTCTGGATCTTCCTGTTCGTCGCCTACCTCTTCGTCCTGTTCCGGATCATCATGGACATCTTCCGGGACAAGTCGATGAACGGCTTCGTCAAGGCCATCTGGCTCATCGCGCTGCTGTTCCTGCCGCTCATCACCGCCCTGGTGTACCTCATCGCCCGCGGCAAGAGCATGGCCCAGCGCGACATCGAGGCGGCCGAGGAGTACCGCGAGGCCCAGCTCGAGTACACCAAGGGCCTCATGCAGGACGCCGGCAAGCCGGCCACGCCGGCCGAGCAGATCGCGCACGCCAAGCAGCTGCTGGACTCCGGCGCCATCAGCGAGGAGGAGTTCGAGAAGCTCAAGGCCAAGGCGCTCGTCTGAACCTACCCATGCCGAGGGGCCCGGTCCGTCAGGACCGGGCCCCTCGGCATGGGGCGTCAAGGCGCCGGTGCGTCCGGCAGCGTGAGGGTGTGCCCGGTGAGGCGGCGATACGCCTCCAGGTAGCGCTCCTGCGTACGGGCCACCACGTCCAGGGGCAGCGCGGGGGGCGGCCTGCCGCAGGCCCGGTCCCAGCCCGAGGCGCTGGACGTGAGCCAGTCGCGCACGTACTGCTTGTCGAAGGACGGCTGGGGCCCGCCTGGCGCCCATGACTGCGCTGGCCAGAACCGCGAGGAGTCGGGGGTAAGCACCTCGTCGGCCAGCACCAGACAGCCGTCGGCGCCGGTGCCGAACTCGAGCTTGGTGTCGGCGAGGATCAGCCCGCACCCCCCCGCGACCCGCTCGGCCTCTCGGTAGACCGCGAGGGTGAGCGTGCGCAGCCGGTCGGCCAGGTCAGGCCCGACCAGCGCGGCGACCTCGTCCAGGCTGATGTTCTCGTCGTGCTCCCCCACGGCGGCCTTGCTCGCCGGGGTGAAGATCGGCTCGGGCAGCCGTGAGCCGTCCAGCAGCCCGGGCGGCAGCCCGATCCCGCAGACCGCCCCCGTGGCCCGGTAGTCCGCCCAGCCGCTGCCGGCCAGATACCCGCGCGCCACGCACTCCACCGGGACCATCGGTAGCCGGCGGCACAGCATCGCCCGCCCACGCACCGCGTCGGGCACGTCCGTCGCGGACACCGCGTGGTTGTCCACGATGCCGGCGAGTCGGTCGAACCACCACAGCGTCATCTGGGTGAGCACGATTCCCTTGCCCGGGATCGTGGTCGGGAGCACCCAGTCGTAGGCCGACAGCCGGTCGCTGGCCACCACGAGCAGCAGGTCGGGGCGCCCGGCCGGCTGGTACAGGTCGCGCACCTTGCCGGAGTAGACGTGCTGGTAGCCCGTCAGGTCCTCGGACGCAGGCGCTGGCACCGACGCAACGGTAGTGAGGGCACGGCGGGGCCAGGGGTGGTGGTATGGGGCCGTGGGCATCTTCGACCGGGTCACCCGGTTCACGCAGTCCCCGGGACGCCGACCCAAGGGAGGCACCAGCCTGCGGGACGCCTACGTCCCGCCCGAGCCGTCCCCGGCCCCGGGCCAGCCTCCGCCCAGCCCGGCCGACGCGTTCGCTGCCGCCAAGGTCGCCCCGCCGCGTCCACTGGTGTGGGTCGGCACGGCCGCCTCGGGGTCGCAGGTGTGGTCGAGCCCGCTCGCCGGCGGCGTCGGCCTGCGGCTGTGGAGCGACCTGCGCGCCGTCGCCACCGAGGTGGCGACCTGGCCGGTGCTCACCGGGGAGTCGCCGATCCCCACGTCCTGGCACCTCGACACCGCACACCGCCTGCAGGACGTGGCTCAGCTGCCGGACGCCGAGGCGCTGCTGGCCGCCGCGCTGGAGCGGGCACCCGAACCCCCGGAGGGCTTGCGCACCCGGCTGGAGCCCAGCGCGGAGGCCACGGTGGAGGCCGACTTGGCTGCCGGGTACCTCGCTCTGGTCACCGACACGCAGAACTGGCAGGTGCCCATCAGTGTCGGGTTCGACGGGGTCGGCGGGTGGGCCGCCGTCGAGCACGCCTCGATCCTGCGGCACTGGTCGGCGCGGTACAAGGCCGAGGTGGTGGCGCTGACGCAGAGCAGTGTCGGGCTGCGCATCGGGCGTCCGCCGGCCAGCCACGAGGCCGCCTACGCGACGGCGCAGGAGATCTACGCCTACTGCCCGGACGTGGTCGAGCACGGCCTCGGGTCGATGTGGGCGCTGGCCACGACGGTCGCCGTGTCGCCCGCGTGGTCGTTGCGCTGGTCCCCCTCCTCTGCGTGATCTTGACGTTACGACCGATCCGGGGCGCCTCGGTCGACGACAACGTCAAGATCGCCGCGGACGGGGGGCTGGACGGGGGCCTACAGGATGGGGGCGGGACGGTAGCGGGCTGCGTCGGGGTATTGCGCGGCGACGTCCTCGGCCTGTGCGACCACCGCTCGCACCTGGTCGAGCGCGGCGCCCACGAAGGCCCCCGGGTCGGACATCAGGGTTGTGACCGTGGCGAGGTCCAGGCCGAGCCGGGGGTCGGCGGCCAGCCGGTCGGCGAGGTCGTTGCGCGGCTCCCCCTCGCGCATGGCCAGCGCGACGGCGACGGCGTGCTCGCCGATGGCCTCGTGCGCGGTCTCGCGTCCCACCCCCCGCTGGACGGCGGCGACCAGCACCGCGGTGGTGGCGAGGAAGGGCAGGTAGCGGTCGAGCTCGTGCTGGACGACCGCCGGGTAGACCCCCAGCTCGTCCAGCACGGTGAGGAAGGTCTGGAACAGCCCGTCCGTGGCCAGGAACACCCCCGGCAGCGCGACGCGCCGCACGACCGAGCAGAAGACGTCGCCCTCGTTCCACTGGGCTCCGGCCAGCTCGGCGAGCATCCCTGCGTAGCCGCGGATGACCACCGCCAGGCCGTCCACGCGTTCGCACGAGCGGCTGTTCATCTTGTGCGGCATGGCACTGGACCCGACCTGGCCCGGCCGGAAGCCCTCGGTCACCAGCTCCTGGCCGGCCATCAGCCGGATGGTGGTGGCCAGCGACGCCGGACCCGCCGCGACCTGCACCAGCGTGGCGCTCACCTCGTGGTCCAGCGACCTCGGGTACACCTGCCCGACGCTGGACAGCACGCGCGTGAAGCCCAGGTGCTCGGCGACCGCCCGCTCCAGGCGGGCGAGCCGCTGCGGGTCGTTGTCCAGCAGCGCAAGAGCGTCCTGGCTGGTGCCGACCGGACCCTTGATCCCGCGCAGCGGGTAGTCAGCGACGACGGCCTCGAGGCGGCGCAGCGCGAGCAGCATCTCCTGCGCTGCCGAGGCGAACCGCTTGCCGAGCGTGGTGGCCGCAGCGGGCACGTTGTGGGTGCGTCCGGTGAGCACGAGAGCCTCGTGCTCGGTCGCGAGTCGCGCCAGCCGGACCAGCGCGGCGACCATCCGGTCGCGGACGATGAGCAGCGATCGGCGGATCTGCAGCTGCTCGACGTTCTCGGTGAGGTCGCGAGAGGTCATGCCCTTGTGGATGTGCTCGTGGCCGGCGAGGGCGTTGAACTCCTCGATGCGCGCCTTCACGTCGTGCCGAGTGACCCGCTCGCGGGCGGCGATGGACGCAAGGTCGACCCGGTCGAGCACCCGCTCGTAGGCCTGGATCGCCCCGTCCGGCACGGCGACCCCGAGGGCGCGCTGCGCCCGCAGCACGGCCAGCCACAGCCTGCGCTCCAGCCGCACCTTCTCCTCGGGGGACCACATCCGCGCCATCTCCGCCGAGGCGTAGCGGGTGGCCAGGACGTCGGTGAGCATCGGCGGGTCTGTCGCAGTGATCACCTCGGCCGGGTCGTCGGTCACGACGGCTGATTGTCCTGCACCGCCATGACCGCGGCGGCGCGCGGGGTCGGCGAGCGCAGGGTGCGCGCCGCTGCGACGCGGTGCACATCTGGGATGCTCGTCGGCTGTGACGACCGGCGTGGACGACGGGACGCCGGTGAGCCCCGCCCAGACGTCCGCCGGGTCCGTCCGCGGATCGGGGTCGCTGCCGCTGCTGCTGGCGTGGGCGGCCTCGCGGGCGGTCGTGCTCGTGTTGGCGTTGTCGTCGCGGCCGAGCTTCGTTCTGTTCAACGACACGAACCTGCTGTGGGCGTGGGCGAACGGGGTGCCGTTCGGGGACGACCCGAGCCCTGAGCTGGGCGAGTACCCGGGAGCGGCCCGCCTTCTCGCGCTAACCGGACGACTGGCCCCGACGGCGCAGGTCTTCGGCTGGGGCTGGATCGCGGCGATGCTGCTGGTCGACCTCGCCATGCTGCTCGTGCTGGCCGGTGCCGGTCGGCGCGGGGCCTGGCTGTGGGTGGTGGCCGGGGCAGCCCTCGGCCCGGTGATGTGGCTGCGCTTCGACCTGCTCGTCGCACTGCTGGCCGCCTCGGCGGTGGTGCAGCGCGGACGCCGCCCAGGGCTGTCCGGAGTCCTGTGGGGGCTGGCTGTGCTGCTCAAGCTGTGGCCACTGGTGCTGGCCGCGGCGCTGCTGCCGCGGCGGGGCTGGCAGCGTTGGGCTTCGGCGGCGGCTGGGACCGTCGGCGCCGGGCTGGCCGTGGAGGCCCTGGTCGCGGGCCCGGCCGCGCTGAGCACGCCGCTGACCTACCAGGCCGGACGCGGCCTGCAGATCGAGTCGCTGCCGGCGTCGGTCCTGCTGTGGCAGCGCCGCGGCGACGAGCCCAGCGAGGTGTTGGAGTTCGCCTACCGCGCCTACCAGCTTCAGGACAGCGCCAGCGCTCCGGCGACGCTGGTTGGCGTCGTGGTGCTCGGATCCGTGGGGCTCGCCGTGCTGGTGGCTGTATCCAGGTGTGCTCGCCCGGTGCTGGACGAGGTGCGCACGCTCGCTGCCGCGCTCCTGAGCGTGCTCGTGGTGGCGACGAACGCGGTGTTCAGCCCGCAGTACGTCATGTGGTTCCTGCCGCTGGTCGCGCTCGTCGTCGGTCTCTCGCGGGGAGCGGACCGCGGGGCTGCCCTGCTGGCGGTGGTGGCGACGGGGATCGCGGCCCTCACGCAGCGGATCTGGCCGTGGCGCTACCCGGAACTGCTCGACCTCGACCCGGGGACCGTGGGTGCGCTGCTGCTGCGCAACACGCTGGTCGTCGTCCTGGCCGTCGTCCTGGGTCTGCGGCTGGTGGGAGTGCTGCGTCAGCCGGGCACGAACGTCAGCCTGACCTGACGCTGCGGGTTGTCCGCGTTCGGGTCGACCAGCACGACGCTCTGCCAGGTGCCCAACGCGGGGCGGCCGTCCAGGACAGGCAGCACGACCGAAGGGCTGACGAAGGCCGGCACGACGTGGTCCCGTCCATGGCCGAGGCTGCCGTGTCGGTGCCGGTAGATGTCGGCGCGCGGGAGCAGCCGCTCGAGCGCGGCAGCGAGGTCGGGCTCGGTGCCGCTGCCGGTCTCGACGAGCGCGACGCCGGCCGTGGCGTGCGGGACGAACACGTGGCACAGCCCGTCCCCCTTGCCGCGGCAGAACGCCAGGACCTCGGCGGTGAGGTCGGTGACCAGGCGGTCTCCGGTGCGCAGCCGCAGGATGTGGGTGTCCACCGGGGCAGTATCGCCGGTCGTCGGACCCGGGGTCGGCGACGCGCGCCGCCGGTGCCTGATGATCAGCCGTGGGGCGCTTGACGAGCCGTGTGGGAGGTTGACGGGGCACACAAGCCTCGTCAACCTCCCACAGGCGTACTTGACGTGATCATTCAGGGTTGGCGGCGCGGGCGGCGATGTCGGTGCGGTGCTGGGCGCCGGGGATGTTGATCAGATCGACGGCCTGGTAGGCGCGCTCGCGGGCCTGGGCGAGGTCCCCTCCGACCGCCGTGACCGACAGCACGCGGCCGCCGGCCGTGAGGATGCGCCCCTGGTCGTCCAGGCGGGTCCCGGAGTGCAGCACCCGGACACCCTCGACGGCGCCGGCCGCGTCCAGGCCGCTGATCGGGTCGCCGGTGCGCGGAGTGGACGGGTAGCCCTGCGAGGCCACCACGACGGTGACAGCGGACCCGGGGCGCCAGTGCGGCGGCTCGGCGGACTCCAGCGCCCCGGTGCTGGCCGCCATGAGCAGCGCCCCGAGGGGGGTCCGCTGCAGGGCGAGCACCGCCTGGGTCTCGGGGTCACCGAAGCGGGCGTTGAACTCGACCACGCGAAGGCCCCGCGAGGTGAACGCGAGGCCCGCATAGAGCAGGCCGACGAACGGCGTCCCGCGGGCGCGCAGCTCGTCCACGGTGGGCTGCACGACCCGGGCCACGACGTCGTCGACGAGGTCCGGCGGGGCCCACGGCAGCGGGGTGTAGGCGCCCATGCCGCCGGTGTTGGGTCCGGTGTCGCCGTCGCCGATGCGCTTGAAGTCCTGCGCGGGAAGAAGCGGGCGCACCGCCGTGCCGTCGGTGAGGCAGAACAGCGACACCTCGGGCCCGTCCAGGTACTCCTCGACGAGCACCCGTCCGCAGGCCTGGGCGTGCGCCAGGGCAGCAGCCCGGTCGTCGGTGACCACCACTCCCTTCCCCGCGGCCAGGCCGTCGTCCTTGACCACGTAGGGCGGGCCGTAGGCGTCCAGCGCTGCCTCGACCTCCTCGGGGGTGTCGCAGACATGCGCCATCGCGGTCGGCACCCCGGCGGCGGCCATCACCTCCTTGGCGAAGGCCTTGCTCCCCTCGATGCGGGCCGCCTGCGCGGACGGGCCGAAGCAGGCGATGCCGGCTGCGCGCACCGCGTCGGCCACGCCGGCGACCAGCGGCGCCTCGGGCCCGACGACGACGAGGTCGGCCTGGACGCGGCGTGCCAGGTCGAGCACCGCGGCCGAGTCCGTGGCGTCGACGGGATGCACGGCGTGGGCGTCGGCGGCAATGCCGGCGTTGCCGGGCGCGACATGCACCTCACCGACGTCCGGGTCGGCCCGCAGACCCACCACGAGGGCGTGCTCGCGACCGCCCGACCCCAGCACCAGCACCCGCACGGCCATCCACCCTAGGCCTGGTAGTACTGCGCGATCTCCCCGAGGGCGGCGTCCAGGGCCACCAACCCCTCCTTGGCCTCGGCGTCGGTGATCGTGCACGGCGGGACGACGTGGAGGCGGTGGTAGTTGGTGAACGGCAGCACGCCGTTGCGGCGCAGCGCCGCCGTCAGGGTCGTCATGGCCTCGCTGGTGCCCCCGTAGGGCGCCAGCTCCTCCTTGGTCTCCCGGTTCTTCACCAGGTCGAGGGCCCAGAAGACGCCGAGGCCACGGACCTCGCCGATGACCGGGTGCCGGTCGGCCAGCGCCTCCAGCCCGGGCCCGAGCACCTCGTCCCCGATGCGGCGCGCGTTGGCGACGATGCCCTCCTCCTGCATCGCGGTGATGGTGGCGACCGCCGCGGCGCACGCCAGCGGATGGCCGGAGTAGGTGAGGCCACCGGGGTACACCCGGTCGCGGAACGTCTCGACGATCGGCTCGGAGATGATCACTCCGCCGAGTGGCACGTACCCGGAGTTGACCCCCTTGGCGAAGGTGACGAGGTCGGGACGGACGTCGTAGTGGTCGAAGGCGAACCAGGCACCGGTGCGTCCGAACCCGGCCATCACCTCGTCCAGGATGAGCAGGATCCCGTGGCGGTCGCAGATCTCACGGACGCCGGCGAGGTAGCCCGGCGGTGGCGGCATGATTCCCGCGGTGCCGGGCACGGTCTCCAGCAGCACCGCGGCGATGGTGTCGGGCCCCTCGAAGCGGATGGTCTGCGACAGGTGGGTCAGCGCCCGCTCGGTCTCCTGCTCCGGCGTCTGCGAGTGGAACGGCGAGCGGTACAGGAACGGCCCGAAGAAGTGGACGACGCCGCTGCTCCACGGGTCACTGGGCCAGCGCCGCGGGTCCCCGGTGAGGTTCACCGCGGCCAGGGTGCCGCCGTGGTAGGAGCGGTAGCGGGACAAGACCTTGTGCCGGCCGGTGTGCAGGCGCGCCATGCGCACCGCGTTCTCGACGGCCTCAGCCCCGCCGTTGGTGAAGAACACGCGCGTCATGCCGTCCGGAGCGAGGCTGGTGATCAGCCGCGCCGCCTCGCCGCGGACGTCGTTGGCGTGCTGCGGCGCGATCGTGCACAGCCTGGCCGCCTGCTCCTGGATGGCCGCGACCACCTTCGGGTGCTGGTGCCCGATGTTGGTGTTGACCAGCTGGCTGGACAGGTCGAGGTAGCGGTTGCCGTCGTAGTCCCAGACGTAGCAGCCCTCCGCGCCGGCCAGCGGCAGCGGGCTGATCTTGCCCTGCGCGCTCCACGAGTGGAACACGTGTGCGCGGTCGAGGTCGTAGACCTCGCGTCCACGCTGCGGGTCCGGCTCGTGCTGGGTGGTGGCGTGGGATGCGTCGACCATGACCATGGAGGGTACGACCCCGCGGCAGTAGGTTCTGCTCTCGGTGAGTTCGACCTCCCGGCAGATGGCCGAGGAGGGCAGAGACCAGGGAGCGATGCCATGGGTGAGCTGCGCCGGCTGCGCAACTTCGTCAACGGGGAGTACCTCGACACCGAGCAGGGCTTGACCACGGACCTGGTGAACCCGACGACGGGCGAGGTGTTCGCGCAGGCGCCCCTGTCCCAGGCCGGGGAGGTGGACCGGGCCTACGCCGCAGCCGCTGCGGCGTTCGAGGACTGGCGGGACGCGACACCCAGCGAGCGCCAGAAGGCCCTGCTGGGGCTCGCCGACGCCGTGGAGTCGCGCGGGGACGAGCTGGTCGCCGCCGAGGTGGAGAACTGCGGGAAGCCGACCGCGCTTACCAAGTCCGAGGAGATCGGGCCGATGGTCGACCAGATCCGGTTCTTCGCCGGGGCCGCCCGGCTGCTGGAGGGCAAGGCGGCCGGGGAGTACACGGCCGGGCACACCTCGTTCATCCGCCGCGAGCCGGTGGGGGTGGTTGGGCAGGTCGCACCGTGGAACTACCCGATGCTGATGGCGGTCTGGAAGTTTGCCCCGGCCATCGCCGCGGGCAACACCGTCGTCCTCAAGCCCAGCGACACCACCCCGGTGTCGACCCTGCTGCTGGCCGAGATGGCCGCGGAGTTCCTGCCGCCCGGCGTGCTCAACGTCATCTGCGGAGACCGGGACACCGGACGGGCGCTCGTGGCGCACCCGACGCCGGCGATGGTCGCGATCACCGGCTCGGTGCGGGCCGGCATGCAGGTCGCCGAGGCGGCCTCCGCGGACGTCAAGCGGGTGCACCTCGAGCTGGGCGGGAAGGCACCGGTCGTGGTGTTCGACGACGCAGACCTGGACGCGACGTCCCAGGGCATCGCGGACGCCGGCTTCTTCAACGCCGGGCAGGACTGCACGGCGTCCACCCGGGTGCTGGCGTCCCCCCGCATCTACGACGACCTGGTCGGCGCTCTGGCTGAGAAGGCCCTGGCGACGATCACCACCCACGAGGTGGGCGTGCACCACGAGGACGCCTACCTGCCGGCGGTGAACAACGCCGCCCAGCTCGAGCGGGTCAGCGGGTTCATCGACCGGCTGCCAGACCACGCCAGCGTCGCGGTCGGCGGGGAGCGCATGGGCGAGGCGGGCTTCCACTACGCCGCGACAGTCGTGTCGGACCTGCGGCAGGACGACGAGATCATCCAGGACGAGGTGTTCGGCCCGGTGATCACCGTCCAGCGCTTCACCGACGAGGACGAGGCGGTCCGCTGGGCCAACGGTGTGCAGTACGGGCTGGCGTCCTCGGTGTGGACCAAGGACTTCGGGACGGCGATGCGCATGAGCAAGCGGCTGGACTTCGGGTGCGTCTGGATCAACACGCACATCCCGCTGGTCGCGGAGATGCCCCACGGCGGCTTCAAGCACTCCGGCTACGGCAAGGACCTGTCGATGTACGGGCTGGAGGACTACACGCGGATCAAGCACGTGATGGCCAACATCGACAGCTGACCCCGCCGCGTCCACCCCGTCCACCGGGCCCCCACTGATCACGTTTGGCACGTTCGCGTCGGGTTTGCACGGTGCCGGCACGGTGCAAACCCGACGCAGACCGTGTGAGGGTGGGTCAGACTTCGCCGACTGCGCCCCGGGGGACGACCAGGCCAGTAGGAACGCGTCCCTTCGCCCTCGCGAACGCGGCCAGGAACCTGCTCCGCAGCCACGCAGGTGACCTCATGAGATCGTCCCAGGTGAACCGGACGACCTCGTAGCCGAGCGCGCGGAGCGCGTCCTCACGGAGCTTCTCCTGCCAGAGCACGTCCCCGGCCAGCGAGCCCGAGTCCTCGATGCCGTACTTCATCCGCCCGTCGAACTCCCCGATGGTGTGGTGCTCCTCGAAGAGGAAGTCGACGCGTCCGACGAGGACGCCGCGGCCGTCCCGGATCTCGACCTGGAGCCGAGGCGCTGGCAAGCCGGCTTGGCTGATGCGCACCCGTCCTCGGGACTCCCCCGGGGTCTCCGCGTCCCGCTCGGCGAACGTGACCACTCGCGAGGCGACCCTCGAGCCGGGCCACTCCTGCTGCCACAGGAGGAGCTCCAGCAGCTCGGCGGGACTGGTGAGACCCCGATGCAGCGCCGCGTCCGCCGTGACCACCCCCGTCTCGAATGAGCTCGATCGCGCGTGGTCGAGCACGGTCCGCGCCGCGGTCGTGACCGGGATGCCGTCCACCTCGGTGATGTGCTCGGCCGGCAGCGTCGCCGAGTGGTGGGCGACACCGGCCTCCCACCCGTGACCCGTGGCGACGCGAAGGCCGGACGACGTGGACGGTGCGCAGGTCCGCCCCCCAGGTCGGCAGCCCGAGAGCGACAGCGGCACTCACGTGGCCGAGCACGCACGGCTCGGCCAGCGAGCGAAGGACGGCTCGCGCCCTGACGAGATGCTGCCTCTCGGACGAGAGCGACTCCCAGGACCGACGCTGCGCGTAGGCGCCCCTTCGGATCCGTACCCACACTCCCCTGCGAACCAGCTGCCGGATGTCGTCCGGTGTGAGTCCGTGCTCCAGCGCCTCCCGTCGGAGCACCGAGCCGGTCTCGTCCAGGGGCGGGATGACGTCGTTGCTGGTTCTGATCACGCCAGGAGACTGCCCGGGGTGCTGTCTGTGGGGCAGCGCCGTCACGGTGGGTGTGGACGACGCGCCGCGCGGCGTTCGTGCTGGGGACGGGCCTCCCCCGGGCTCGCAGCCCGGCCGCCGGCGCTCTTGGGACGCGCCGCCCGGCCTTCGCACGGTTTCCGTCGGGTTTGCACGGGCTCGACACCATGCAAACCCCACGCAAGCGTGCCAAACGTGATCAGTGGGGGTCGGGCTCGTGGGGCGGGCCGGGTGAGCAGGGGCTACAGGAGGGGGCGGCGGACGATGGTGGCGTCGCGGGCCTGGCCGACGCCGATCGCCGAGACGGGGGCGCGGCTGAGCTCCTCGACGGCCTCGACGTAGCGGCGCGCGGGCGCGGGGAGGTCGTCGAAGCGACGCGCGGCGCGGATGTCGTCCTGCCAGCCGTCGAGGTACTCGTAGATCGGCCGCGCGTGGTGGAACTCGGTCTGCGTGGTGGGCAGGTCGTCGTGGCGGACGCCGTCGACGTCGTAGGCCACGCACACCGGGATGCGGTCGAACCCGGTCAGCACGTCCAGCTTGGTCAGGAAGACGTCGGTGAGGCCGTTGACCCGGGTCGCGTAGCGCGCGACGAGGGCGTCGAACCAGCCGCAGCGTCGGTCGCGTCCGGTGGTCACGCCGCGTTCCCCGCCGACTTCGCGCAGCCGATGGCCGTCCGCGTCGTGCAGCTCGGTCGGGAACGGCCCGGACCCCACCCGGGTGGTGTAGGCCTTGAGGATGCCGATCACCCGGTTGATCCGGGTGGGCCCGATACCGGCCCCGGTGCAGGCCCCGCCGGCGATCGGGTTGGACGAGGTGACGAACGGGTAGGTGCCGTGGTCGACGTCGAGCAGCGTCCCCTGCGAGCCCTCGAGCAGCACGTGGCGCCCCTCGTCCAGCGCCCGGTTGAGCACCAGGGACGTGTCTGCCACGTAGGGGCGCAGCCGCTCCGCGTAGGGCAGCAGGTCGTCGACGGCGGCCTCCGGGTCGACGGCTCGCCGGTTGAACACCTTCACCAGCAGCTGGTTCTTCTGCGCCAGCGCCCCCTGCACCTTCTGGCGCAGGATGGACTCGTCGAACAGGTCCTGCACCCGGACGCCCACGCGGTTGACCTTGTCGGCGTAGGTGGGGCCGATCCCCCTGCCGGTGGTGCCGATGCGCCGAGCACCGAGGAACCGTTCGGTGATCCGGTCGAGCGCGGTGTTGTACGGGGCGATGATGTGCGCAGAGGCGGAGATGAGCAGCCGCCCGGTGGTGACCCCCCGGGCCTGGAGACCCTCGAGCTCGCCGAAGAGCACCTCGAGGTCGACCACCACGCCGTTGCCGATCACGGAGGTGGCTGAGGGCGTGAGGATCCCGGAGGGCAGCAGGTGAAGCGCGTAGTGCTCCAGGCCCTCGCCGGTGTCGATGACGACGGTGTGCCCGGCGTTGTTGCCGCCCTGGTAGCGCACGACGTAGTCGACATGGCCACCGAGCAGGTCGGTCGCCTTGCCCTTGCCCTCGTCGCCCCACTGGGCGCCGACCAAGACGGTTGCTGGCACGAAGCGGCAGGCTAGCGAAGTCGCGATGCGAGCTCGCGGCCCACGTCCCGTCCGGACGTCCAGGCCGCCTCGATACGTGGGCGGTCCGACCAGCCATCGCCGCACACGGCCACGTTCTCCGGTCCGAGGTGGAATCGCTGCGCCCGGGTGGACACCGGGGTCGCCGACCCCCAGCGCTTGGCCTGCACCCACCGCGGCGGGGTGGTCACCCCGAGCAGCCGGCTGATCTCACCGAGGGCCAGCGGGACAGCTGCGTCGGGGTCGTCGAGGTGGGCCGCGGCGCTCTGGTGGGTGCAGTGCACGACGAGCACCGGTGCGCCATCACCCCGGCGTCGCCCGTCATCGACGATGAGGGACACAGGCGAGTCGTGGACGAACATCGCGTCCAGCCCGGCCCAGGTGCGCTGCTCGTAGGAGGCAACCACGCTGACCACGGGTTGCCACTGGGGTTCCAGGGGTTCCGCGACCGCGGGGAGGTCGTCCCCGAGCAGGTCCAGGGCCTGCGGGTCGGGCATGGCCAGGACCACCGCAGCGACGGGGCGCCCGTCCACGGTGGGTCCGGCGCCGACTGCCTGCACGTCGTGCCCGAGGCGCACGTGCAGGCCGACGGCCAGGTCCTCGACCAGCGACCGCAGCCCCCGCTCGGCCGCCCACCGCATCGGTCCGGTGGTCGAGCCGTGGACGCCCTGCGAGCCTGCGATGGTGAAGGTGTCGGTCCAGGGGCGCGCCAGCCCGCGTCTCGCCCAGGTCTCGGCCACCTCCCGGAAGCCCGGCGTACGCACGGTGAAGTACGCCGCGCCGGTGTCGATCGGACGGCCGTCGCGGGTCCAGCAGGCCATCCGCCCGCCGACGCGGCGGGCACGGTCGAGGACGACGACGTCCAGGCCGGCGTCGGAGAGCGCACGTGCGCAGGCCACGCCGCTGATGCCGGAGCCGACGACGACCACGGCGTCCGCGGAGAAGGTCACCGGGTTCGAGATGCCCACGGGTGCATCGTCACAGGTCGCTGACGTCCAGCGTGGTGCGGCCGACGAACGTCTCGTCCTGTCGGTAGCCCTGCGCGGCGACCTCCCGTACCTCCCGGTCCCGGCCGAGCACCACCGCCGCCGAGCGGGGGCCGGTGCCAACGGGGTCCCCGTCGGCGCCAAGCACGATGAGCGACGTCTGCGGGGTGCCGGCGGCCACGACGACCGTCTCGCCCGAGAGCGTGCGTACCGCGCCCAGGGCGACGTCCGTGGGCGGTCCGGCCGGCCGTGGGGACGAGGCGACCATGCTGCGCCCGTCCCGGAGGACCGTGACGACCAGCGGGCTGCCCTGCGCGTCCGCTCGCACCTCGACCAATGAGGCCCGTCCCCGTTCGGTGATCGTCGTGGCGAGGATGGCGGCACGCCCTGAGGTCAGCCCCGCCGCTGCAAGAGCGCTCTGGGCGTCCAGGTGGTCCTCGGGGAGGTCGCGCCGGGTCCGTCCCCAGTCGGGGGCGACCAGCTCGACCGGCGGGGCCGCGGGGAGCAGCTCCCCCGGAACCACCGTGGCAGCCGAGCGCACCCCGGGCTCGAGGCCGACGTCGCGGGTGCGCAGCACCAGCGGGCCGGACGCGGACTGCCACGGGGAGTGCACCCACGGCTGGGACAACTCGTTGTCCTGGATGCCGATAGGGCGGAATGCCTCACCCTCCTGGCGCTTGAGCTCCTCGTCCGGCGCCAGCAGCGCCGGTGCCGGGAGCACCTGGATGAGCGCGCTGCCCGGCTGCTGCAGGATCGCATCCAGGTCGAGCCACCCGGTGTAGGTCAGCGCGAGGAACTCCGGTGGCGAGGTGACCTTCGCGACGCTGACGAGCTCGAGCGGGCCGGGCTCGGCCTGACCCGACTCATGAACCTGGGAGACCTGCGCGACCCGCGCGACACCGTCGACGCCCACGGACTGCAGCAGCACCAGGGACAGCTGCCCGACGGTGCCGGCCCAGAGCGGGTGCACCTGCGACCCCGGAGCCGAGTCGGGGCCGTCGGCCAGGACGGCGTCGCGCCACGCCTGCGCCGCTTCGCCGATGAGGGCCTGGTCCGTGACCGCAGGCCCCCGTCCCGGCCAGGGGAGCAGCCGCGGGTCGGTGGGCGGCGGTACCGCGGCGCCGCGGCCCGGCTCTGCCTGGGGGTCGGTTCCCCCCGGCTCGGGCCACAGCAGCAGCCCCAGCACCACGACGGCGACGAGGACGGCGACCAGCCCGATCCGGCGGCGGGGAGTCGGCCGGGCGACCGGGTCGGCGGAGGGAGCGTGGTCGAGCAGGTCGACCGACACCTCGTCGGTCGCGTCCGCCATGCTCAGCCCCTTCGGTCGGCCCACCGGGAGGTCGGTGACGCGCCTCATGGTGCCTCGCCGGGTGCCTGCTGCGCGATCGGAACCCTCAGGCCGCCCACCGCTGAACCGTCGGTGCGCTCGCCGGTGACGACCACCCCCGCCGGAGCCGGCGCCGGGAGGACGACGGCGACCGAGCCGGCGCCGCCGATGAGGGTCTGGCCTGCCGGCGTCTGCACCTCCAGCCTCGCGACCTCCGGGGCCGCCCCCGCCAGCACGAGCCACCGTCCGCCCTCACGAGGCAGCAGGCCCAGCGCCAGGGAGTCCTCGACCCGCGGCGGGTCGACCAGTCGCGGCACGCTGTCCGCGCCGCTGACGGCGAGGACGTGCTCCACCTCACCGGGACGTTGGATCTCGGCGAGGACGGCACGGCCCTCCCTGATCCGCGCCGCGGCGATCACCGCGATGGGGTCCGTCGCTGGGGCCACCGCTCGGCCCACCGTCAACGCCGCGTCGTACTCCTCGGGCGTGGGGGCGGCAGCTCGACCCCACGAAGGGGAGGCGAGAGTGACCGGCGGGGGGACCGGCAGCAGGGACGTCGAGGACACCGCGCGGACCTCGACCATGGCACGGCCCGTCGACGTCCCACCCAGGACGCCCACCATGGGCTGCTCGTCGACCAGGCTGCGCACCGGGGCGCTGACGCCGTCGTCGTCGATGGCGAGCCTGGTCCACAGCCCGTCGTCACGTCGGAGCACCAGGGCTGCGCTCTGCGCGAGGTCGGGAGCGACGAGGAGACGGGGGTGCTCGCCCCCCGGAAGGACCAGCCAGGGTGGGTCGTCCGGCACCGGCACGGCGTCGATGATCTGCAGGCCGCCGCCGATCCCCCCGGGCCGCGTGGCCCGACCGACGGCGAGGAGCAGGCGGCCGTCGGAGGCCCGCGAGTGGACAACGGCCGCGAGGATGCCGTCCCGGTCGTCCAGGAACACCACGCCGACCTCGGGTCCTGGGGCGGGTATCCCGTCCTCACGCGCGGCCGAGCGCCAGGCCGCCGCCACGGAGCGAGCCAGATCGGAGTCCGAGGCCAACGAGCCCCGGGCCGGCCACCCGGCCACCGAGGTCTGCTGTCTCGCATCCGAGCGGGTGTCGGACCCCGCCGGGGGCCACAGCACCAGCCCGACGAGCAGCAGCGCGACACCGACCAGGACGACCGTGAGCCGTCGGGAGCCGGACACCCCCGTGCCCAGCGAGTCGTCGGTGCCGAACGACACCTCGACTGCGATGTCGGACGGGTCGCCCGGCGCTACGGGAATGGTGTCATGCGCAGCCGCGAGACGTCCCTCAGGCGCGACCCATCGCGGTGCCGGCGGACTTCAGCTGCTCGCACGCCTCGACGACGCGCTCGGCCATGCCGTTCTCGGCCGCCTTGCCCCAGGACCGCGGGTCGTAGACCTTCTTGTTCCCGACGTCCCCGTCGACCTTGAGCACGCCGTCGTAGTTGGAGAACATGTGGCTGACGACGGGCCGGGTGAAGGCGTACTGGGTGTCGGTGTCGATGTTCATCTTCACCACGCCGTAGGTCAGCGACTCGTTGATCTCATCCTCTGTCGAGCCCGACCCGCCGTGGAAGACCAGGTTGAACGGCTTGGAGCCCTCCGGAAGCCCCAGCTTCTGCGCAGCGTCCTTCTGCACCTCGTCCAGGACGGGCGGGCGGAGCTTGACGTGCCCGGGCTTGTACACCCCGTGCACGTTGCCGAAGGTGGCGGCCACCATGTAGGTGCCCTTGTCCCCGGAGACCCCGAGTGCCTCGATGACCTGCCAGGTGTCCTCAGGCGTGGTGTACAGCTTCTCGTTGATCTCCCCGACGACGCCGTCCTCCTCGCCGCCGACCACGCCGATCTCGATCTCGAGGACGATGTTCGCCTCGACGCACTTCTCGTACAGCCGCTTCGCGATCTCGATGTTCTCCTCGAGCGGTACGGCCGACCCGTCCCACATGTGCGAGCCGAACAGCGGGCCCTGGCCGCTGCGGACCCGCTCCAGGGAGATGTCGACCAGCGGCTCCATGTAGGTGGACAGCTTGTCCTTGGGGCAGTGGTCGGTGTGCAAGGCGATGTTGACGTCGTACTTGTCGGCCACGACCCGCGCGAAGGCGGCCATGGCCTCCGCACCCACAACCATGTTCTTGATGCCCTGGCCGGACCAGAACTCCGCGCCGCCGGTGGAGGCCTGGACGATCCCGTCGCTGCCGGCGTCGGCGAACCCCTTGATCGCTGCGTTGAGCGTCTGGGAGGACGTCACGTTGATCGCGGGGTAGGCGAACCCACCGTCCTTCGCCCGCTGGATCATCTCGCGGTAGACCTCGGGGTTGGCGATGGGCATGCTGTCTCCTCAGGACGGGCGGACGATGTCGGCGGTCGCCGACCGGCTCCGAGTCTGTCCCATCGCCGTGCGTGGCGCCACGGGTTCGGGCAAGGTCGCCCGCCGGTTGCCTGGTCGATCTGCTCGGGTCCTCCCGCACCGCCCCGCCGTCGGCGCTAGCCTGAGGCGACCCGACACCCCCGTCGGGGTCGACCCACAGGAGGGCTCCGGTGCCTGAGCGAAGCGTCACCATCGCCAGCAGGGTGGGACTGCACGCGCGTCCTGCCGCCATCTTCGTCAAGGCTGCCTCCGAACAGCCCGCGTCGGTGACGATCGTCAAGGTCGGGTCCGGGGCAGACCCAGTGGCCGCCGCCAGCATCCTGGGCGTCATGACCCTGGGCGCCGAGTTCGGCGACGAGGTCATCATCGCGGCCGAGGGCGAGGGAGCAGAGGAGTCCCTCGACGCCCTGGCCGCGCTGCTGGCCAAGGACCTCGACGCCGAGGAGGCCTGACCCGCGGTCGGATCCCGTGCCGCGGACGGGCCTGCTACAGCCCTAGTTCCTCCAGGACGGTGAGCGAGGCCCGCACGGCGCTGCGTCCGGCGCGCGCGGTCGGTGCGTCCACCGCGACCTTGGCCAGCCGCTCGCACTCCGGCAGCGACGTCGAAGCGAGCACGGTGGCAACCGCCGCGATCGAGCGCGGCGTCATCGACAGGCTGGCGACACCGAGCCCCACCAGCACCACCGCCAGCGCAGGGTCGGACGCGGCCTCCCCGCAGACGCCGACGGGCCGGCCGCGGAGCCGGCCCCCCTGCACGCTCGCCTGCACCATGCGCAGCACGGCCGGCTGCCAGGGGTCGTTGAGCGCCGCCAGCTCGCCCATGAGCCGGTCGGCGGCCATCGTGTACTGGCCGAGGTCGTTGGTGCCGAGGCTGGCGAACATGGCGTGCTCGAGGATGTGGTCGGCGCTGACCGCCGCCGCCGGGGTCTCGATCATCACCCCGGCCATCATCAGGTCGTGCGCGGCGCACTGTGCGACGAAGGTCCTGGCCTCGTCCACGGTCGACACCATCGGCGCCATGACCCAGACCTCGGCCTGCTCGGCCTGCGCGGCCTTGGAGATCGCCTCCAGCTGCGCGTCGAGCACCTCGGGGGAGCGGCCGGCGGTGCGGTAGCCGCGCACCCCCAGCGCCGGGTTCTCCTCCTCCATGTTGGTCAGGAACGGCAGCGGCTTGTCTGCGCCCGCGTCCAGGGTGCGTACGACGACCTTCTTGCCGGGGAAGCCTGCCAGCACCTCGCGGTACATCGCGACCTGCTCGTCGACCGAGGGGGCCTCCGGCCTGTCGAGGAAGCAGAACTCGGTGCGGAACAGGCCGACGCCCTGGGCGTTGGCCGCGACCGCGGCCGACACGTCCTTGGCGTCTCCGACGTTGGCCAGCAGCTGGACGGGGTGGCCGTCTGACGTGGCGCCCTCACCGTCGAAGGTGAGGGTCACCGACGCCGCCGCCTTCACCCGGGCGATGGTGTCATCGTCCGGGTTCAGCCCGATCGTGCCGGCCGAGCCGTCGACCAGCACGATCGTGCCCTCGGGGATGTCGAGCACGCCCGGCGCGGCGACGACGGCCGGCAGCCCGAGCGCCTTGGCCAGGATGGCGGTGTGCGAGGTGGGCCCGCCCTGCGCGGTCACCAGGCCCAGGCAGGTCGCCGGGTCCAGCGTCGCGGTGTCTGCCGGGGCGAGGTCGACGGCGGCCAGCACGAACGGGTCGTCCCCGACCGGAACCCCAGGCGCGGGGCGTCCGGTGAGCACGCACACCAGCCGGTCCCGGACGTCCTGGACGTCGCGGGCTCGTTCGGCCATGTAGCCACCCAGGGACGCCAGCATCGCGGCCACCTCGTCCGCGGCCTCCCAGACCGCGCGCGGGGGACCCGTGCCCGCCTTGGTCACCTTGCCCTTGGCCGAGGCCACCAGGGCGGGGTCGGACGCCATCAGCGCGGTCGCCTCGAGCAGTGCCCTGCCCTCGCCGGAGGCACGAGCGGCCCGGGCCTCGAGGTCGGCCTTGACCGTCGCCGCGGCCTCGACGATCCGCTGTGCGGCTGCCTCTCGCTCAGCCTCCGGCAGCGGCGACTCCGCGCTCGGCTCGCCGACCGCGTCCGGCATGCGGACCACGGGGCCGACGGAGCGACCGGGGCTGACCCCCACTCCGCTGATCTGCTGCACGTGCGCTCCTCTACATCAGCTTCTGCATGTCGGACTTCAGCGCGTCCGCGCGTGGTCCGAAGATGGCCTGGACGTTGTTGCCGACCTCGAGCACCCCGGCCGCGCCGAGCTTCTGGATCGCCGCCTTGTTGACCTTGGACCTGTCCGCCACCTCGATGCGCAGGCGGGTGATGCAGGCGTCGAGGTTGACGATGTTGTCCTTGCCACCGAAGGCGCGGATGAGGTTGCCTGCCTCGGTGTCGGGCAGGCCGTCACCCACCGGCGCGGCGGCCGGAGCGGGAGCCGGCGCCGCAGGAGCAGCCGTGACGACCGCGCCCGACGCTATCGCCTGCTCCATCTCGCCCTTCAGCGACTCAGCCTTCGGACCGAAGATCGCCTGCATGTTGTTGCCGACCTCGACGACCCCGGCTGCGCCGATCCTCTTGAGTGCGTCCTTGTCGACCATGGTCTTGTCGGCGACCTCGATGCGCAGCCGGGTGATGCAGGCGTCGAGGTTCTTGATGTTGTCGCCTCCCCCGAACGCGGCGACCAACGCCGGCCCCATGTCCCCCGGCGCGGCCGGGGGGGCCCCGCGCTGGGCGAGCTCCGCCTCGGCTGCCGGAACACCCGCCGCTGCGACTTCCTCGATCTCGTCCTCCCGGCCGGGGATCTTGGCGTCCAGGAGCCGGATGCCGAAGAGGAACAGGAAGTAGTAGACGACGGCGAACCCCAGCCCGACCAGCACGAGGATCCACCACGGTTGCCGGCCCGGCAGGATGCCGAAAAGGAAGAAGTCGATCAGCCCGCCGGAGAAGGTCAGCCCGATGTGGATGTTGAGGATCTCCATGATCATGAAGGAGAGCCCGGCGAACACCGCGTGGATGACGAACAGCAGCGGGGCGACGAACAGGAACGTGAACTCGATCGGCTCGGTGATGCCGGTCAGGAAGGAGGTGAGGCCGGCGGAGAAGAACAGGCCTGCCACCACCTTGCGACGATGCGTCTTGGCCGACTGGTACATCGCGAAGGCCGCGGCCGGCAGCCCGAACATCATGAACGGGTACTTGCCGGTCATGAAGGTGCCGGACTGGAAGTCGGGGTAGAGCCCGTTGGTCTGGTCTCGACCGTCGGCGAGCTCGGCGAACCAGATGCGCTGGTCCCCGCGGACAAGGTCGCCAGCGGCAGTGGTGTACTCGCCGAACTCGTACCAGAAGATCGGGTACCAGACGTGGTGCAGGCCGAACGGGATGAGCGAGCGCTCGATGAGCCCGAAGATGAACGCACCGGGTATCGGGTTGGCGAGCACGACCTCGGAGGCGAAGGTGTTGATCCCGCTCTGGATCGGGGGCCAGATGAAGATGAACAGGGCGCCGAGCAGCAGCGAGAACGCAGCGGTGGCGATCGGGACGAACCGTTTTCCGGCGAAGAATCCCAAGGCGGGAGTCAGCTTGATGGTGAAGAATCTGTTGTAGACCCACGCCGCGAGAATCCCGACGGCGAGACCGCCGAAGACACCGGTCTGCAGGGAAGGGATGCCCAGCACGTTCGCGTACTCGGTGCTCCCCGCGACGTCGTCGGGGCTGAGGCTGAGCAGCGAGCTGATCGACACGTTGAACACCAGGTAGCCGACCGTGGCCGCCAGCGCCGCGACACCCGCGTCGTTCGCCAGGCCTATTGCCACGCCGATGGCGAAGATCAGCGCGAGGTTGGCGAACACGATGTCACCGGACGCCTTCATGACCGTGGACACCGTGACCCAGAAGTCGCTGAGCAGCCACGGGGCGATGTCGGTCAGTGTCTCCTGCTGCAGGCCCGCGCCGATGCCCAGCAGCAGCCCCGCCGCCGGCAGGATCGCGACGGGAACCATCAGCGCCCTGCCGATGCGTTGGAGGTATCCGAACGCCGTCGCCCAGATCGACTGCTTCTGTGGTGCGGTCGCCGTTGCGGTGCTCATCACCCCTCCTCGCTCCCGGACGACGGCACGCCCTCGCGGCGCGGCTGATCACCCCGGCGAGGCCGACCGTAGTCCCCACCGGTCACAAGGTGGGAGCGAACCGCCAGAATGGGAGCCACCTGCCCCGGGATTCCGGGGCGGTCAGAGTCTCGCGCAGCGCCTCGTTCGGCCGAAGTGACGCGCGAAGCCCGCGGAACGACTAGACAAGGGCCCAGCATCCTCACTGCGAAGGAGTCATCCATGGCCATGGACGTCCTGTCCCCCGTCGCCGGACGCGCGATCCCGCTGACCGAGGTTCCGGACCCGGTGTTCTCCGGCGGGATGGTCGGGCCCGGTGTGGGCATCGACCCCGAGCGGGCGGCTGGTACCGCGGTCGCGCCGATCAGCGGCACGATCGTCAAGCTCCACCCGCACGCCTACGTGATCTCCGGCGACGGCGGCTCGGTACTCGTCCACCTCGGGATCGACACCGTGCAGCTCAAGGGCGAGGGCTTCACCGTCCACGCCACCGAGGGCACCTCGGTCGCCGCCGGCGAGGCCATCGTGTCCTGGGATCCCGCCGCGGTGGAGGCAGGCGGCAAGTCCCCGGCAGTGCCTGTGGTCGCCCTCGAGGGCGCCGCGGCGCAGCTCAGTGCGGTCGTGGAGTCCGGTGCGGTGGCTGCCGGCGACGTGCTGTTCGTCTGGGGCTGACGTCCACACGCCTTACCCGGCGGCCGCGTCGGCGGCCCGACGAGCAGCGATCTGCACCGGGTCCCAGACCGGTGAGAACGGCGGGGCATAGGCGAGGTCGGCCATCGCCACGTCGCGTGCGGTCATGCCGTTCCACAGCGCCAGCGCGCAGGCGTCGATGCGCTTGCCCGAGCCGGGACCCTCCCCGACGATCTGCGCTCCCAGCAGCCGTCCGGAGCCGGACTCGGCGATCACCTTGACCGTCATCGGGCTGGCGCCCGGCATGTAGCCGGCGGTGGTGGTGGACTGCACCCGGCCCACGACGCAGCCGAACCCCGCGGCGCGGGCGTCGGCCTCCCCGAGGCCGGTGCGGGCGATCTCCAGGTCGCACACCCTGCTGATGGCCGTGCGCACGATGCCGGGAAAGGTGTCGTAGGCGCCGGCGAGGTTGGTGCCGAGCACCCGTCCCTGCTTGTTCGCGTGCGTGCCGAGGGGCACGTGCACCCAGGACTGGCTGACCCGGTCGAAGGACTCGACGCAGTCACCGGCCGCCCACACCCCGTCGTGGCCGAGCACAGACTGCCGCCGGTCCACCCGGATGCCGGCCCTGGCACCCAGCGGCAGGCCCGCGTCCCTGGCCAGCGCTGTGTTCGGACGTACGCCCATGCCCATGACGACAACGTCGGCGGGCAGCGTCGACCCGCCTGCCACGACACCCGTGACCCAACCGTCCGAGCCGACCTCGAAGCCCTCGACGCGGGTCCCGGTGAGCACGGTGATCCCCATGGACTGCAGCGCCTGGCGCACCAGGGCACCCATGTCCGGGTCGAGCGTGGTCATCGGCTCGTCGGCCAGGTCGACCACGGCCGTGTCCAGCCCGCGGCGATGACAGGCCTCGGCCACCTCGACGCCGATGTAGCCGGCACCGACGACCACCGCGGAACGCAGCGGTCTCTGCGCCTGCAGGGTGCTCAGGAGCTCTGCACCGTCGTCGAGGGTCTGCAGGCCGTGGACGCCGTCCGCCCATGCCCCCGGCAGGTCCGGACGCAGCGGGACCGCGCCGGTGGCGACGACCAGCTGGTCGAAGGGCAGCCGCTCCCGTACGCCGGTCGCGAACTCGCGCGTCTGCACGATGCGTGCGCCGAGATCGATCTCGATGACCTCGGTGCCCAGGCGCAGGTCGATGCCGTTCGCGCGATGCTGCTGCGGGGTTCGGGCGACGAGCGCGTCAGCGTCGGGCACGTCGCCGGCGACCCAGTAGGGGATGCCGCAGGCGGAGTAGGACGTCCAGTGCCCGCGCTCGAGAGCGACGATCTCGAGGTCGCGTCCCGTCCGGGCCGCCGTGCGCAGGGCTTGGGACGCCGCGCTCATTCCCGCCGCGTCCGCGCCGATCACGACGACTCTCTCGGTCACGCTGCGCAGGCTACGTCGCCAGACCTAGCGTGAGCGGCGTGATGACCCGACCCAAGCCACTCGCCTGGCTGACCGACAT
>CAYHHE010000015.1:0-44733 GCA_964356295.1 uncultured Actinomycetes bacterium | reverse complement strand
GCAACGGAGGGGCGGGACGTCCGGCGTGACGCTGGTGCCGTGCATTCACGCCTAGCCTGCCGTCATGGACGGCGGCATGTGGCGGCTGGACCCTGCGCTGCACCATCTCAACCACGGATCGTTCGGTGCCGTCCCGGTGCCGGTTCTCACCGCCCAGCGGGCGTGGCAGGACCGGTTCGAACGCGACCCGGTGGGCTTCGTCGAGCATGAGCTCCTGGCCGGCATCGACGCAGCGCGGGCAGCATGGGCAGACCTGCTCGGCGCGCAGGCCGACAGTGTGGTCCTGCTGCGGAACACGACCACCGGCATCAGCACCGTGCTCGCAGCGGTGGGCGACCGGCTCGCCCCCGGCCAGGAGATCCTCATCACCGACCACACCTACAACGCCTGCCGGGTCGCCGTGGAGGTGACCGCGGCGCGGCGGGGCCTGACCGTGCGGGTGGCGCGGGTGCCGTTCCCGCTGCGCAGCGCGGACGAGGCTCAGGCGGCGATACTCGACGCGGTGGGTCCGCATACTGGGCTCGCCGTCCTGGACCTCGTGACGTCCCCCACCGGGCTGCGCCTGCCGGTCGAACCCGTGATCGCCGCGCTCGAGCCGGACGTCCCGGTGCTGGTGGACGCCGCGCACGGACCAGGCATGGTGCCGATGGACGTGGACGCGTGGGGGGCCTCGTTCGTCGTCGGCAACGGGCACAAGTGGCTGTGCGCACCACGCGGAAGTGCCGTCCTCGTGGTCGGCCAGGCGTGGCGGGAGGCGCTGCGTCCCCTCGTGGTCAGCCACGGGTGGGAGGAGGCGTTCGCTCCCGACCGCTCGCGGCTGCACGCCACCTTCGACTGGACCGGCACCGACGACCCCAGCCCGTGGCTGTGCGTCCCGGACGCGATCGCCACCGTGTCGGGGCTGCACCCGGACGGGCTGGCGGGAGTGATGGCGTCCAACCATGCCTTGGCCCTCATCGGGCGTGACCTGGTCTGCGACGCGCTCGGCGTCGAGCCACCGGCACCGGACGCCATGCTCGGCTCGATGGCGTCGGTCCCGCTGCCCGGCGACGGCGGAGCCATGTTGGACCCGATCGGTGCGGTGCTGCGCGAGCACGGGTTCGTCGTGGGCGCCTTCGGTCGCCCCGCACGCGTGATCCGGCTCAGCGCACACGCTTACAACACCGCCGAGGAGTACTCCGGGCTCGCCGCACTCCTCCCCACGATCGTGACCCAGGAGCCCCCGCCGCGGCCTGCCCCATGACGATCTTGACCTTTCGGTCGTTTCTGCGCGGTGCGCCAGGGCGATCTTGACGTTTCTGCGGTGTCGGGCCCTCGGGGTCGGACGTTGCGTCAAGATCGTGCTGCGAAGGTGGCTGGCCGCGGCGGTTAGGTCAAGATCGCGGCTGGGCGGGCTGAGCCCAGGCGCGCAGGGCGTCGCGCTCGGCAGCGAGCTCGCCGAGTTGCTCGGCCACTCGCACCGGTGCAGTGCCGCCTCGCGCGTCGCGGGCCGCGATCGACCCCTCGACGCGCAGGACCCCCCGAACCTCAGGGACGAGGTGCGGCGACACCCCGGCCAGCTGGGCGTCGGTGAGGTCGGCCAGGTCCCCCCCGGTGGCCTCGCAGGTGCGCACGAGCGCGCCGGTGATCTCGTGGGCCTCGCGGAACGGCACCCCACGCCGCACCAGCCACTCGGCGACGTCGGTGGCCAGCGAGAACCCCGCCGGGGCCAGCGAGGCCATCCGTTGCGTGTCGAAGGCGAGGGTGGCGACCATACCGGCCACCGCGGGCAGCACCACCTCGAGCTGGTCCAGGGAGTCGAACAGCGGCTCCTTGTCCTCCTGCAGATCGCGGTTGTAGGCCAGTGGCATCGCCTTGAGTGTGGCCAGCAGCCCGGCGAGGTTGCCGATCAGCCGCCCCGCCTTGCCACGGGCGAGCTCGGCGACGTCCGGGTTCTTCTTCTGCGGCATGATCGACGAGCCGGTCGACCAGGCGTCGTCGAGGGTGACGAAGCCGAACTCGACGGTCGCCCACAGCACCACCTCCTCGGCCAACCGAGACACGTCGACGGCGATCATGGCCAGGTCGAAGGCCAGCTCCGCAGCGACGTCGCGGGACGCGGTGGCGTCGATCGAGTTCGCCGCGCAGGTCGAGAAGCCCAGGTCGCGAGCCACCGCGGCGGGGTCCAGGCCGAGCGTCGAGCCGGCCAGTGCCCCCGAGCCGTACCCCGACACGTCGGCGCGGACGTCCCAGTCGCGCAGCCGGGCCACGTCGCGCAGCAGCGCCCAGCAATGCGCGGCCAGGTGGTGGGCCAGCAGCACCGGCTGCGCGTGCTGCAGATGGGTCCGTCCGGGCATGACAGCGGCGGGATGGGCGCGTGCCTGACAGACCAGCGCGTCCACCACGTCGAGGGTCGCCGCGGCGATGACGCGTGCGTGGTCACGCAGGTACATCCGCAACAAGGTGACCACCTGGTCGTTGCGGGACCGTCCGGCGCGCAGCCGCCCGCCCACCTCGGGGCCGACCCGCGCGATCAGGCCCCGCTCGAGCGCTGAGTGCACGTCTTCGTCGTCGGCGTCCGCACCGAAGGTGCCGGACGCGACATCGGAGGCCAGCACGTCGAGGCCGGCGAGCAGACTGCGGGCGTCCTGCTCGGTCAGCAGCCCGGCCCGTTGCAGCGCCCTGGCGTGCGCCCGGCTGCCCTGGATGTCGTAAGGGGCGAGCCGCCAGTCGAACTGGGTCGAGCGAGACAGCGCCGCCATCGCGGGGGCCGGGCCGCCGGCGAAGCGTGCCCCCCACAGCCCGCCCGCGGACCCGGGCGTCGGTTCGCTCACGATGACTGGTCGCGCCTGGCGGCGATCTTGCTCGGCAGCCCCCACAGGTCGACGAATCCCTTGGCCAGTGACTGGTCGAAGGTGTCGCCGGTGTCGTAGGTGGCCAGGCCGTAGTCGTAGAGCGCCTGGTCGCTGCGACGCCCGGTCGGAACCGCGCGTCCACCGTGCAGGGTCATGCGGATGTCGCCGGACACCGGCTCGTTGGCTTCGCGGACGAAGCCGTCCAGCGCCCTCTTGAGCGGGGAGAACCACAGCCCGTCGTACACCAGCTCGGACCAGCGCTGCTCGACCTGGCGCTTGAACCGGGCGAGGTCCCGCTCGACGGTCACCGTCTCAAGCTCGACGTGGGCGGTGATGAGCGCGATCGCGCCGGGCGCCTCGTAGACCTCCCGGCTCTTGATGCCCACCAGCCGGTCCTCGACCATGTCCAGGCGGCCCACGCCCTGCGCGCCCGCGCGCCGGTTCAGCTCGACGATCGCCTCGAGCATCGACACCGGTCGCCCATCGATCGCCACCGGGGCGCCCGAGGAGAACGTGAGGACGACCTCGTCCGGGTCCCTGGGGACGGCGGGGTCGGCGGTGTAGGAGTAGACGTCCTGGGTGGGGGCGTTCCAGATGTCCTCGAGGAACCCTGTCTCCACGGCCCGTCCCCACACGTTCTGGTCGATGGAGTAGGGGCTCTTCTTGGTGACGTCGATCGGCAGGCCGTGGGCCTCGGCGTACTCGATGCCCTTGTCGCGGGTCAGCGCCAGGTCGCGGATCGGCGCGATGCAGGTGAGGTCGGGCGCGAGCGCACCGATGCCCACCTCGAAGCGCACCTGGTCGTTGCCCTTGCCGGTGCAGCCGTGGGCGACCGTGGAGGCGCCGTGTCTGCGGGCAGCCGCGACCAGGTGCTTGACGATGGGCGGGCGCGACAGGGCCGACACCAGCGGGTATCGGTCCATGTACAGGGCGTTGGCGCGCAGCGCGGGCAGGCAGTACTCCTGCGCGAACTCGTCGCGGGCGTCGATGACCTCGGCCTCGACCGCACCACAGGCCAGGGCACGTTTGCGGATCGTCTCGAGGTCCTCCCCGCCCTGCCCGACATCGACGGCCACCGCGATCACCTCGGCGCCGGTGGCCTCGGCGATCCAGCCGATGCCGACGGAGGTGTCCAACCCTCCGGAGTAGGCGAGTACGACGCGGTCACTCACGGGACGTCTCCTTCTGTGTCGGGGGTGCTACGTGTCGGGGGTGCTATGTGTCGGGGGTGGGGCGTTGGCTGTGGGCCATGTCGAGGAACGCTTGCGCCAGGTCCGTTCCGCCGGTGCTGTCGGCGGCCACCACGAGCACGGTGTCGTCACCAGCGATGCTGCCGAGGACGTGCGTCATGGCGGCGTGGTCGATGGCGGACGCGAGGTACTGGGCGGCCCCGGGGGGGGTCCGCAGCACCACCAGGTTGGCCGATGCGGCAGCGCTGACCAGGGTTTCGGACGCGATCCGGGCGAGACGGTCGGGTAGGGACGTGGGGTCCTCGACGATCCTCGGGGTCCGGTCTCCACCCTCGGCGGGAAGGGCGTAGACGAGGCCGCCGGTGCGGGTGCGGATGCGCACGGCACCCAGGTCGTCGAGGTCCCGCGACAGGGTGCCCTGCGAGACGTTGACGCCCTGTGCGGCGAGCAGGTCGCCCAGCACGGCCTGGGAGGGCACGGCCTCGTGGGTCAGGATGTCGCCGATGAGCTGGTGGCGGGCGGTTCTGGTGCGCGCCACGATCGTCCGGGAGCCCGTGGTCACGGCGCCGCCTCGGCGTCGGGGGGGCCGGGGTCCTCACCGCCGGTGGTGTCAGGACGAGGGCTGTCGGGGCCGGCGAGGAGCCAGGTGAGCAGCGCCTTCTGGGCGTGGCGCCTGTTCTCGGCCTGGTCCCAGATCGCGCTGCTCGGGTCGTCGAGGAAGAGGGCGTCGATCTCCTTGCCCCGGTAGGCCGGGAGGCAGTGCAGCACCACGACGTCGGGCGAGGCCGCAGCCACCGCGCCCGCGGTGACGGCGAAGGGGCGGAAGGGCGCCTCGCGGGCAGCCGCCTCGTCCTCCTGGCCCATCGAGACCCAGGTGTCGGTGGACACGACGTCAGCACCGTCGAAGGCCTCGGCAGGGTCGGTGGTGTGCCGCACGGAGCCCCCGGTCGCAGCGGCGATCTCCCCGGCGCGGGCGAGCACCGCCGGGTCGGGGGCGAAGGCGGCTGGGGAGCCGATGCGGACGTGCATGCCGGCGGTGGCCCCGGCCAGCAGGCTCGAATGGGCCAAGTTGTTCGCGCCGTCGCCGACGAAGGCGAGGGTCAGGCCGGCCAGGGTGCCCCGCCGCTCTCGCACGGTCTGCAGGTCGGCCAGCAGCTGGCACGGGTGGAAGGCGTCGGTCAGCGCGTTGACCACCGGGATGCTGCTGGCCGCGGCCATCGCCTCGAGCCTGGACTGCGCGAAGGTGCGCCACACGATGGCGGTGCACTGCCGGTCCAGGACACGGGCGGTGTCCTCGATGGTCTCCCCGCGTCCGAGCTGGCTGGTGGCGGCGTCGAGCACCAGTGCCTGGCCGCCCAGCTCGGCGACACCGACGGCGAAGGAGACCCGGGTGCGCGTCGACGGCTTGTCGAACAGCAGGGCGACGCTTCGCGGACCATCCAACGGACGGTGGGCGAACGGCTCCTGCTTCATGTGTGCGGCGAGGTCGAGGACCCGTGCCTGCTCGGTCGGGCTGAGGTCGTCGTCGCGCAGGAAGTGTCGGACTGTCACCGGGCGCCACCTGTCATGCGAGCTCACCTCGGGCGCGCTCGGCGGCGGCGAGGATCGAGGGCAACGCGGTGGTGAACTCGTCGGCCTCGTCCTGGCTGAGCACCAGCGGCGGTGCCAGTCGGATGGCGTCGGGGGCGACGTCGTTGACGATGAACCCCGCCTCCAACGCGGCGTGGGCCACCGCTGAGGCCAGGCCGTCAGCGACCGGGAGGGCCAGCAGCAGCCCCCGTCCCCGGACCGCTCCAATCCCGTCAACCCGGGACGCGGCCGCGGTGATCTGAGCGCCACGCTCGCTCGCCGCGCCGATCAATCCGTCCTCGTCGATGACGTCGAGGACGGTGAGCGCCGCGGCGCAGGCCACCGGGTTCCCGCCGAAGGTCGACCCGTGCTGGCCGGGTCCCAGCAGCTCGGCGGCCTCGCCCATGGCCAGCACCGCCCCGATGGGGATCCCCCCTCCCAGCCCCTTGGCCAGAGTCACCACGTCGGGCCCGTCGGCCGGGTGGCCCTGCGGTGCCGCGCCGCCGAGCGCGTCGGCGTGCTGATGGGCGAACCACGCACCGGTGCGACCCATCCCGGTCTGGACCTCGTCCAGGACCAGCAGCGCGCCGTGGCGGCGGGTCAGCGCGCGGGCAGCCCGCAGGTATCCCGGTGGCGCCGGGTGCACCCCGGCCTCGCCCTGGATGGGCTCGAGCACCACCGCCGCCACGTCGTCGTCGACGGCGGCCTCCAGCGCCGCCACGTCCCCGAACGGCACGTGCTCGACCCCGCCGGGCAGCGGGGTGAACGGCTCGGCGATGGCCGGCTTGCCGGTGAGCGCGAGCGCCCCCATGGTGCGTCCGTGGAACCCGCCGGTGGCGGCCACGATCCGCGGCCTCCCGGTGCGTCGGGCGATCTTGAAGGCAGCCTCGCTTGCCTCCGCGCCGGAGTTGCAGAAGAACACCGCGCCAGAGGACGGGGCGCCCGGGCTACCGACGCCGACCAGGGTGAGCAGCCGTTCGGCCAGCGCGACCTGGGGCGGGCTGGTGAACAGGTTGGAGATGTGGCCCAGGGTGGCCAGCTGGGTGGCAACCGCCTGAACCAGCCGAGGGTGGGCATGGCCGAGGGCGTTGACCGCGATCCCGGCGAGCAGGTCCAGGTAGGACTGTCCGGCGTCGTCCCACACCCGGCAGCCCTGCCCGCGCACCAGCACCCGCCGGGGCATGCCGTAGGTGGCCATGACCGACGACCGGTACGCCGTGAGGGTGGCGCTCATGACCTCGCCTCCGGCGAGGCCGTCACCATGGTTCCCACACCGGCGTCCGTGACGACCTCGAGCAGCAGCGAGTGCGGCAGCCGTCCGTCGATGACGTGGGCGCGGGGCACCCCGCCGCGCACCGCCCGCAGGCATGCCTCCATCTTCGGGACCATCCCGCTGGCCAGCGTCGGCAGCAGCTCCTCCAGCTCGTCCGCGTTCAGCCGGCTGATGACGTCGTTCGGGGCACGCGGCGGCCACGTCCGGTACAGGCCGGACACGTCGGTGAGCACGACGAGCTTGGCCGCCTCCAGGGCGATGGCCAGCGCAGCCGCCGCGGTGTCGGCGTTGACGTTGTGCACCTGGCCCTCGGCGTCGGGGGCGACGCTGGAGACCACCGGCACCCGTCCGGCGGCGATGAGGTCCAGGACCGCTTCGGGACGCACCGTGACCACATCGCCGACGAGCCCGACGTCGATCTCCTCCCCCTCGTGGACGGCGGCGCGGCGCTGCGCGGTGAACAGATGCGCGTCCTCGCCGGACATCCCCACGGCCAACGGCCCGTGGTCGTTGAGCAGGCCGACCAGCTCGCGTCCGACCTGCCCGACGAGCACCATCCGGACGACGTCCATCGCCTCGGGCGTGGTGACCCGCAGCCCGCCGCGGAACTCCGAGGCGATGCCGAGCCGGTCGAGCATCGAGGAGATCTGGGGGCCGCCGCCGTGCACGACCACCGGTCGCAGCCCCGCGTAGCGCAGGAACGCCACGTCCTGGGCGAACGCCCGGCGCAGGTCCGGGTCGATCATGGCGTTGCCGCCGTACTTGACCACGACGACGCTGCCGTGGAGCCTCTCGAGCCACGGCAGCGCCTCGACGAGGGTGGCCGCCTTGGTGAGCGCGCCGACCAGGCCCGGTGGGCTGCCAGCGAGGTGGGGCAGGGTCGTCATCGGGTGCTCATGTGGAGTAGTCCGAGTTCTCGTGGACGTAGGCGTGGGTGAGGTCGGTGGTGTGAACGGTGGCCCTCGCCTGCCCGGCAGCCAGATCGACGTCGATGCGGACGTGGCGGCCGGACAGGTCGACCAGGGACCGGTCCTCACCCGCGGCGCCGCCGCGACAGACCGCGACGTCGTTCACGCGCACGTCGACCTGCGACGGGTCGAAGGTGGCCGAGGTGGTCCCGACGGCGGCGAGGATGCGTCCCCAGTTGGGGTCGCGACCGAAGATCGCTGTCTTGACCAGCAGGCTTCGCGCGACTGCGCGCGCCACGTCTACGGCGTCGTCTTCCGTGGCGGCCCGAGCGACGGTGATGGCGATCTCATGCTCGGCGCCCTCGGCGTCGGTGACCAGCTGGGCGCACAGGTCGGCAGACACCTCGGTGACCGCCTCGGTGAGGGCCTGCGCCGACGGGGCGACGCCGCTGGCGCCACTGGCCAGCAGCAGCACGGTGTCGTTGGTGGACAGGCACCCGTCGGTGTCGACCCGGTCGAAGGTCGTCCGAGTCGCCTGGCGCAGCGCAGCGTCCAGGGTCTCCGGGTCGGCAACTGCGTCAGTGGTGAGCACCGCGAGCATGGTGGCCAGGGACGGGGCAAGCATCCCCGCGCCCTTGGCCATCCCACCGACGGACCACACCCCTTCGGGGCCGTGGACGTCGCGCGAGTCGCTCTTGGGTCGGGTGTCGGTGGTCATGATCGCCCGGGCTGCGTCCGGCCCGCCGGTGCCGCGCAGGGCCCGTACGGCAGCATCGATGCCGGACCGGAGCCGGTCCATCGGCAGCCGGACCCCGATCAGCCCGGTGGAGCAGACCGCGACCTCCCCGGCGCCGCACCCGAGTGCGGCAGCAACGTGCTCGGCGGTGTGGTGGGTGTCGGCGAAGCCCTCCGGACCGGTGCAGGCGTTGGCCCCGCCGGAGTTGAGCACGACCGCGCGCAGGGCGCCGGTCTTGAGCACCTGGGCCGTCCACAGCACCGGGGCGGCCTGGAAGCGGTTGGTGGTGAGGACTCCGGCGGCGGCGGTGGACGGGCCGTCGTTGACCAGAAGGGCGACATCGAGCGCGCCGGAGGACTTCAGCCCCGCGGCGACGCCTGCGGCGCGGAACCCGCGAGGAACGGTGACGCTCATGGGGCGATCCCCAGCCGCGGCAGGCCCATCGTCTCGGGGAGGCCGAGCATGAGGTTGGCGTTCTGCAGCGCCTGGCCGGCGGCGCCCTTGACCAGGTTGTCCTCAGCCGCCACCACCGTGACGCGGCCGGCGACCTCGTCCACCGCTGCCTGCAGGTGCACACTGTTGGACCCGAGAGTGGCGCCTGTCGTGGGCCATTGCCCAGGCGGCAGCACGTGGACGAACGGCTCCTCGCTGTAGGCGGCCTGCAGGCTGTCGAGCACGTCGGGCTCGGCGCACGAGTCGGCCAGCGGGGCGGAGCAGACCGCGAGGATCCCGCGAGGCATCGGTGCCAGCAGCGGTGTGAACGACACCCGGACGGGCCGTCCGGCGGCCAGCGCCAGGTTCTGGGCGATCTCGGGTGTGTGCTGGTGGGAGCCGCCGACCTTGTACGCGCTCATGCTGCCCATGACCTCGCTCGCCAGCAGGGACGGGCGCAGCGCGCGTCCCGCCCCGGAGGTGCCGCTGGCCGCGACGACCACGATGTCGTCGGCGTCGACCACCCCGCGGGCCAGCACCGGGGCGAGTGCCAGGGAGATCGCGGTGACGTAGCAGCCGGGGTTGGCCACGCGGTGCGAGGTGCGGATGCGCTCCCGAGCGCCGGGCAGCTCGGGGAGCCCGTACGTCCAGGTGCCGGCATGGCTACCGCCGTAGTAGCGCTCCCAGTCGGCGGGCTCGGCGAGCCGGAAGTCCGCACCAAGGTCGACGATCGGCAGGCCGGGAGGAAGATCGGCGGCCAGCGCCGCGGACTCCCCGTGCGGCAGCGCGAGAAGCACCAGGTCGGCGCCGGCAAGCACCTCGGGACGGGTCTCGCTGAACCTCACGCCGGCCAGGTCGCTCAGATGAGGGTGGACGGTGGTGACAGCCTGCCCGGCGGCGGCGCCCGCCGCGACCGTGCCGATCTCCAGCTCGGGATGGCCCAGGAGCAGGCGCAGCAGCTCGCCGCCGGCGTAGCCGGACGCGCCCGCCACCGCCACCTTCATCGCCGAGCCTCCCGTCCCCGTTGCGGTGCATGAGTATGCGGAGAATAGCAGATGTATTGGACGATGGTGGGTGCCGTCACCGGTCGGGGCGCCGCCACCGGCGCATCGTCCGAGGAAGTGAGGGTCATGACCCACAGAACATCGGACGATCAGGGCAGCGGAGCCCCACCCGCGCCGCTGCCGCCGGGGATCACGGCGCCGCCCCCCGCCGCGAGCGCCGCCGCCCGCCACCAGCGCCGCCACCGGCGCATCGTCCGAAGAAGTGAGGGTCATGACCCACAGAACATCGGACGATCAGGCCAGCGGAGCCCCACCCGCGCCGCTGCCGCCGGGGATCACGGCGCCGCCCCCCGCCGCGAGCGCCGCCGCCCGCCACCAGCGCCGCCACCGGCGCATCGTCCGAAGAAGTGAGGGTCATGACCCACAGAACATCGGACGATCAGGCCAGCGGAGCCCCACCCGCGCCGCTGCCGCCGATCCCGGCGGCCGACCCAGCCGAGACGGCACGCGCAGCGAGGCGGTCGTGACCGCGCGCCCCGAGGATCGCCATCAGCAGGCCCCCGAAGGCAGCCGTGAGGAGCACCAGCACCAGCGCCGGCTCCTCCACGCCGAGGCTGATGCTGAGCAGCTGCAGGCCGGGGACGAGTCCGAGGAAGCCCAGCACGCTGAGCCCCAACGCCCAACGCCACACCCGGCTCAGCCCACGCTGCAGCGGGCCCGGGGGACGGTCGGGAACCTTCCCGATCCGGGTCGCGGTCAGCCCTGCGATGGTCCCCATGATGGGCGGGCCGAAGCCGCCTCCCACCAGCAGCAGGACGACAGAGGCGAGGACGAGCACGAGCCCGCCGTGGCGACGGTGGACGAATCCGACCGCCCACACCCCGAGGGCCACCGAGACGACCGCGGTCGCGATCCCCGAGGCCTGGTACGTGGGCAGCAGGCTCATCGCCGGCTCACCGCCGACGATCTCGAAGGCGGGTTCGTCCGGCCACGACGCGAAGACCAGGGACTCCAGCGGCGTCGAGCCCGCCCGGAGCTCGCCGATGCCGTGCTCCAGGCCGGCGAGGGCGGCCAGGGCGCCCGCTGTCGAGGCGACGACCCGGGTCGCCGAGGCAGCTCCCACGTGACGATCAGCCACTGCGCAGCTCGGCGCCCAGCCGCTCGGCGGCAAAGGCCACCATGCTCGCGCGCACCTGCGCGAGCTCCTCGACGGTCAGGGTCCGGTCGGGGGCGCGAAGGGTGACCGAGTAGGCCATGCTCTTGCGCCCCTCCCCCACCTGCGGGCCGGTGTAGACGTCGAACAGCCACAGGTCCTCGAGCAGGTCACCGGTTGCCTCGCTCAGCACCGCGGCGAGGTCAGCCGCCTGGACGCCGTGGTCGACGATGAAGGCGAGGTCCTCCCTCGCCGGTGGGAAGGTCGACACCCGCGGCGCCGGGACGATCGGCTCGGCGTAGGCGGCCAGTCGCTCGATGTCGATCTCCATGGCACCGATCCGCGGCGGCAGGTCCAGGGCGGCCACCACCCTCGGGTGGAGCTCTCCGGCGTACCCGATCGACTCCCCAGCGACCAGCAGCTCAGCACACCGCCCCGGATGCCACGGCATGCGGCTGGCTGCTCGCACAGCCAAGGGGGCGTCGATCGTCCGGGCACTGAGCCGGGCTGCGGCGATGGCGTCCAGCCACTGCGACTCCCGTCCCGGCCCGTACCAGCCGTCCCGCTCGGACTTGCCTGCCACCACCACCGCCAGACGACGGGGCTGGACGGGCAGACCGGCCTCCAGGGTGGCCAGCTCGGCCTGGGTGGGCCGACGGTCCACCGGTAGGCGCGGGGTCGCGATCACCTGGTCCGGCCCGGGGAGGAACACCCGCCCGATCTCGTACAGGGTGAGGTCGCTCAAGCCCCGCCCGATGTTGCGGCGCAGCGTCTGCAGCAGCCCGGGCAGCAGCGCGGCCCGCAGGTACGGCTCCTCGTCCGAGATCGGGTTCGCCAGACGCACCCGGCGCCGTTCCGGTGCCCCATGGGGGAAGCCCATGGCGTCCAGCATCGCGTCACCGACGAAGGGGTAGTTCTTCACCTCGATGCCGCCGAGGTAGGCGATGGCCCGGCTGATCCGCTGCTCCTGCTGCTGGGCGCGGGTGAGCCCGTGGCTGGCCGGTCCGGTCGGGACGGTCGCCGGCAGGGTGTCGTAGCCGGCCAGGCGGACGACCTCCTCGACCAGGTCGACGGGGTCGGCGAGGTCAGGCCGCCAGGTCGGCGGGGTGACCTCCAGCCCGCCGTCGGACGCCGGGCCCGTGACCGTGCAGCCGACCTCGCGCAGCAGGCGCACCACGTCGGCATCGTCGTAGGGACGGCCGGCGATGCGTGCCGGGTCGGCGACGTTCAGGGCGACAGGGGTGATCGGGCGCCGCAGGTCCACGTCGGTCAGGGCCGGGTCGATGGTCGCGCCCCCGAAGTCGGCCAGCATCTGGGCGACCAGACCCGCCGCGACGGCCGGCAGCTCGGGGTCGACGCCACGCTCGAAACGCCGCGAGGCCTCGCTGGGCAGCTTGTGCCGGCGGGCCGACCGGGCGATGGACGCCGGGTCGAAGTGTGCGGCCTCGACCACCACGTGGCGGGTGCGCGGGGACAGCTCGGTGGACGCACCGCCCATGACCCCCGCGACGCCGATGGGTCCGCTGTCGTCGACGATGACGAGGTCCTCGAGGTCAAGGGGACGGCGCTTGCCGTCCAGGGTCTGCAGAGCCTCACGCGGCTGAGCCCGTCGCACCCCGAGGGGGCCGGACAGCAGGTCGCCGTCGTAGCCGTGGATCGGCTGCCCCACCTCCAGCATGACGTGGTTGGTGACGTCGACGGCCAGCGAGATGGGCCGCATCCCGGCCAGGTGGAGCCGAGTGCGCAGCCACAGCGGCGACACCCGGCTGGGGTCGAGGTTGTGCACGACCCGGACGGCGAACCGGTCGCAGCCGGTGGGGTCCTCGACGCGCACGGGCCAGGCGTCGCGCTGCGACGGCGCAGGCGCCCCGGGGCCGAGTCGACCCGGGACGGCCGGGTCACGCAACGGCACACCCAGCGCGGTCGCGGTCTCACGGGCCACCCCGCGCACGCTCAGGCAGTACCCCCGGTCGGGGGTGACGGCGATGTCGAGCACCGCGTCCGGCAGCCCCAGCAGGGGCCGCGCGTCCGCCCCCGGGGTCCGGTCGACGCGCAGCGGTGCGCCGTGCAGGTCGACCAGGTCGGCCTCACCGAGCACGAGGATCCCCTCGTGGTCCTCGCCGAGGCCGAGCTCGCGGACCGAGCAGATCATGCCGTCCGACACGTGCCCGTAGGTGCCCCGAGCGCTGATCCCGAACCCGCCGGGGAGCACGCAGCCGGGCAACGCGACCACGACGAGGTCCCCGACCTCGAAGTTGTGCGCGCCGCAGACGATGCCCCTGGGTCGTGCACCCACGTCGTCGACGGTGACGTTGTGCGCACCCACATCCACCTGGCACCAGCGGATCGACTTGCCGTTGGGATGAGTCTCGACCTCGACCTCGAGCACCCGCCCGACCACGAGAGGGCCGGTGACGTCCACGGTCTGGACGGTCTCGACCTCGAGTCCGGCCGCGAGCAACCGGTCGGCGAGGGCGCGGGGGCTCAGGTCCGCCGGAAGGTCGACGTACTGCGAGAGCCAGGACAGCGGGACGCGCATCAGATGTCCATGCCGAACGGGCGGGTGAAGCGCGCGTCACCCTCGATCAGGTCGTGCATGTCGGTGATGCCGTGGCGGAACATCAGCGTCCGCTCCAGGCCCATGCCGAAGGCGAACCCGGTGTAGCGCTGCGGGTCGATGCCGCACGCGACGAACACCCGCGGGTTGACCATGCCGCAGCCGCCCCACTCGATCCAGCCCTCGGACGAGCAGGTGCGACAAGGCCGGTCGGGGTCCCCGACGGACGTGCCGCGGCACACGAAGCACTTCAGGTCGACCTCGGCGGAGGGCTCGGTGAACGGGAAGTAGGACGGGCGCAGCCGGGTGACCAGCCCCTCGCCGAACATGGCGGCCGCGAAGTGGTCCAGAGTGCCCTTGAGGTCGGCCATCGTGATGCCTTCGTCCACGACCAACCCCTCGACCTGGCTGAACACGGGGGTGTGCGTGGCGTCGAGCTCGTCGGTGCGGTAGGTCCGGCCGGGGCAGATGACGTAGATCGGCGGGTGCCGGATGAGCATGGCGCGCACCTGGACCGGGGAGGTGTGGGTACGCAGCACGACTCCGGAGTCGGGGGACTCGACGAAGAACGTGTCGCTGGTGCCGCGGGCGGGGTGGTCGGGACCGATGTTGAGAGCGTCGAAGTTGTACCACTCGGCCTCGACCTCGGGCCCGTCAGCGACCTCGTATCCCAGCGCGAGGAAGATCTGCGCGATCCGGTCGACCAGGGAGGACAGCGGGTGCCGCGCCCCGACCGGGCGGCGGATCCAGGGCAGCGTGACGTCGACGGTCTCCTCGATGAGCACCCGCTCGTCCCGCTCGGCCTCGAGTACGGACTGGCGGATGTCGATGGCCTCGCTCACCGCCCGCCGCGCCGCGCCGACGAGTCGGCCGGCGTCCTTGCGCTGCTGGGCCGGCAGGCTCCCGATGCGGCGGTTGAGCAGCGCCAGCGGTGAGCGGTCTCCGGCGTGCTCGATGCGCGCGGTCTTGAGGTCGTCCAGGCTGCTGGCCGCCTCGACGGCGGCCACTGCCTGCGCCTGGAACGCGGTGACCTCCTCGGCGGTGATGACGCCGTCGGCGGAGGGTGACGCGGACACGAGGGATGCTCCCTTCGAGGGTGCGGGGTGGCTGCGGGGGGTGCGCGGGGTCGGTGCGCGGGACCGCGGCAAGGCAGGCGAGTCTAGATGCGCGTGCTCAGGCTACGGCGCTGGGACCGACCGCTGGGCCGAAGCCGAGGCGTACAGGCACAGCGCGGCCGCAACCGACACGTTCAGGCTCTCGGCACGCCCGTACAGCGGCACCGCCACGGCGGCGTCGCACCGGGAGAGGAAGCTCTCGGCGAGGCCGCGGGCCTCGTTGCCCACCACCCAGGCGGTCGGTCCGGCGAGCAAGCCCTGCGTCTGTGCCTGGCGCAGGTCGACCGGACCCGCTCCGTCAGCGGCCAGCACTCGCATGCCGGCCGCGCGCAGCTCGTCCAGGGCTGTCGGCGGCGCCTCGACCGTCACCGGCAGGTGGAACAGCGAGCCGGCCGTGGAGCGCACGCACTTGCCGCCGAGCGGGTCGACCGACGCGGTGGTGAGCACGACGCCTCCGGCGCCGGCGGCGTCGGCGGTGCGGATGATCGTGCCCGCGTTGCCAGGGTCACGGACCTCGGCGAGCACCACGACCAGGCGGGGCGTCGCGGCCAGCAGGCTCTGCAGCGGCACAGTGACGTCCCGGCAGACCGCGACGACCCCTTGTGGGCTGCTGGTCTCGGCGACCGCCGCGAGCACCCGGTCGGTGACCTCCAGGACGGGCGCCCCTTGCCGACGGAGGGTCAGCGAGCGAGCCTGCGGGGTCGAGAAGACCTCTACGACGATGCCCGGGACCTCCAGGGCCTCACGCACCGCTTGCGGGCCCTCGGCGAGGAACCGCCCGGCCTTGCGCCGCCCGGACGCGCTGTGCAGCCGACGGGCGGCCCGCACCCGTGGGTGCGAGGTGTCGTCGACGACCTGGCGTGGGTCAGGCTGCGGGGGCGTTGAGGTCCTCCGGCAGCGCTGCGCGTGCGGTCTGGACCAGGGTGGCGAACGCGGCCGGGTCGTTCACGGCGAGCTCGGCCAGCATGCGGCGGTCGACCTCGACGCCCGCGGCGCGAAGCCCCTGTATGAACCGGTTGTAGGTCATGCCGTTGGACCGGGACGCAGCGTTGATCCGAGTGATCCACAACTTGCGGAAGTCACCCTTGCGCCGCTTGCGGTCGCGGTAGGCGTAGACCTGGGAGTGCAGCGTCTGCTCCTTGGCCTTCCGGTACAGCCGGGAGCGCTGCCCCCGATAGCCGCTGGCCTGCTCGAGGGTGCTGCGGCGCTTCTTGTGGGCGTGCACCGCCCGCTTGACGCGTGCCATGTCGTCCTCCTGTGCTGTCGGGCGGTCAGGCGCCGAGCAGGCGCTTGACCCTCTTGGTGTCCGCAGGCGACACCTCGACGGGGGGCGCGAGTCGGCGCGTGCGGCGGGACGACTTGTGCTCGAGCAGGTGGTTGCGGTTGGCCTGGCGGCGTAGCACCTTCCCGGTGCGGGTCACCTTGAACCGCTTCCGCGAGCCGCTGTGGCTCTTCATCTTGGGCATCGGTACTCCTGTTTCCTTCAGTTGTTCGCAGCGCGGCCGGCGGCCCGCTCGGCCTTCTCCCGATCCTGCTCTGCCTTGCGCTCGGCCGCCTGACGGGCGACCTCGACCTTGCGCTCGGCCTGCGCATCGGCCTTCTTGATCGTCGGCGCCAGCACCATCACCATGTTGCGTCCGTCCTGCTTGGGCGCGAACTCCACGTATCCCGAGTCGTCCACGTCCTGGGCCATGCGCTGCAGCAGCCGGTAGCCCAGCTCGGGCCGGGACTGCTCGCGCCCGCGGAACATGATCGTCACCTTGACCTTGTCGCCGCCCTTGAGGAAGCGCTCCACGTTGCGCTTCTTGGTCTCGTAGTCGTGGTCGTCGATCTTCGGCCGGAGCTTCTGCTCCTTGATCTGGACGTGGGTCTGGTTGCGACGAGCCTCGCGCGCCTTCATGGCCGACTCGTACTTGAACTTGCCGTAGTCCATCAGCTTGACGACCGGGGGACGGGAGTTCGGCGCGACCTCGACGAGGTCGAGGCTGGACTCCTCCGCCAGACGCAGGGCGTCCTCGATCCGGACGATGCCGACCTGCTCGCCGTTGGGTCCGACGAGTCGGACCTCGGGCACGCGGATTCGGTCGTTGATGCGGGGCTCGACGGTGATGGGTCCTCCTGGTGGGTGCGGGGACTGGCGGGGGGTCGACTGACACGACAGCCCCCGATGCGTGGCGCAGCGGGGGCTGAACGGTCGATGCCTGCCGACGGATCGGCAGGCCGGCCCGCACTGGTCGGGCCGGGACCGGGACCCGGTGACCTCGCGGTCGCGCGGGTGGGAGGAGCCTCCGCTTGCCACCGGGAGGGGCTCCCGGTCGGTCGGGTCACCCGACGCGACGTCGGGTGTGTTCGGTTGTCGGGTGCGCTCGCGCGCTGTGCAAGGGTAGCACCGTGAGCGTGACCAGGGATGTCGCCGACGTCCCCGCGGTCGAGGTGCTGGGGACGGCGGCGGTGCACCTCATGTCGGCGGCCGCGGTGCACCTGGGGCTGGCCGAGGACCTGCCCGAGCACCGGGACCTCGACCAGGCCCGCGCCCTCATCGACGGCCTGGCCGGGCTGGTCGACGGCGCCGCCGGGTACCTCGGCCACCATCATGCGGCGCCGCTGCGCGACGGGCTCCGGTCGCTTCAGCTGGCGTTCCGGGAGGCCTCGGCGGTGCCCGACGAGCCCGGGCAAGGCCCCGGGGAGCGCTACACCGGCCCGGTCCACGCCCGGTAGCAGCGCCACGCCGGTGGCTACAGGCCGAGGCGGCGGTAGCGCGCGGATCGCTGGGCGAGGCGCTGGGCCGGGTCCAGACGGGCCAGCGAGAGCAGCTCCCACTCGACCGCGGCGCCGAGCCGGCGGCAGAACTCCTCCGGCTCGTCTGCGGCGTCGGGCCGCTCGGGGACGATGAGGTCCACGATGCCCTGGTCGCACAGCTCGGCCGCACCGATGCCCTGGCGCCGGGCCAGCTCGGCGGCATGGTCGGTGTCGCGGTAGACGATCGAGCTGGCTCCCTCCGGTGACAGCGGCGACAGCCATGCGTGCTGGGCGGCCAGCACTCGGTCGGCGGCCGCCAGGGCCAGCGCTCCGCCACCGCTGCCCTGCCCCATGAGCAGGGCGACGGTCGGGGCCTGTAACGCCACGAGGTCGGCGAGACTGCGGGCGATCTCGCCGGCCAGGCCACCTTCCTCGGCCGCCACGGTGAGTGCGGCCCCAGCGGTGTCGATCACGGTGACCAGCGGCAGGCCGAGCTCGTCGGCCAGCCGCATCCCCCGCCGGGCTTGGCGCAGCGCGTCGGGTCCGAGCGGCCGCTCGGCCTCCTGCCCCGGGCGGTCCTGGCCGAGCAGGACGCACGAGGCCTGGCCGAACCGGGCGAAGGTGAGCAGCAGCCCCGGATGGCTCTCCCCCGCACCGGTGCCGTTGAGCACGAGGACGTCATGCGCGGCGATGCGCAGCAGCTGGGCGACGTGGGGGCGGCTGGATCGTCGAGACCGCTGCACCGCCTCCCACGCGTCGGTGCGCACCTCCGTCGCGGGCACCGACACCCCCGGGGGCGGCTCGAGCGGGGCTGCGTCGAGGTCGGGGGCGTCCTGGATCAGGGCGAGCACCCGGTCGGTGAGGGCCGCCAACCGCTCCGGCCGGACGATCGCGTCGATGAGACCGCGCGCCACCAGGTTCTCCGCGGTCTGCACCTGCGGTGGGAAGTCCTTGCCGTACAGCGCGCGGTACACCCTTGGGCCGAGGAACCCCACCCTGGCCCCGGGTTCGGCTGCTGTGACGTGTCCCAGCGACCCCCAGGAGGCGAACACCCCGCCGGTGGTCGGGTCGCGCAGATACACCAGATAGGGCAGTCCGGCGCGCTTGTGCTCGACGATGGCCTGGGTGATCTTGATCATCTGCACGAAGGCGACGGCGCCCTCCTGCATCCGGGTTCCGCCGGACGACGGCGCGGCGACCAGCGGCAGCCGCTCTCTGGTGGCCCGTTCGACGGCCAGCACCAGGCGCTCACCGGCTGCGACCCCGATCGAGCCGGCCAGGAAGCCGAACTCCCCCGCCACGATCGCGACCGGTCGGCCGCGGATCTGGCCCCGTCCGCTGACCACCGACTCCTGCACTCCGCTCGCCTGAGCAGCAGCCGCCCGTTCGGCCTGGTACTCCGGGTAGTCGCGCTGCGCCGCGACCGGGATGGGGTCGACGTCCCAGGACTGGAACGAGCCCGGGTCGAGCAGGATGTCCAGCAGGGCGTGCGCGCCGGGGCGCGCGGCGGCGTTCATCCGGTCTCCTCGAGCCAGGCTCGCACGGAGTCGTCATGCTCACCGAGGGCCGGCGGCGGCGCCAGCGGCACGTCGCTCACCTCGCGGTCCCCGGCGTCGAAGAACCGCAGAGGGGACCCCGGCAGGCTGATCGTGCCGAGCACCGGATGCTCCACGTGCAGCAGCAGGTGCTGAGACAGGGTCTGCTCCCAGCCGTAGACCTCGTCCAGCGTGCGCACCCGCCCTGCCGGGACGCCCCGCCCGGCCAACACGCCCAGCCACGTCTGGGCCGTCTGGGCGGCCAGCGCCGTCTCGATGGCCGCGGTCAGCGCGGCGCGGTGGGCCACCCGGGCGGAGTTGTCGGCGAAGCGAGGGTCGTCCGGGTCCAGCCCGATGACCTCGGCGAACGCCCGCCACTGCGCCTGGTTGGCCACGGTGACCTGCAGCGCCTCGTCCGCGGCGTGGAACAGCCCGTATGGGGCGATGGACGGGTGGTGGTTGCCGACCTGCCCTGGGACCTCGCCGGCCACCGTCCACCTCGTGCCCTGGAAGGCGTGCACCCCGACCACGGACGCCAGCAGGCTGGTGCGCACGATCTGGCCGCGGCCGGTCCGGTGGCGCTCGTCCAGCGCGGCGAGCACGCCGACCAGCCCGGTCAGCCCGGCCAGGAGGTCAGCGACGGGGACGCCGACCCGCGTCGGGCACCCGGGCTCCCCGGTCAGGCTCATCAGCCCGGCCTCACCCTGGCCGATCTGGTCGTACCCGGCTCGCCCGGCCTCGGGGCCGTCGTGGCCGAAGCCGCTGATCGACAGGACCACCAGGCGGGGGTTGAGCTCGAGCAGGCCTTCCACGGACAGCCCCGCCCGCTCCAGAGAGCCGGGCCGGAAGTTCTCCACCAGCACGTCCGCGTGACGCACCAGGTCGGTCAGCAGCCGGCGACCGTCCTGGCTGGACAGGTCGGCAGTCACCGACTCCTTGTTGCGGTTGCAGGACAGGAAGTAGGTCGAGATCGCGGCACCCGGCGGTCCCACGAACGGCGGCCCCCAGCCGCGGGAGTCGTCCCCGCGGGGGGACTCGACCTTGATGACCCTGGCCCCGAGGTCGCCCATGGTCATGGTCGCGTGCGGCCCAGCGAGCGCACGGCTCAGGTCGACGACGAGCAGACCGTCCAGCGGACCAGGCACGATGCCAGCGTAGGTCCCACAGTTCACCTGCTGGTCAGCGCACGGCCAACGTTTCGGCGCGCGCCCCGTGGCCCGCGGGGTGACACTGATGCCCATTCCGAGCGAAGACGGACCTCGACAGGACGGGGAGGGCTCGATGGCCCAGGCCACGTTGGCTCCCACGCGCGTCAGGTACGCCGACCTGGCACGTGACGTGCTGGACTCCTCGCCCCGCCTGGGAGTGGTGCGGCTGGTGACCGTGGACGGACCCAGCGGCGCCGGCAAGACCAGCCTGGCCAGGCGCCTGTGCCGGGCGCTGCGCCGGGTACCGACCGTGCACCTGGACCACCTGTACGAGGGATGGACCGGCCTGGACGGGATGGCGTCCAACCTCGACTCGTGGGTGCTGACCCCGCTCCGGCACGGCATGCCCGGCCAGCACCTGGTCTACGACTGGCACCGCGGCGCCTACACCGAGTGGCGCGAGGTGCCGCTCGCCCCGGCGCTGATCGTCGAGGGCGTCGGCGCGGGGCAGCGGGCGTTCACCGACCTGGCTGTGCTGCGGATCTGGGTGGACGCGGACGAGGATCTGCGCCGGGAGCGGACGATCCGGCGCGAGGGCCCGGACGCCGCAGTGAGCCTGCGCGAGTGGTGGCCCCGCGAGGAGCGCCACTTCGCTGTGGAGGGCACCCGGGATCGGGCCGACCTGATCATCGACGGTAACCCGCACGACGACGTCGACCGCGAGGACGAGGTGGCGGTCCTGGTCGACCGGCGTCGCTGAGGTCCGGCGTCGCTGAGGCCTCTGCGGTGTCGCGGAGGGCGCTGCGGCGCTACAACCGACAGGCGTGGATGTCGGTGACGAGGATTCCGCGCGCCCCGATCTCGTACAGGTCGTCCATCACCCGGTGCGCCCCGTCCCGCGGCACCATGGCCCGAACCGCGCACCAGCCTTCCCGCTGCAGCGGTGCCACGGTGGGTGACTCGATCCCCGGGGTGATGCGGCAGGCCTCGTCGACGCGGTCGCCGGGGATGTCGTAGTCCATCATCACGTACCGGCGGGCCACGAGCACGCCCTGCAGCCGGCGCATGAACACCTCCAGCCCGGGCATCTCACCGGTGGCCCGACGGCGCACCAGAACCGCCTCGGACTGCAGGATCGGCTGCCCGACGATCTCCAGGCCGGCCTGCCGCAGGGTGGTGCCGGTCGAGACCACGTCGGCGATGACGTCGGCCACTCCGAGCCGCACGGCAGTCTCGACCGCCCCGTCGAGCCGGATCACCTCTGCGTCGACACCGTGGGCAGCCAGGTGAGCACGCACCAGCCCGGGGTAGGACGTGGCCACCCGCAGGCCCTCCAGGTCGCGCGCCTCGGTGGCGGTGCCCGGTCGTGCCGCGAAGCGGAACGCGGCGTCGGCGAACCCCAGCGGCATGAGCTCCTCGGCGTCGGCGCCGGAGTCCAGCAGCAGGTCACGGCCGGTGATGCCCAGGTCGAGGGTGCCGGCGCCGACGTACACCGCGATGTCGCGCGGCCGCAGGTAGAAGAACTCGACGCCGTTGTCCGGGTCCTGCAGCACCAGCTCGCGCCCGTCGCTGCGCTGGCGGTACCCCGCCTCGCGAAGCATGAGCGACGCCGGCTCGGACAGCGATCCCTTGTTGGGCACGGCGACCCGCAAGGTGCGGGCACCCGGCGCGCCAGGGACGGGGTCCGGGGCGCGGTCCGGGGCAGGGCCGAGGTCAGTCATCGCGATGGGTCATCGGGGTCGGGTCAGAGGTGGGCGTAGACGTCGTCCAGGCTCAGGCCGCGGGCCAGCATGAGGACCTGGACGTGGTAGAGCAGCTGGGAGATCTCCTCGGCGGCCCGCGCGTCCGACTCGTGCTCGGCGGCCATCCAGGCCTCGGCGGCCTCCTCGACGACCTTCTTGCCGGCGCCGTGGACGCCGTCGCGCAGCGTCAGCACCGTCCCCGACGTGGGGTCGCCGACGGCCACCTTGCCCGACAGCTCGACCCAGAGGTCGTCGAAGGTCTTCACGTCGCCAGCCTACGCACCGGGCATCGGGTGGCCCGGCGTGGCACCATCGAGGCATGGCCGGTTCGAACGACGACATCGAACGCCTGCTCGCCGAGATGGATGCGCTCAACGCTCAGGCGGACCAGGTGCTCGGCGGTGACGACTCCAGTGGCAAGGCGGTGCAGAAGCGCCGGGGCTCGCAGCCGGTGCCGCAGCGCCCCCCAGAGGCCAAGCGAGAGGGGCTCTCGCCGGCAGTCCTGCGGGCGCTGGTGGTGAGCGGCGTAGCCACCGGGCTGGTCTGGGTCGCCTTCGTCCTGCTGCCGTTCATCGGGCTGCCGCTGGGCAGCCTGGTGCCCGTGTTCCTCGCGTCGCTGCTGGTGGCGGCGTTCTACACGCTTCGGGGACGTGGCGGGAAGTAGCCCGGGGACGTGCGTGTGCTGCCGATCCCGCCCGTGACGTTGGCGGTGACGGTCCGGGCGAGCGGGCCGGCGTCGGTCGAGGAGGTCTGGAGCCGCTACGTCACCCCGGATCGCTGGCCGCAATGGTCCCCACAGATCCGTGGCGTCGAGGGTGTCGAGCCGTCCCGTCCGGTGGCGGCGGGCACCATCGGTCGGGTCCGTGGCCCGATGGGGGTGACGGTCCCCTTCAAGGTGACCGAGGTGGACGCCGACGCGCGGCGCTGGACGTGGCGGGTGCGTCTCGGGGGGCTGGACCTGTCGCTGGAGCACGGCGTCGACCCCGTCGGCGACGGGCCGGGGGACGCACACGCGCAGGCCTGGGTCCGCATCGCCGGGCCGGCGCCGGTGGTGCTGGCCTACGCCCCACTGGCCCGCGTGGCGCTGTCGCGACTGGTCCGCGGCGGCGCCACAGTGCGCGACTCGAGCCCCGCGGCATGAACGACTGGCGCGGCATCCATCGGCCCGAGCTGCACTGGGCCCCGTCCGGGCTGCCCGGCTGGATGCGCGGACTGCCGGGCTGGGCGGCACGCGGCCTGTCCGAGTCCCGGCTGCCCGTGGAAGCGGCCGGGCTGCTCGCGTCCCGCCTGTTGCGCGACCGGTCGCTGCCCCGCGGGGACGGTCGCACCGTGCTCGTCGTGCCGGGGTTCGGCTTCGGCGACCCGTCCGTGCTGCCGCTGCACGTGGTGCTGCGTCGGTTCGGCTACCGGACGGTGCGCAGCGGCATGGCGTCCAACATCCACTGCTCGGACCGGACGGTCGAGGCGTTGACCGGGGTGGCCGAGCGGGCAGTGGAGCGGGCCGGTGGTCGAATCCAGGTGCTCGGGCAGAGCCGCGGCGGGATGCTCGCGCGGGGGCTGGGGGCACGGCGGCCCGACCTGGTCTCGCGGGCGGTGAACCTCGGCGGGCCGCTCAACGACGAGTTCGCCTTCTACGAGATCCCGTCCTCGCTGGTCTCGGCCATCTACGCCTCGCACCGCGTCCGCGCCCCGCTGCCGGACCCGCGCTGTCTCCGCCCGGAGTGCTCGTGCCCGTACATGCAGGCTGTGCATCGCCCGATGCCACCGGGGGTCGAGCTCGTGTCGGTGTACTCGCCGTCGGACGGGATCATCGACTGGCGCTCCTGCGTGGTGCCCGAGGCGAGGAACGTCCGGGTGGAGAGCTCGCACCTGGGCATGGGCGTGGACACTCGGGTGCTGCGCGTGGTGCTCGAGGAGCTGGACCGACCCGTACCCGACCTGGCGGCACGGGGCGGGCTCTGAGCCCGGGGAACTCGGCTCCCGGTCAGGGTCGCAGCCGCGCGGACGCCCTCGCGACCCGTGGGGCTGCCTGGCCGGGGTGGCCGACGAGGCGCGTGATCACCGGGCCGGCCACTGCCGCGATCAGCACGTAGGCGGTGGCGATCGGTCCGATCTCGACGAACCCGGCGGCCACCGCGAGCCCGGCGATGACCACGGAGAACTCCCCGCGCGCGATCAGTGCGGTGCCGGCACGCCACCGGCCCTTGCGGGCGACACCGTCCCGTGCAGCCGCGTACCAGCCGGTGGCGATCTTGGTCGCCCCCGTGACAAGCACGAGAGCCACCGCCGCCGGCAGGACCGGCAGGACGTCCGCCGGGGAGGTCTCGTAGGCGAAGTAGAAGAAGAAGGCAGCGCCGAACAGGTCCTTCAGCGGGGACAGCAGGGGCCGAGCCCGCCGTGCCGTCCTCTCCGGTATCGCCAGCCCCACGAGAAAGGCCCCGACCGCTGAGGACACCTGGAGGTACTCCGCGGCGCCGGCCACGATGAAGGTCAGCCCCAGCACCCGGAACAGCACCTGCTCGTTGTCGTCGTGGGTGAGCAGCCGGCCCAGCCAGGGCTCGGCCCGGCGGGCGAGGATCAGGAAGGCCAGCACCGCCCCGACCGCGACGGCCGAGCCGGTGAGGCCGAGCAGGATGCTCGACCCGGCCAGCAGGACCCCCAGCAGAGGCAGGTACACCGCCATCGCGATGTCCTCGAGCACGAGGACGCTCAGCACCGACGGGGTCTCGCGGAAGCCGAGCCGCCCGAGGTCGGACAGCGTGCGCGAGACGATCCCGGAGGAGGAGATCCACGTGACCCCGGCCAGCGCGAGCGGCGCCGGCCACGGCAGCCCGAGCAGGAAGCCGGCGATCAGTCCCGGCGTGGCGTTGAGAACCAGGTCCACCACCCCGGACGGGGCGTGGCGGCGCAGCGCGCTGGTGAACTCGCGCGCGGAGAACTCCAGTCCGAGCGCGAGCAGCAGCAGCACCACGCCGATGCTGGCGGCCACCTCGAGGAACGGGGCTGCGGCGGCGGCCTCGACGAAGCCGCCCTCTCCGACGAACAGACCCGCCACCAGGAACAGCGGGACGGCCGACAGGCTGATGCGCCAGGCCACCGCACCGAGCGCACCGAGCACGACAAGCAGTGCTCCCAGCTCGACGAGCAGTGCTGGCTCGGGCTTCATCGTCCGATCAGGCCCCCACGATGCGCCGGACGCCGACGATGCCGGCCTCGGTCCCGATGACGACCAGGACGTCGTTGGCCTCGAGCTCGGTGTCGGGGCCGGGTGAGGCGATGATCCGGTCGCCGCGCACCACCGCAACGACCGACGCTCCGGTCAGCGTACGGGCGCGGGTGTCACCGAGGGTGTGCCCGGCGTACAGCGAGTCCGGCGGGATCTCGACCTGGGCGGCGACCAGCCCGGGGATCTCCCGGCTCAGGTCGGCGAAGCGCTCGGCGATGCGCGGAGCGCCCATCAGCTCGGCGAGCGTGTCGGCCTCGGCCTGGCTCAGCGACAGCAGACCGGTGCAGGCGTCCGGGTCTGTCGTGGAGTACACGACCAGGTCGAACGTGCCGTCGCGATGAGCGACCAGGCCGACACGCTCGCCGGTGGCGAGGGTGATCTCGTAGCGAATCCCGACGCCGGGCAGCAGAGTCTCGGTGACGTCCACGGGGCAATCCTGCCCGGGCGGGTGCGTCGGCCGGGTAGGGCCGCCCGTCCCTTCTGCGCTGCCTGCGCCCGGCCTGCGCCCACCCTACGCGGAGCCTACGCACGGCCAGCGCGGAGCCTTCGCATGGTCAGCGTGGGGTTTGCACGGTCGGCGCGGAGCCTTCGCATGGTCAGCGTGGGGTTTGCACGGTGTCGGCACCATGCAAACCCCACGCAAGCCTGCCTTACGTGATCAGCGGGGGGTGGGGGGCGCCGCCCAGGCGGGGGGACGGCGTTGGACGAAGGCGGCCATGCCCTCGGCGGCCTCGTCGGAGGCGAAGGCCTGCGCCGAGACCTGCTCGGTCCAGGCGAACGCCTCGCCCCGCTCCATGGTCGGGACGCGGCGCAGCACCTCCTTGGTGCGCCGCAGCGCCGTCGGCCCGCCGAGGCGGAGCATCCCCACCCAGCCGGCCACGACCTCGTCCAGCGCAGGCTCGTCGGGAACGACCCGGGTGAGCAGCCCGGCCTCGAGCGCTCGCTGCGCCGAGACCCGCTCCCCGGTGAGGAAGAGCTCGATCGCCTGCGTGCGGGGCATCCGCTGCAGCGCCACGACCGACACGATGGCGGGCACCGCCCCGACCCGGACCTCGCTGAAGGCGAACCTCGCCTCGGCGACCGCCACCGAGAGGTCGCATCCGGCCACCAGCCCGTTGCCCCCGCCGGCGACGTGGCCCTGCACCCGGGCGATCGTCGGCTTCGGATGGTCCAGCAACCGCGCGAGCAGCCCGGTGTAGCGGGCGGTGAAGTCCGCGGCCTGCCCCCCGGTGCCCCTCAGGTCGGCCCCGGCGCAGAACGCCTGACCAGTCGCGGCCAGCACCACCACCCGAACCGCCGGGTCGAACGCGGCGTCATCGAGAGCCTGGCTCAGCGCAGCCAGCGACTCGCCGGTCAGGACGTTGCGCGCCTCGGGTGCGTCCAGGGTGATGGTGGCGAGGCCGTCGGTCACCTCGACCCGGACGGGGGCGGCCGCCTCGGAGGCCGTCACCGGCCCATGCCCTCGAGCACGGTGAGGATGCGCAGCATCACCTCGTCCGCGCCCCCGCCGATGGACAGCAGCCGGGCGTCCCGGTAGTAGCGGGAGGTCCAGGTCTCCTCCATGTAGCCCATGCCGCCGTGGTACTGAAGACAGGTGTCGGACACCTCCCGGGCCAGCCGGCCGGCCTTGAGCTTGGCGATGGTGGCCATCCGGGTGGCGTCCTCGCCGGCGACGACGCGCGCGGCCGCCGTGTGGTTGTACTCGCGCAGCATGTCGACCTCGGCCAGCAGCTCGGCCAGCCGGTACTTCAGGTGCTGGTTGGCCAGCAGCGGCTTGCCGAACGCGTGACGGATCTGCAGGTAGTCGATGGTGCGGCGCAGCGCGATCTCGGCGGACGCGGTGGCGCTGTACGCGCCCACGAGCCGCTCGATCTGGAACTGCTCCATCTGCATCTGGAACCCGCGGCCGGGCTCGCCGATGGTGTTGGCCAACGGCACCCGCACGTCGTCGAAGGACAGCTCGGCGGTGTCGGAGGAGTGGTTGCCGAGCTTGTCGAGCTTGCGGCTGACCGAGAAGCCGGGGGTGTCGGTGGGCACCACGATCAGACTCATCCCGGCGAAACCGGTCGAGCCCTCCTCGGTGCGGGCGAGCAGGCAGATCCAGTCGGCCTGGGTGCCGTTGGTGATGTAGAGCTTGCTGCCGTTGATCACCCACTGGTCACCGTCGCGCACCGCGCGCGTCCGGATGCCGGCCACGTCGGACCCGGCGTCCGCCTCCGACACCGCGACCGAGCACACCTGCTCGCCGGCGATGACCGGCGCCAGGTAGGTCTGCTTGAGCTCCTCGCTGCCGTGCCTGGCCAGGGCCGGGGTAGCCATCGCGGCCTGCACCATGATCGCCATCGGGACGCCCGCGCAGGACGCGGCGCCGAGCGCCTCGGCCATCACGACCGTGTAGGAGTGGTCCAGGCCCAACCCCCCAAACCCCGGGTCGTACTCGATGCCGAACAGGCCGACCTCGCCGAGCTTGGGGAACAGCTCGTGCGCGGGGAAGGTCCCGGCGCGCTCCCACTCGTCGACGTAGGGGTTGATCTCCTTCTCGACGACCTCGTGGACGACGGCGCGGAAGTCGTCGTGCTCGCGGGTGAACAGCATCCAGGCTCCTCAGTCGTGGTTGGGGACGGTCAGTCCGACGGCGCGGGCCCACAGCCGAGTGAGCTGCTCGACGTCGGAGTCGGTGGTGGTGGGGTCGGTGGCCGATCGCCGGGCGAACGTCTCGACCATCCCGGTCAGGGCGGGGGCGGCGACATCCGGGTCGATGTCGGCGGGCACGTGGCCCTCGGCCTGCAGCCGACGCAGAGTGCGCCGGGTTCGGGTCACGTAGATCTCGCGGAGCTCGTCGAGCACGCCGGTCCACTCGGGGTCGGCGGAGGCGGCCTCCTCCACCACGGCGAGCATGCGGGCGTTGCGCCGGTAGCCCACCAGGAACCGGCGGGTCGCCCCGGCCAGCCGGGGGTACGGGTCGGCGCCGTCAGTCTCCCGGGGCCGCTCGCGAGCCGCGTCGACAACCTCGCCGACGATGGCGTGGGTGACCTCGCGCAGCAGCTCGTCCTTGCCGGGGAACCAGGTGTAGACGGTGCCATGGCTCACCCCGGCCTCGGCGGCGACGTCCTGCATGCGGGTGGCGGCGTAGCCACGCTCCTCGAAGACCCGCCGTGCAGCCGCGACGAGGGCGTCGCGGGTGCGGCGGCCGCGTTCGGTGAGCGGGGTGGTGGCGGTGTCGGTCACGGCGTGCCCGGGCCGTCCTCGACCAGCGACGCCGGGACGGGGACGACCTGAGCGCGCACCCACTCCCCCAGGCCCTTGGCCTGCGGGTCCAGACCGAGGTTGTCCGCGACGCCCCGTCCGAGGTGGCCGCGCACGACGACGTTGACCGCCCGCAGCGACGGCAGCGGGTAGACGTCGACGCGCTTGTCGGCGGCCTCCGGGATCCAGCTGCGCACCCGGTCGGGGGTGACGAGGCCGACCAGCCAAGGCCAGGCCTCCTCGCTGCGCACCCACAGACCGATGTTGGCGTCGCCGCCCTTGTCGCCGGAGCGGGCGCCGGCGAGGCGTCCGAGCGGCAGGTCGACGGTGGCCCCGCCGGCCGCGACCGCCGACGGCTGGGACGCTCGCCCAGCGCCCTCGGCGGTGGGCGGCGGGCTCACCCGTGGCGGCGACCCGGCCAGTGGCGAGACTGCCGGGACCCGGGCGACCTCGGTGCCGTCCAGCATGACGACCTGCTCGACCTTCGCGGCCGGCACAGTGGTGGGCCAGTAGATGCTGTACGGGCTGGCGTCCGAGGGCGGGGCGGTCGGGTAGAACCCAGCGACCGAGGCCAACGTCAGCTCGACGACGGCGTTGCTGAACGCCCGGCCCACCTTGGCCTGATCGGGGTCGACGACCGTGACGCGCAGCTCGGTGCGCTCGGGGCCGTAGCGCACCCTGGTGATCGAGCTGTGCGCGACGCCTTCGAGGACGGGCGCGAGCTGCTGCTGGACGAGGGCGGCCTTGGCGTCGACGTCCAGCCCGGTGAGCATGACGCCCACGGTGTTGCGGAACCCGCGCAGGGAGGTCAACGCGACCTTGAGGGTGTCCGGCGGGGGGTCGCCACGCACCCCGGAGATGCACACCCGGTCCGGCCCGTCCTGCTCGAGGGTGATCGTGTCGAACCGGGCGACGACGTCCGGGCCGAGGTAGGCGGGGGTGTCGACCTCGTAGAGCAGCTGCGCGGTGACGGTGCCGACGCTGACGGCGCCGCCGGTGCCGGGGTGCTTGGTGATGATCGACGTGCCGTCCGCGTCGACCTCTGCGATGGGGAAGCCGGGGTGGAGCATGTCGGGGATCTCGGCGAAGAACGCGTAGTTGCCGCCGGTGGCCTGGGCGCCGCACTCGATGACGTGGGCGGCCGCGACCGCTCCGGCCAGCGGGTCCAGGTCGTGCGGGGTCCAGCGGTGCCACCAGGCAGCGGGCCCGACCGCCAGGGCCGCGTCGGTGACCCGTCCGGTGATGACCACCTCGGCGCCGGTCTCGAGCGCGGCGGCGATACCGAAGGCACCCAGGTAGGCGTTGGCGGTGACCGGCGTCAAACCTAGGTCGGCAAGCCTCTCTCCGGTAGAGAGGTTGACCGCATCAGCGAGCAGGTCAGGTCGCCCGCTGAGGTCGTCCCCGGTGACGACGGCGATCCGCGGGGCCAGCCCGAGACGGTCGGCGACCTCGCGCAGCGCGTCCGCGCAGCCCTGCGGGTCCAGGCCTCCGGCGTTGGACACGACCCGGACGCCTCGCTCGAGGCAGGTGCCCAGCACCTGCTCCATCTGGGTGAGGAAGGTGCGCGCGTAGCCCGAGCCGGGGCCGCGCTTGAGCCGCTGCCGGACCAGGATGAGCATGGTCAGCTCGGCGAGCCAGTCCCCGGTGAGCACGTCGATCGGTCCACCGTCGACCTGCTCGCGCGCGGCGGCGACGCGGTCGCCGAAGAAGCCCGAGCAGTTCGCGATGCGGACCGGTCGGGCCTCGCGCGGGTCGGTCGGGTCAGGCATCGGTGCGCTCCTTCGGCTCGAGCACCACGAGCACCTCGTGGGCGTCGACAGCGTCGCCGACGGCGACAGCGACCTCGACGACCGAGGCGTCGCTGTCGGCGGTGATGCGGTGCTCCATCTTCATGGCCTCCAGGACGACCAGGGCGTCCCCGGCGGCGACCAGGTCGCCGGGGGACACGTGCACCGCCACCACCGTCCCGGGAACCGGAGAGGACGGGCCGCGGGCAGCCTCGGCGCGGTCCCCGGCGGGCAGGCGGGCGGGTTCGACCCACCTGGTGGCGTGCCCGGCGGCGAACACGTCGATCCGGCGGTCCTGGTCGTCGGACTCCGGTGCGAGCAGCACCGCCGCGCGGGAGCGGATGCCGTCGACCTCGTGGTCGAGCCACTCCCCGTCCCAGTCGTGCACGCGGACGTCCATCGCAGCGGCCCCGTCGACCACGGCGGTCATCTGGTCGTGACGGGTGGTGCGCAGCACGACGGTGCAGGCCTCGACCGACGCCTCACCGGTCAGGACCGGGTCGGCCGCGACGAGCGCGCAGGTCTCGACGGAGTCGGCCATGCTCCGCCACCCCACCGGCGCCAGGCCGACGGGGCGCTGCGCCTGGCGCGCGCAGTAGCCGGCGAGCGCGCCGGCCAGGGCGTGCCGGGCGCGGACCTCGGGCGGCAGCGGGGGGAGCAGGGCGTCAGGGCGGGACTCCAGCAGGTCGGTCGTGGTGCGTCCGGCACGCACGTCCGGGTCGTCCAGCAGCGCGAGCAGCGCCTGGCGGTTGGTTGCCACCCCGTGCACGCGCAGCCCGCGCAGGGCGGCGCGCAGCAGGTCGAACGCCTCGTCCCGGGTCTCGCCGTGGGCGATCACCTTGGCCAGCAGCGAGTCGTAGTGCGGCGGGACGACCGACCCGCTACGCACTCCGGTCTCCCAGCGCACGCCGGGGATGTCCGGCGGCTCGAACCGGGTGAGGGTGCCCGAGGACGGGACCCAGCCAGTGGCGGGGTCCTCGGCGACCAGTCGAACCTCGACGGCGTTCCAGATCGGCACGATGTGGGACTGCTCGAGGTCGAGGGGTTCTCCGCCGGCCAGGCGCAGCTGGTGCTCCACCAGGTCCAGGCCGGTGACCATCTCGGTGACCGGATGCTCGACCTGAAGCCGGGTGTTCATCTCGAGGAAGAAGAAGCGGGCGTCCGGGTCGCTGCCGGGCGGGGAGCTCGGGTCGGGGTCCTCGAGCATGAACTCGACGGTGCCCAGGCTGGTGTAGTCGACGGCCTTGGCGACGGCGACCGCCGCCTCGTACATCCGCGCGAGCACGTCCGGGTGGGTCCCGGGCGAGGGGGACTCCTCCAGGATCTTCTGGTGCCGCCGCTGCAGCGAGCACTCCCGCTCGTAGGCGTGCACGACCGTGCCGGCCAGGTCGCCGATGACCTGCACCTCGACGTGGCGGCCGCGGCGCACCAGCCGCTCGCAGTACACGGTCTCGTCGCCGAAGGCGGCCTGCGCCTCACGACGGGCGGCGCGGACGGCGGCGGCCAGGGCGTCCGGGGTGTCGACGATGCGCATGCCGCGTCCACCGCCGCCGGCGGACGCCTTGACGAGCACCGGGAACCCGACCTGCTCGGCCGGCCTCGTCCACGCGTCCGCGTCGTCCCCCTCGAGGGGGACGCTGGGCAGCACGGGCACCCCCGCGGCCTGGACGATCTGCTTGGCGGACAGCTTGCTGGCCATCGCGCGCATCGCGGCCGGGGACGGGCCGACCCAGGTGAGTCCGGCGTCGATGACGGCCTGGGCGGCGTCGGCGTTCTCGGCCAGGAATCCGTAGCCGGGGTGGACCGCGTCGGCCTCGGTGCGGCGGGCCGCGTCGATGATGGCCGCGACATCGAGGTAGGTCTCGGCGGGCGCGGTTCCGGGCAGGCGGACGGCGCTGTCGCACTCGCTGACGTAGGGGGCGGTGGCGTCGGCGTCGCTGAAGACCCCGACGGTCTCGATACCCAGGTCGCGGGCGGCCCGGACGATGCGGCGGGCGATCTCGCCGCGGTTGGCGACGAGCAGGCGCTGGATGCGGCGCGGCTGGAGCGGGGGGTGCGGGGGGTGCGGGGGTGCTGGCTGGTGGGTCATCGCGCGGTCACATCCGGAACAGGCCGAACGTGTCGGCTCCGTGGATCGGGGTGCTGTGTACGGCCGCCAGCGACAGGGCCAGGACGGTGCGCGTGTCGCGCGGGTCGATGATGCCGTCGTCCCAGAGCCGGCCGGTCGCGTACAGCGCGGTTGACTGGCTGTCGATCTGACCCTCGACTGCCGCGCGCATCGCTGCGTCGGCGTCGTCGTCGTAGGGCTGGCCCGCGGACTCGGCCTTGTTGCGGGCCACCATGGACACGACCCCCGCGAGCTGCTTGGCCCCCATGACGGCGATCCGGTGCTGCGGCCAGGTGAACAGCAGCCGCGGCCGGTAGGCCCGTCCGGACATGCCGTAGTTGCCGGCACCGTAGGACGCCCCGAGCATGATCGTCAGGTGGGGCACCGTCGAGTTGGCGACCGCGTTCACCAGCATCGCGCCGTGCTTGATGATGCCGGCCTGCTCGTAGCGGGTGCCGACCATGAAACCGGTGATGTTCTGCAGGAACAGCAGCGGTGTGTCGCTGCGGTTGGCCAGCTGGATGAAGTGGGCGCCCTTCTGCGACTCCTCGGAGAACAGGATGCCGTTGTTGGCCAGGATCCCCACCGGGTAGCCCGCGATGTGCGCCCACCCGCAGACGAGCCGGTCGCCGTAGAGCGGCTTGACCTCGTCGAGCTCGCTACCGTCCACGACCCGCGCGATGACCTCGCGCACGTCGTAGGGCACCGATAGGTCGGGCGGCGCGACGCCGAGCAGCTCGTCCGGGTCGTACGCCGGCTCGGTCAGGCTGTCGGCCGCTGAGGACCCGGCGGCTGGAGGTGGAGCGGCGTGGGGGTGCCGCAGTTGAAGGACGACGCGGCGTCCGAGCCGCAGCGCGTCCCGCTCGTCGACGGCCAGGTGGTCGGCGAGCCCGGAGCGGCGGGCGTGCATCTCGGCGCCACCGAGCTCCTCCTCGTCCGCGTCCTCGTTGATGGCCATCTTCACCAGGGGCGGGCCGCCGAGGAACACCTTCGCGCTGCCCCGCTGCAAGATCGTGTGGTCGGAGAGCCCGGGCAGGTACGCGCCGCCGGCGGTGCTGCTGCCGAAGACCATGGTCACCGTTGGGATACCCGCGGCTGACATCTGTGTCAACTCACGGAACACCGCCCCGCCGGGGACGAACACGTCAGCCTGCTTGGGCAGGTCGGCACCGGCGGTCTCGGTGAGGTTGAGCAGCGGGAGCCGGTTCTCCCGCGCGACCTCCATGGCGCGCAGCACCTTGCGGACGCTCGTCGGGGACTGGGCCCCGCCCTTGACCGTGGGGTCGTTGCCCGAGACGACGCACCAGGTTCCCGTGACCTGGCCGATGCCCGCGACCACGCCGCCGCCGATGGGGTCGTCGCTGCCCCAGCCGGCCAGCGGGGCGATCTCCAGGAACGGGGACCCGCGGTCGAGCAACAGGTCGATGCGCTCGCGCACCATGAGCTTGCCGCGCTCGCGGTGCCGGCTCACCGCGCGGTCGCTGCCGCCGGCGCGCACCTGCGCCATCGCCGACTCGACCTGCGCGAGCAGCGCCAGGTTGCCGTCCCTGGCGTCCTGGAACTCATCGCTGGACGGGTCGACCCGGGACCTCAGGCACGGCACAAATCTGACACTAGCGTCAACTCTGCGTGCTGGCCAGAGCGGGGCACGCCCGGGTTCCCCGGTGGCTACGGCAGGTCGAGCAGCAGCGCCAGGGTCTCGCGGATCCGCAGCAGGTCGACGGGCCCGACGTTGCCGATCACGGTGTCGATGCGACTGGTGGAGACGGCGCGGACATGCTGACACTGGGCAGCAGAGGTCCGATCCCGACCGTTCGAGCCCGGTTCGACGGGAACCTCGCTGCGGAAGCCCCGGACGGTCGAGGTCAGCGGCACGACCTGGACGACGGTGGGTGACTGGTCGAGCAACGCCTGGGCGGTGACGACGACGGCCGGTCGCGGGAAGCCCGCCTCCCGGCCGGTCGGCACGCCAAGGTCGAGCTGGACGACATCACCCGAGGTCAGCATCGAGCCAGGCGGCCTCGTCCTGGCTGGGTACGGCGGCCAACTGCACCCCCATCGTCGACTGGTCGTAGCGCCGCACCGCCAGCCGCACCGCCTCGCCGACGCTGACGTGCTCGTCGCGCGCGATGCGCTTCAGCTCGCGATGCGTGTCCGAGTCGATCCTGACGGAGGTGCTGTGCATGCAGATCAGCATACACTGCTTCCTCAAGGATCGCCTCGCTCTACAGCGCCGGTCGAGACCCTCGCGGGGGCGCGGCGCGGTCAGCCGTAGAGGCGCTTGGTGACCCAGCGGAAGGCGTTCTTGACGGTGTCGCCGGCCTGGAACGAGTACACGTCGAAGGACGCCGGCAGCCCGAACAGCGGATTCACGATCGACTTCGAGCGCGCGAACGACCGCATGCCCTCCTCGCCGTGGATGCGCCCGTAGCCGGAGTGGCCCATCCCACCCCAGGGCAGGCTGGGCACCACACCCTGCACGAGCACGGCGTTGACCGACACCATGCCGGTGCGCAGCCGGCGGGCGATGTCCATGCCGTGCCGGCGGGAGTACACCGCCGCGCCGAGCCCGTAGTCGTGGGCGTTGGACTGGTCGATCGCCTCGTCCCGATCGCGTACGCGCTCGATGACCATGAGCGGACCGAAGGTCTCCTCCTCCATGATCATGGAGTCTTCTGGCGCGTTGGTGAGCACCACCGGGTCGATGAACGGACGACGGAACGACTCCTCGCCGCCCACGCGAATCGTGGCGCCGTTCGCCACCGCTTCGTCGAAGTGGCTCTTGATCAGGTCGAACTGCACCGGACGGGTGATCGGCCCGTACGCGGCCCCCTCGTCGAAGCCGGCGCGCAGGTCTTGGGCCGCCTCGACGATGCGCTCGACGAACTCGGCGTAGACGTCCTTGTGGACGAAGACCCGCTCCACCCCGGCGCAGCTCTGGCCGCTGTTCATCAGGGCTCCCCACAGCGAGCCCCGGACCGCCCGGTCGAGGTCGGCGTCGTGGTCCACGATCACCGCGTCCTTGCCACCGGCCTCCGGGCTGTAGGGGATGAGCCGCTCCCCGCAGATCGCCCCGATCATCCGGGCCACCTTCGCCGACCCGGTGAACGAGATCTTGTCGACCCCGGACTCCACCAGGGCCTGGCCGGTGGGGCCGTACCCGGTGACGGTCTGCAGCACCGGCTGCTCGGGAACGACCTTCGCGAAGGACTCGGCCAGCCACACCCCGGTCGCGGGGGTGAACTCGCTGGGCTTGAAGACGACGGCGTTGCCGGCGGCCAGCGCGTAGCTGATCGACCCCATCGGGGTGAACAGCGGGTAGTTCCACGGCCCGATGACCCCGACGACGCCGTGCGGCTCGTAGGACACCTCCGCCCGCAGGTGCATCAGGATGCCCGGCGGAACCCCACGCGGGCTCAGCACCCGCTCGGCGTTCTTGGCGGCCCAGTCCAGGTGGATGACGGTGCCCAGCACGTCGACGGACTCGGCGTCCCACATCGGCTTGCCGGTCTCGCGGTGGACGAGGTCGGCAAGCTCGTCCATCTGCTGACGCAGCTGGGAACGCCAGGCCAGCAGCCGCTTGCGGCGCTCCCTCCAGCCGAGGTCCCACCACCACTGCTGGGCGATCCGGGCGTGGTCGACAACGGCGTGGATCTCCTCCGGGCCGTGCACCGGGTAGCTGCCGATGACCTCGTTCGTCGCCGGGTTCAGCGAGTCGAACGTGCCCGTGGTCGGCGGGCTGGTGGGTGGGGTGGCGGACTGCTCGGCCATGACGGCTCCCTCGTGCGATCGGCGTACGCGACCTGTGCGGCTGATGGACCAGTCTGGTCGACGTCGTCCGGGTGCACCAGGGACCTTCGTCCGCCGTACCGTGGTCGTGTGCTCCGGTTTCTGCTCACGCCGCGGTGGCTGGCCCTGCACGTGGCCCTCGTCGCCGCCCTCGCAGGGACCATCTTCCTCGGCTCGTGGCAGATGCGTGCCTACGTCGAGCAGGAGGAGCGGGAGCAGGCAGCCGCCCTGAACCAGCAGGCCGACGCCCCGAGCGTGCCGATCGACGAGGCCCTGCCCGCGGGACAGGCTCTGCTGCGGGACGCCGTCGGACGACCGGTCACCCTGACCGGCACCTACGACGGGGCGCAGACCTTGCTGCTCGTCGGACGCGAGAAGGACAGCGAAGCCGGGTGGTACGTGGTCACGCCGCTGGTCTCAGCGGACGGATCGGTCACCCCGGTCCTGCGCGGCTGGGTCGACGCCCCGGACGACCCCGCCGTGACCGCGCCGGGGGGTGAGGTGTCGGTCCGCGGACTGGTGCAGCCGCTGGAGACCGACGCAGAGGCCGCGGTCGACCCCACCCAGCCCCTGCCCGACCCTCAGGCGGCCGCGCTCACGTCGGTGGTGCTGTTCCAGTCCTGGCCCTACCCCCCGGCGAGCATCCGCCAGGCGCAGGTGGTCCTGACCGACGAGCAGCCCGCGCCGGCGGTCGCACCCGAACCCGTCCCGGCGGCGGAGGCCGCGCCCCGGCCGGTCGGCGTCTCGGCGTGGCGTCATCTGTCCTACGCCTGGCAGTGGTGGCTCTTCGCCGCCGCAGCGGTGGTGTTCTGGGGGGCGTTCGTGCGGGCCGGCATCCGGGACGAGCGCGCCGCACGCACCGTGCAGGACGCTCAGTCGTCCCAGGCGTCGGACCGCAGCCACCAGGGGCTGCCGTAGGCCAGCGCCCGCGAGGCGAGCGGATGCTCCTCGTCCAGCCCGATGGACCGGTCGCGAGTGCCCGGGACGGCGATCCGCAGCACCAGCCAAGGGATCTGTCCGGGCAGGTCGAGGTCGACCGACGTCGCGCCCTGCGGGTCGAGGGGCACTGCGGCTAGCACGCCCGGCAGCAGGTCGCCGTCCTCCGCGAGCACCTGGGCGACCAGGTCGTGGCCCGCCCAGCGCTCGGTGGCGTCCAGGTCTACCGAGAGCCGGTGAGCCGCCGGGGCCACCCGGGAGCCGAGCGGTGCGGAGTCCAGGGTCGCCGAGAGCCGCAGCCCGGGTTCGCGGGTGGCGAAGACCTCTCGCCGCAGCAGTGCCGCGGCCACCCCGGCACGGTCGTGGCTCTCGGCCCAGACACCGGTGCGTCCCTTGCCGCGAAGTCCGTAGTCGCGGCCGTGCTCGTCGCTCACGCCGATGAGGCCGGGTCGCCAGCCGGCCCGCAGGCACGCCAGCAGCGGGGACGGCTCGCCGTGCCGGACGCCGACGGCGACGTAGTCGTCGTAGCGGTTGAACATCTCCAGCGACACCATGCGATCGACGAGTCGCGCGTCGTGCCGGAAGCCCTCGAACCGGCCGTCCTCGCGCCCGGGATGGTTGTACCCGAACAGGGCGTCGGGCTGCTCGGCGACGAGCCAGTCGTGCAGGCCGGTCACCGTCCCTGGGGTGGTGACGGGGAGGAACTCGCTGCTGCCCCACACGTTGATGTGGCCCAGCCACGGCTCGGTCCATTCGAACCCGCGGAGCGCGGTGAACTGGCCCGGGTCGTCGTGCAGGTCGGCGAAGTGTCCGGCCGCGACCCACTCGGCCTGATCGAGGCTGCGCGGCGCGGTCCTGACCAGCGGGAACCCGGCGGCTGACGGGTAGTCCTCGACGCGCAGCCCCCCGACGATGTGCCGGGGGATCGAGGCGTGGTCGGTCAGCGCGGCGAAGTCCAGCCCGGCGGCGCGCATCTGGGCGAAGGCGGTCAGCGGGTCGCCCTCTCCGTCGGAGAGCAGCGAGTGGTTGTGCAGGTCGCCGATCAGCAGCCTGCGCTGCGTCGGCGTGTCGTCCCCCACTCGTCCAGACGCTACTGCGGCGGGCGGGCCGGTGTCGGGTCCTCGCCCGGTCCGGGCAACCCCAGTGCCTCGGTCAGGTCGTCCAGCACGGTGTCCAGGACGGCGTCCCGGGCGGCGTCGAGCATGACGTAGTGCCCGGTGCCGGGCAGGTCGCGCACGACCGTGCCGTAGTAGGCGGCGGTGCGTTCGGCGTCGCCGTGCGGGACGAGATGGTCGTGCTCGGCCCCGTAGACCAGCACGGGCGGGTTGCCCATCGGCCGGCCCGGCGGGCCATGGAAGGGGAGCTGATACTGCGGCACCGGCGGCTCGCTGTCGAGCCTGTCGATGTAGTCCTGCGCCTGAGCGGGGTCCTGCGCGGCAAGCACGTTGAGGATGTCGTCGGTGGACAGCCGCAGCGGCTGGCCGGCCACCATCCGCGCCACCTGGCCCGGGATGCGCGGGACGTTGTGCAGCAGCGTCCCCAGGCCGTGGGTCACCCCGACCGGGACGAGCATCACCGCGGCGGGCACGCGATGACGCGCGATGACCCGGCTGGCGACCACGCAGCCGAGGGAGTGAGCGACGATCACCGGCGGCGCTGGCAGCCCGGAGGCCACCTGCACCACGTCGTGGGCGTAGTCCCGCATCGTGACGCGCCAGCGCTGCTCCCCGCCGCCGCTGCGGCCGTGGGCGCGCAGGCTGAGTGCGTGGGCCGACCATCCGGCCTCGGCGACCCGGTCGAGCCAGGCCTCCTAGGAGATCCACGCCGCGCCGGCCAGCCCGTGGACGAACAGCAGCGGGGGCCGGTTCGGCGCAGGATCGGCGGGCTCGCGGCTGATCGTCTCCAGCTCGACGCCTCCAGGCCGCCTCGGGAGCGGTAGTGACCCGGCGGCGAGCGGCATGTCTGTCACCATAGTGAGCCGACATGACTCCGACGTCGAGCCATGCCACCGTGGGTGTGTGATGGGACGGACACGGCGCAGCGGCGACGCGTTCGTCATGTGTACCTGCGGACGGGCGCACTGGGGCAGGTTCGGTGCGGCCGGGCTGCTCGTGCAGCGCGGGACGCAGGTGCTGCTCCAGCATCGTGCGCTGTGGAGCCACGAGGGCGGCACCTGGGCGGTTCCCGGCGGGGCTATCGACGTCGGGGAGACCCCGCTGGACGGAGCGCTGCGCGAGGCCGAGGAGGAGGCCGGCGTGCCCGCGTCGGCGGTCCGTCCGCGGCATTCCTGGACGATCGACCACGGCACCTGGGCATACACCACGGTGATCACCGACGCGGTCGGGGCCATCGACCCGCAGCGGCTGGACGGGGAGAGCGAGGAGCTGCGCTGGGTGGCGGTCACCGAGGTGAGCGCGCTGCCGCTGCACTCGGGGTTCGCCGCCGGGTGGCCGTCGCTGGCCTCGCTGCTGGCCCGGCGCGAGGTGGTCGTCGTCGACGTCGCGAACGTCGTCGGTTCCGTCCCCGACGGCTGGTGGCGCGACCGGGCGGGAGCCAGCCAACGGCTGGTGGACGCGCTGTGCGGGCTCGCCGCGTCCGGGCTGGTCGCCGAGACGGACCTGCTGGGCGACGTGCCCGGACGCAGCCGCGCCTGGCCGCAGTGGGTCGCGGTGGTCGAGGGTGCCGCCCGCGGGGTCAGCGCCGGAGACGGGCCCGTGCAGGTGGTGGCAGCTCCGGGGTCGGGGGACGACACGATCGTGTCGGTGGTCGCCGAGCAGCGTCGGCGGGGGCGCGAGGTCAGCGTGGTCACCGCCGATCGGGCGCTGCGCGCCCGGGTGGGCGAGCTGGGCGCCCGGGTGGTCGGTCCGCGGGCGCTGACGTCCCTGCTGGGCTGACCCGCTGCTGAGCTGACCCGCGAGACCTCAGCCGGTGCTGGCCTGGCGCTGCTGCGCGGCCGCGACGCTGCGCCGCAGTGCCTCCATCAGGTCGACCACCTCGGCCGGCTCGCCCTCCTTCGTCGGCGGCGTGACGATCTCGCGTCCCTCGACCTTGGACGTGACGAGCTCCTCCAGGGCGGTGCGGTACTCGTCGGTGAACTCCTCCGGCGTGAACTCGCCCGTCATGGCGTCGATGTAGGACGAGGCCATCATCAGCTCCTGCTCCTTGGCCTCGACGTCACGCACCTCGCTGGGCAGCTCGGGGCTGCGCACCTCGTCCGGCCAGAGCATCGTCTGCACGACAAGGGCGTCACCGGAGGGACGCAGCACAGCGAGGCGCTCCCGGCTGCGCAGCGCCAGCTTGACCACCGCGACCCGCCCGCTGCGTGCGAGCGCCTCCCGCAGCAGCACGTACGGCTTGGCGTCACCGGCGGGAACCGCGTAGTAGGCCCGGGAGTAGGCGGCCGGGTCGATCTCGTCGGCGTCGACGAACTGCAGCACGTCCACCGCCTTGCCGGACGCGACGGGCAGCTCGGCCAGGTCGTCGTCGGTGAGCACCACCATGTCGCCGTCGGGAAGCTCGTAGCCCTTGGCGATGTCGGCGTAGGCGACCTCCTCGCCGTCGGCCTCGGCGACCCGCCGGTACCGGATGCGGGACCCGTCGCTGCGGCGCACCTGCCGGAAGGAGACATCGCGCTCCTCGGTCGCGCTGACCAGCCGCACCGGGATGGAGACGAGCCCGAACGAGATGGTGCCCTTCCAGACTGTCTGCATGCGCCACCTCCCGATGGCATCGCGCCCGCGGACGCGCCGGGCGAGTCCCGGTGTGCTCGATCATGCCCCGGTGGGGTGCCGCACGCCACGCCTTCGGACGCGGCGTGGCACGCGAGAACTGTCGGAGGGCTGTGCGAGCGTCGTCCCCATGGACATCGACAGCGTGTGGTGGGTGACGTGCACGGTCTGCGGGGACGCCGGGGACCTGGTGCCGGTCCCAGCGCAGGACAGGTCGGACGAGGGTGAGGTGATGTGCGCGCGCTGCGGCCAGGCGCGCGTGCTGGCGTCGGCGCCTACGCCGGTGGCCCACTCGGCCTGATCCGTCGGGCGCTCGGCCCGCTCGGCCTGATCCGTCGGGCGCACGGCCGTCGGGCGCAGGGCGGTTTGGCGCGCCTGGGGATGGGCCGGCGCGCGTGCGGGCCATGGCGCGGGCACTACCCTCCAGCGACCCCAGGGACGGGACGCCCAGCCGTGCGGCGCTCGTCCAGCCAGGCCTCGAGGCGGGGCATGGCGTCCTCGTAGCCCTTGGCCGCGACCTCGGCCACCCGCTCGAAGTCGAGCAGGCCCACCCCCCGCATGTCCATGTCGAGCAGCAGGTCCGCCGCCCCCTCGGCGATGACTGAGTCCCGGTGGTCCAGCGACCCGGTGATCATCGAGCGCATGAGCACCGCGACCAGCCCGGGGTAGTGGAGGCCCCGTCCCACCTTGGACTTCATCGCCTGCCAGCCCGACACCGACAGCCCGTAGTCGGCCTTCGCGCGTGGGCCCTTCGCCGGGGCCACGTCCACGGCGATGATCTCCGCAGTGGGGTGCAGCCGGCGCATGACGTCCACCGGGAGGTTGTTGGTGACACCGCCGTCGACCAGCAGGTCGTCACCCACGGGCACCGGGGGGAACGCTCCCGGGATCGCGACCGACGCGCGCACGGCAGTGGCGACCTCGCCACTGCGATGGATCTGGCTGTGGCCCTGGGTCAGGTTGGTCGAGACGCAGAAGTAGGGCAGCCACAGGTCCTCGATGGTCCAGCCGTCGAAGCGCTGCCGGATCGCGGTCGAGGCCCGCTCCCCCTTGAGCAGCGACACCAGCGGCAGCGTGTAGTCCAGCACGTTGTGGAAGAGCCGCTCGGCCTCGGCCTGTACCTCCTCGGGCGAGGCCGCCTGGGCGATACCGGCCGCGAGCGGGGCCCCGATCGACGTCGCGCCGACCGCGTCGACCGGGATACCCAGGGTGTGCATCGCCCGGTACACCCCGATGGCAGCGAAGCCGCGGGCTCCCCCACCACCGAGCACCAGCCCCACCGGACGTCCGGCCAGGGTGCGTGCCACCCGGGCCAGATCTCCGGCGGAGCCGTCCCGAACGTGCAGCACGTAGTCGACGGCGTACCTGCTCATGACCTCCGCCGTCCGGTGCGGACGGTCGGCGTCGGCCGGGTGGACGAGCACCAGCACGCGCAGGGTCCGTGGCCCCGCCTGGCGGATGATGTCGTCGATGCTCGACTGCTCCTGCGGGGCAGCGTCCGCGCCGGCGACGAGGGCGAGCACGTCGGACTGCCGGAGCACCCGACGCGTCCACGCGCTCGGCCCGGTGTCGGGCTCGAGAAGCAGGTAGCTGCACTCGTGCTCGACCGCCGCGAGGTAGGTCAGCAGCCGGATCTCGCCGGGGTCCCCGTCGGACGCCTGGGCGATCCCGGGTCGGTCCAGGGCGGCATCGACCGTGTCGCTGGACAGGTGCGCCGTGGGCCCGAGCGCCGCCAGCTGCTCGGCCAGGCGAGCGGTGACCGGTCGCGGACCAGCGTCCGTGGTCACCGAGACCGCGATGGTCCGGTCCAGGTGCCGGCGCGGCGGCGCCGCGCCACCGGCCAGGCCCAGCACGACCGGCGCCAGCGCGCGTGGATGCTCGACGAGCAGGTCAGCGAACGCCTCCGCGCTGATCTCCAGCACGACGGCGTCCCTGACGGCCTCCACCGTCACCCGGCGCCTCCCGCCGGCGAAGCCCTCCTCACCGACGACCGACCCGGCCGCGAGGTACCCCGTCGAGCGGGCGTCGTCGGTCGCGGAGACGCGGCGCAGCCGTCCGCTGACGACCACGAAGCCGGAGCGGGCGTCCTCGCCTGCGTAGAACAGGCTCTCGCCGGCGTCCAGGCGTCGCCACACCCCGCGCCCGAGGATCGCTGCGATCACGTCGGCGTCCCCGCTCGGCAGCAGCCCGCGCAGCACCTCCCGCACGCGGGTGTCGTGGATCCGGCGCGCTGCCTCGGCACGCACCGCGGCAGCGAGCGCGGGGTCGCTCTCCAGCAGGGTCTCCAACACTCGGGCCGAGAGCACCCGCACGACGGACGGCTCCGCGGCCCGGATGGTGGCGCTGCGCTCCCCCCCGACCAGCGCCACGAACTCCCCGACGAGCTCCCCTGGCCCCTGCGTGGAGACCCGCGACCCATCCCCGGCGAGCACGTCCAGCCGTCCGGACTCGACCAGGTAGGCGTCCCCGCCCTGCTCGCCGATGCTGACGAGGTCCTCGCCCTGGGCGAGCTCTCGGCGCGGGGCACCGCCGGCACCGCGGTGGGCCAGTGCCCGGGCCAGCGCACCGCTGACGTCGGTGTCTGCGGGCACGATCCGCGACCCTACCGACACCGTGACCGCGGACTGCCGGCGTCGCCGGGCCGAGGTCATGATCCACGGCGGTTCTGGTGCTCCCCACCGATGATCCACGGCGGAATCGGTGCCCGCAGCGCACCATTCCCGCCAACGACACCCCCGCCTTCGCACCAAACCCGCCGTGGATCACCCCGGGCACCTGGCCACCCCAACCGCGGCACCCTCGCAGCGCCCGACCCCGGCGCGTGCAGCCCGGCACCACGAGCCGTGACACCGTGACTGCCGGTCACGCCTGCAGAGCCCCGGCCGCCCCGAGGTCATGATCCACGGCGCTCCTGGTGCTCCCCGCCGATGATCCACGGCGGAATCGGTGCCCGCAGCGCACCATTCCCGCCAACCACACCCCGGCACCCGCACCAAACCCGCCGTGGATCACTCTGGGCTTACTCACTCTCGACTACCTCGCGCTGACAGCCTCTGGGCTCGCATGGGGCGTCCGCTCGTCGGCTGCGTCCAACCTGAGCAGCGACGCCCGTGCGAGCGCTACTGGTCGTCGAGCAAGCGGGTCCGCACGGCGTGGGCCAGAGCGTTGAGGGCCGGTCGATGACGTCCTCGATCACGGCCGGGTCGACCCGGAAGTACTGGTGGACGACCACGTTGCGCAGCCCGGCGATCGACGCCCCACGGCACCTCAGGATCACGGGCCCTGACCTCCTCGGGCAGCGCCCGCACGGCCTCACCGATCACCGCCAGGTTGCGCAGCACGGCGTCGTAGGCCATCGCAGCCACAGAAGGGTCCGGGTCGTCCAGCCGTGGGCGGTAGGTCAGCGTCCGGTCGATCGCCGCCAGGATGTCGGTCAAGCGCTCAGGTGCGGAACGATTCACAGCGGCACCGCGTCGGCGTGCGCGCTGGCAGCCACCTGATCGCGCAGCAGCACGTCGGTCACCACGTCCACCTGCACACCGAGCACCGCGCTGAGCTCTTCCCCGATCCCGGCCACCCGCAGAAGCACGTTGCCCTCGGCCTCCGGGTCCAGGTCGACCAGCAGGTCGACATCGCTACCTTCAACCGCATCGCCGCGGGCCACCGACCCGAACAGCCGCGGGTTCGACGCCCCATAGCGCGCCAGAATGGCCTCGACACGCGCACGATGCCGCTCGATCACCTGCCGCACGGACCGGCTCGTCAACGTGGGCACCGCCATGAGCCCAGAGTAGCCAGCGGCAGCACGCAGACACCGAGTCCTGACCCCCGCTGAAGGTCCCGGGCAGCCTCAGTGGGACCGCGCATTGGGGTGCGTCATGGTGGGCGGAGGGTCACCCGAACGGCGGCACCCTCGCCGCGCCCGACCCGGCGCGTGCAGCCCGGCCTCGCCCCCGCAACAAACCCGCCGTGGGTCACC
>CAYHHE010000014.1:0-44867 GCA_964356295.1 uncultured Actinomycetes bacterium | reverse complement strand
TCCCCAGGAGCGGGAGGACTGGGACGCTGTCGTGGCCGAGGCCCTGGCCGAGGTGGGCCTGCCCGCCGACCTGGCCGAGGCTGCGGGCTCGACGCAGTGGGACGGCGCTGTGCGGGCCGAGCACCACGACGGGATGGACCGGGTGGGCACCGACGTCGGCACTCCGGTCATCGCGGTCGGAGAGGTCGCCTTCTTCGGGCCGGTCGTGAGCCCGGCCCCCCGCGGCGAGGAGGCGCTACGGCTGTGGGACGGCGTGATCGCCGTCGCTAGCGTCGAGGGCTTCTTCGAGCTCAAGCGCACCCGTACCCGCGGCCCGGTCTTCGAGTAGCCGCCCGGGAGGCGCCGCATGGGTTGGCTGCTCGCGGCCGCAAGGCCGGCTACCAGCGGATAAGCATCTCAAGCCCCAGGGAGTCCCGGGCCTGCGGGTCGCCGAGCACCTCGGCCGCCCCGCGCTGCACCCGCTGGGCCGTCCAGGCGCAGGCGAGCGCGTCGAGGGCGTCCGTCTCCGGGACGCCTCGGGGCAAGGCGCGCAGCGCGTGCTCGACGTCCACCCAGCCGCGCAGCGCGTCCCGCCGCTGGGCTCGTCCGTCCGGCGTGCGCTTGGGTGCGCTCACCCGGCCGTCCAGCGCGCGCAGGCTCACCTCGGGGTGGCACTCCACCACGCGCGCGTGCCGCCCCGGGGTCAACCAGGCGTCCACCTCGGCCACCTTGCCGAGGATGTTCCACGTCGGTAGGGACGGCGCGGCGTGGCCGCGTGCGTGCGCACACGACACCGCCTGCGCGTAGGTGGCCCCGCCGACCCAGTCGCGCACCGACGGGCGAGTCGGCGCCGGGAACACGCTCGACCCACGCCGGCCCAGGCGCGAGCGGGCCTCGGTGTCGCAGCGGCGGGGCGGGCCCTCGGACAGACCGATCGGGATGTCGATCGCAATCGTCGCGACGAGGGCGGGTTCGGGCGTCGCCATCAGCTGACCCACGTGGTCGACCACGAGCCACTCCACCTCGTCGGAACCGGTGAGCAGTGCCCCGACCCAGCCGCCGCGGATCCCGTCCACGCCGAGGACGCTGGACTCGGCCGTCCGGGTGCTCACCTGACACACTCTTCGGCATGCGCGTGCACATCGGGTCCGACCATGCCGGCTTCGAGGTGAAGAACCGGCTGGTCGAGTCGCTGCGATCGGGGGGGATCGAGGTGGTCGACCACGGACCGTTCGTCTACGACGCGCTCGACGACTACCCCTCGTTCTGCATCCGGACCGCCGAGACGGTGGCCATGGACGAGGGGTCCCTGGGTGTGGTGCTCGGCGGGTCGGGGAACGGTGAGCAGATCGCGGCGAACAAGGTGGCAGGCATCCGTGCGGCCCTGGCGTGGTCGGTGGAGACTGCTCGGCTGGCCCGCGAGCACAACGACGCGCGCGTGCTGGCCGTCGGTGCCCGGATGCACTCCTACGAGGAGGTGCATCAGTTCGTCGAGGTGTTCATCCACACGCCCTTCAGCAACGAGGACCGGCACCGACGGCGGCTGCGGACCATCCACACCTACGAGGAGACCGGCGAGCTGGGCGGGACGTCGGGCTGAGGGCGCGACACGTCACGGGCCCGCATCGCCGCTGAGACACTCACCCCGGGCCCAGCGTCGCGCGGAGCGCGACGGGGTTCCGGGGAGTCGCCCTTGCGTCCCGCACCGGACGGCGTCGGCATCGATCCCCAATCCACGAGAGGCAACGCTACGTGCCAGAGGGACACACGATCCACCGGCTCGCCCGGCAGGTCCGGGGAGCCTTCCTGGGTCAGCGGCTGGAGGTGACGAGCCCGCAGGGCCGATTCGGCGGGGGAGCCGCCCTGGTGAACGGGCGCGTCCTCGACCGGGTGGACGCTCACGGCAAGCACCTGTTCCTGGGCTTCGACCAGACGTGGGTGCACGTACACCTGGGACTGTTCGGGAGGGTCACCCAGGGCGCCGGCCCGGCGCCGACACCGCAGGGGGCGGTACGGATGCGTCTGCAGGGCGCAGAGGACTACCTGGACCTGCGCGGTCCCACGGTCTGCGCGGTCGTCGGGGACGCCGACAAACGCGCCGTTCAAGCCCGGCTGGGCAGCGACCCGCTGCGCAGCGACGCGAGCCCTGACCAGGCGTTCGCGCGGATCCGTCGACGCTCGACCCCGATCGGTGCGCTGCTGCTGGACCAGTCGGTCGTGGCTGGGGTGGGCAACGTGTACCGAGCCGAGCTGCTGCACCGCGTCGGCGTCTGGCCCTTCCTCCCCGGACGGTCGCTCGCCGAACCGGTGTGGCACGGCATGTGGGACGACTTGACCACGATCATGCGGGCCGGCGTCCGCTCGGGGCGTATCGTCACGACGGCGCCCGAGCACCGCTCCGGCCGATCGGGACGCGTCCGGCGCGCCGACGCGCTCTACGTCTACGGACGAGCAGGACAGCCGTGCCGCCGCTGCGGAGACCAGGTGCGCGCCGACACCCTTGCCGCCCGGACGCTGTGCTGGTGCCCGACCTGCCAGCCGGGGTGAGTCAGAACACGAACGAGCACCATGGCGCGCGGTCCCCGCGGATGGATCGGGCGAGCGCGCGCGCCGCCCCGGGGGTGTACTCCTCGAGAAGACCTGCCACGACGGCTCGGTCGATGTGGTCGTCGCCGAGGTAGCCGCCGGCCAGGTCACGCACGTCCAGGGCGAGGTCGGCCGGATCCCCGGTGCGGGCCACCTCGCACCCTGAGTGGTCGGCCGCCAGACGCCAGCGGCCCGCGTTCCAAGGGCACCGGTCGTCGGTCAAGTCGATCACCACGTCCACCGGGGCCGCGTAGCTCCGGGCGGCCAGCGCCTCGTCCACCCTGACCAGGCGTACCCACAGCCCGTCCTCGACAACCGGTCGGGCGCGCCGGGGGTCGGCGAGCCACGTCAGCAACGGATGGTCCAGCGGCAGGTTCTCCATGACGCAGTGCGAGGTCAGGTCGACATCGAGCAGGTGGTTCAGCAGCGCCCGAGTGGCCGCGGGGGAGTCCGCAACGATCTCGCGGACCTTCACCGACCCCTCCGGAGACCCGGTGCTCCAGCCGATCTCGGTGCCGAACCAGGCGAACCCCAGCGGCTCGCCGGACGCTGAGACGGCAAGCGCGCAGCGCAGCGCGCTCCCGCCGCCGCGTCGGTCCGGGTCGTCGTGGGACGACTCCCGCCACGCGGCTGCGCTACGGGTGAGCATCCCGGGGACGCTGCCGCGAACCGCCGCGTACACGCGCCCGCACTCCTCCAGCATGTCCGCCGGGTCACCCAGCGCGAGCGTCGGCAGACCCGACGGCCCGGGTCGCATCGCTGCGTGCGTGCGGGCAACGCGCGCGCTGAGCCGGCGGCTGCCCAGGCCGTAGCCGAACCGGGGGTAGATGCCCGATTCGGAGGCCCACAGCACCGCGACCGGCTCGCCGCCGTCGCGCAGGTCTGCCAGCTGCCGGTCCATCAGCGCGGACAGCACCCCGCGGCGCCGATGACCCGGCGAGACCATCGCCCAGGTGATCCCGGCGGCGGGGACACTGCGTCCGGGAACGGTGAGGTCCATGGTGAGGGCCGCGGCGTGCCCGGCCAGCTCCGCGCCGACGAACGCGCCGAGCTGTCGGTCCCGCTCGAGCGGAGCTGTGCCGACCTCCCAGCGGCGGTCCGACGAGGTCACACCGAACGCCCAGTCGTCGAGACGTCTCAGCGCGGGCATGTCCTCGTCGGTCATCGTGCGAATCTCGGGCACTGGGCCTGCCTAGCAGATTCGTCGCCCGGGAGGGTGGTCGCCGGGCGATAGCCTGCCGATCATGACCTGGCCGCGCCTGTCGGACCGGCAGGTGCTGGCCCTCCTGGTGGCCTTCGCGGTCCTGCTCGGCATCGGGACGTACCTGTGGCCCGACATCGATCCCGTCTCCGCCCTGACCATCCCGGTGGTCATCGGCGGCTGGCGGCTGTCACGTCGCTCGATGCTGGTCCTCGGCACGGTCGTGGTGATCGTGCTGGCCTTCGAGGTTCTCATGAGTCCGGTGGCTCGCACCATGGTCGCCGCCGGAGTCGTGCTGGCCATGGTCGGGCTGTCCTACCGTTACGCCTGGCTCCGGGAGCGGTGGGGGCTGTCGGCCACGACCGGGATGCAGATCCTCCTCGATGTCCGCGACCGGGTGCGCGCGCAGGGGGACCCGCCGGAGCTCAAGCCGGGCTGGCACATGGCACGGGCCCTGAGGTCGGCGCGCGGTGCGGCTTTTCGCGGCGACTTCACCTTGGCGCACCGCCGCGGGCCGCTGGTCCAGGCGATGGTGGTCGACGTCTCGGGCCACGGGCTGGCTGTCGCGACCCGGTCCATGCAGCTGGCCGGCGCGTTCGGGGGACTGATCGGCGTCGTTCCCCCGGATGCCCTGCTGCGCGCCTGCCACGACTACCTGGCAGATCAGGACTGGGACCGCGACTACGCGACGGCTATCCACCTGGTGGTGGACATGGACTCCGCCACCGCCGAGGTGCGCTGCGCGGGCCACCCACCGGCCCAGGTCAGACGTGTGGACGGTCGCTGGGAGTCGGTGCCGGCCGGAGGCCCGATCCTGGGGCTGCACCCGGACCCGAGGTTCCCCCCGGCGCAGGTGGTGCTCGAGCCGGGAGACCTGGTCGTCCTGGCCAGCGACGGTGTGCTCGACGAACGCGCAGAGGACCCGTGGGCTGCGCTGCGCACCGCCGTGGGCCGGTGGGTCGCTCGTGGCCACCCCGACATCGCCGACCGAGAGCTCGACACGGTCCGTCCCGCGACGGCGGACGACCAGGCGGTCGTCGTCGTCCGCCGTGACTCCCCGAGGTGACAGCCCGAGGGTCCTGCTGCCATGATTCGCCCCGTGGGACCCGAGGACCCCGAGGACACCAACCCCGGCGGGCTGGACGTCGACGCATTCGAGGACGACAGCGGTCACCAGCGCTTCGTCGTCTACGACGACCACGGCGTGGCTGAGGTGGCCGACGAGATCGCCGGGCTGTCCGATGCCGCTCGGGACCGAGCCGAGGACGAAGGCTTCCCCACCTGAGTCGTCAGGGCTCGTCGTACCTCAGCGGGGTGAATCCGCGCAGCCGCAGGCTGTTGCTGACCACGAAGACCGACGAGAACGCCATCGCGGCCCCGGCGATGAGCGGGTTGAGCAGCCCGGCCATGGCCAGCGGGATCGCCGCGACGTTGTAGGCGAACGCCCAGAACAGGTTGCCCTTGATCGTGCGCAGGGTCCGACGGGACAGCCGGATCGCGTCCGCAGCGGCCCGCAGGTCGCCGCGCACCAGGGTGATGTCGCTGGCCTCGATGGCCGCATCGGTGCCGGTTCCCATCGCGATGCCGAGGTCGGCCTGTGCCAGCGCTGCGGCGTCGTTGACGCCGTCCCCCACCATCGCCACCACTCGGCCGCCGGCCTGCAGGTCTGCCACCACCGACGCCTTCTGTGCCGGCAGGACCTCGCAGCGGACGTCCTCGATGCCCACCGCGGCGGCGATCGACTCCGCTGATCGGGCGTTGTCCCCGGTGAGCAGTACCGGGTGCAGGCCAAGACCGAGGAGGTCCTGGACCGCTCGGGCGCTGGTCGGCTTGAGGGTGTCGGCCACGACGAGGACGCCGCGCGCCCGACCGTCCCAGGCGACGGCTATCGCGGTGCGACCACCTGCCTCGGCGTCCAGGCACGCCGCCTCGAGCGTGCTGTCCAGCGGCAGCGACCACTGCTCCACGAGCCAGGACGGTCGGCCCGCCACCACCGCGTGGTCCTCGACGATCCCCTGGACTCCCAGGCCTGGTGTCGCCGTGAACGACTGCACCGGGGGCAGCGCTGCGGTCTCGCGGGCGCTGGAGGCGATGGCCAGAGCCACCGGGTGCTCCGCGGCGTCCTCGAGCGCACCGGCCAGGTGCAGCACCTCGGCGGGATCGGCACCAGGCGCGGGGACCACGTCCACCAGGTGCATCGTCCCCGTGGTCACCGTGCCGGTCTTGTCCAGCAGGACGGTGTCGACCTGGCGGGTGGACTCCAGGATCTCCGGACCCCGGATGAGGATGCCCAGCTGGGCACCTCGCCCCGTCCCGACGAGCAGGGCTGTGGGCGTGGCCAGGCCGAGAGCGCATGGGCAGGCGATGATCAGTACCGCGACCGCCGCGGTGAAGGCCAGCTCGGTCCCGGCCCCGGCGCCGAGCCAGAACCCCAGCGTCAGCGCCGACAGCGCCATGACGACCGGCACGAACAGCGCCGCGACCCGGTCGGCGAGCCGCTGGACGGGGGCCTTCCCGGACTGCGCCTGCTCGACCAGGCGAGCGATCTGCGCCAGCTGAGTGTCGGCACCCACCCGGGTGGCGCGCACGACGAGCCGTCCACCCGCGTTGACCGTCGCGCCGACCACCGCGTCACCTGGGCCCACCTCGACCGGCACCGGCTCACCGGTGATCATGCTGGCGTCGACGGCGGAGCAGCCGTCCACGACGACGCCGTCGGTGGCGATCTTCTCGCCCGGACGGACCACGAACTCCTCGCCCACCCGAAGCTCGTCGATGGCCACCCGGACCTCATGGCCGTCGCGGCGCACCGCCACGTCCTTGGCGCCCATCTCCACCAGCGCCTGCAGCGCCGCACCGGCGCGCCGCTTGGCGTGAGCCTCGAAGTAGCGTCCGGCGAGGATGAACGTGGTGACGGCCGCTGCGACCTCGAGGTAGATCTCGCTGCTGGCCTGCCCTGGTTCGGGCACGAGATCGACCGTCATGCGCATGCCGAGGTGACCGGCGTCGCCGATCATCAGCGCGTACAGCGACCAGCCGTACGCGGCCAGGACGCCGACGCTGATGAGGGTGTCCATGGTGGCCGCGGCGTGCTGCGCGTTGAGCCAGGCGGCGCGGTGGAACGGCCAGGCTCCCCAGACCACCACAGGCGTGGCGAGCGCCAGCGACAGCCACTGCCAGCCGCCGAGCTGCAGCGCCGGGACCATCGCCATGAGCGTGACCGGCACGGTCAGCACAGCCGAGACAGCGAGCCGCCGTCGCAGCGCCGCGACCTCGGGGTCGTCGGGGACCTCGTCCTCTGCGCCGCCCGGCCGCGACGACGTCATCGCGGGCTCCTGGACCGCGGCGGTGTACCCGGTCGCCTCGACGGTGGCGATCGCCTCGGCGAGGGTGATCCCCTCGGGCAGCATCACGCGGGCCCTCTCGGTGGCGTAGTTGACCGTGGCCTCGACCCCGGGCATCCGGTTGAGCTTCTTCTCCACCCGAGCCGCGCACGAGGCGCACGTCATGCCGCCGATCGTCAGCTCCACCGCGGTCACAGCGGCCCCACCAGTCGTCCCAGGAGCAGGCCGATGGCGAAGACGAGCAGCAGGCCCAGGGCGAAACCGGCGAGCCGGGCGGCGGTGCTCATCCTCCAGCGCCGGTCAGCTCGTAGCCCGCCTCGTCCACAGCGGCCCGGACGTCGTCGAGCGCGAGGTCGGAGTCGCTGGTCACGGTGACCCGCGAGTCGCCGTCGGGCATGAGGTCGACATCAACGGCGCTCACCCAGGGGATCGCGCCGATCTCCCCGGTCACCGCGGCTACGCAGTGCTCGCAGGTCATCCCGGCAACGGTGTAGGTCGCGACGACGCTCATGGCGATGCCTCTCGTGGCGGTCAGGAACGGACGAGGCGGGCGATGGCGTCGCCGGCCTCCTTGAGCTTGGCGTCCGCGACGTCGCCGCCCTCGGCGACGGCGTGTGCGACGCAGTGGGACAAGTGGTCCTGCATGAGGAGCAGCGCGGTCGCCTCCAGGGCCCGGGTGGTGGCCGAGACCTGGGTGAGCACGTCGATGCAGTAGGTGTCGTCGTCCACCATGCGCTGCAGTCCCCGCACCTGGCCCTCGATCTTGCGCAGCCGGGCCAGCACATCCTGCTTGTGGTCGGTGTATCCGACCTTGGGCGTCTCGGGCTCCACCCCTCCGTTGTACCCCAGCCGGCCGCTGGGAGCAACCCCTACCCCCTAGGGGTTTCTAGGTGATGGCCGTCAGCGTCGAGGACGACGGTCGGGATCGCAGCACTGCCAGGGCACCCACCCCGAGAAGAACCGGTACCAGCAGGAAGGCGGTCCGGACGGGGATGAGCGAGGCGAGCGCACCCAGCAGGAACGGGGCGATGGCAATGGCCGATCCGAGCACCAGGGACGCGACCCCCAGACCACGGTCGGGCTCGCCGGCGGAGTTGTCGATGACCCGGTCGAGGATGAACGGGAACAGGATCGACAGCCCGAGTCCGGTGAGGAACAGGCCCAGGACGGCGATCGTCAGCACGGGTCCGGTCCAGAACGTGCCGAAGCCCAGCGCTGCCGCCGCGAAGCCGCCGACGAGCAGCCAGTGGGTGTCCAGGCGCATGGACAGTCGGGCGCCCACGGTCCGACCCACGGCCAGGCCGATGACCACCGCGGACATGGACGCGGCGGCACCGGCCGGCGAGGTGAGCTCGCGCAGCAGGCTCGCGCCCCAGAAGGTGACGGCGAACTCGGCGCCCGTGGCGGCGAACAGCGCGACACATGTCGCCACGAAGCGTGAGTTGAGCAGTCCCGGCGCGGACTCCACCGATCGCTGCGGTTCGGGCGAGGCGGCCGCGGTGGAGCCCCGGGCCAGGGTACTGGCCAGCAGCGCCCCACCGACCAGGGCGAGACACAGTGCGACGCCGCCACGCCAGCCGATCCCGGCGGCCAGCACAGCACCGAGGACCAGGGGAGAGGCCGCGCCCACCCAAGCGGCGAGCGCGTTGGCCTCAGCGATCGCGGCGGCACTGTCGTCAGGATGGATCTGCGACAGCGTTGCTGTGGACGTGTTGAGCACCAGGGCGCCTCCGACGCCGCCGACCCACACCGCGACCAGGGACACCAGGTAGGTCGCTGACACCACGAGCGTCCCGACACCGCACAGCAGCAGGAGCAGGCCCAGCCGGAAGCTCAGCAGCCGTCCCAGCCGTGCCGTGGCCGGTCCGCTGACACTGCCGCCTGCGACGATTCCCAGGGCGAGAGCCGTCCCGTACAGCCCTGCCTGACGCGGGTCGAGCTCGAAGTCCTCGGCGAGCTGCGGGGTGGACGGCCCGAGCAGGTACACGAACGACGCCCAGGCGCCTGTGGCCGCGTACATCACCCACGTCAGCCGTCGGCGGACCAGCGTCACGACCGGGTCACCGGCCCAGCACGTGGCCCCACCTGGCTCGCTCCTCTCTGGCCCGGTGACTGCCGGTCATCGGACCTGGCTCAGGTGATGCTTGTGACCAGCCACCAGCCGGTGAACGCGGCCGCCAGCCCGGCCACGAGGCTCAGCCCGACGTTCGCCAGTCCCACAGCGGTGGAGCCCTCCTCGGTGAGCACGACCGTCTCGTACATGAACGTGCTGAAGGTGGTGAAGGCCCCGCAGAACCCCGTCCCGGCCACGGCCAGCAGCCGCGTCTGGGTGTCGGGCTCCAGGCTCAGCGCCAGCAGCATCCCCAGCAGCAGGGATCCCAGGACGTTCACCGTCATCGTGCCCCAGGGCAGCACCCCCTGCGCACGCCGCTGGATCGCCTGGTCCAGCAGCCAGCGGCAGGGGGCACCGACGGCGGCGCCCACCATGACCAGCAGCCACACCGTCACCCGCGGCGCTCCTGGGGCTGGCCGACGTACTTGACCACGTGCACCTCGTCCTGGATGACCAGGCCCTCGCTGATGAGCTCGTCCAGCTCGGGCAGGAAGGCCTCGATCCTGGCCGGGTCGTCGACGAGGATGACCGCTACCGGCAGGTCGGTGCTCATGCTCATCAGTCGGCTGGTGTGTACCACCGTGGATGCGCCGAAGCCTTCGATGCCCCGCAGGACGGTGGCTCCGGCGATGCCGGACTGCAGTGCTCGATGGATGATCTCGGTGTAGAGGGGACGCCGGTGGTGCTGGTCGGCCTCCCCGATGAAGATCGTCAGACGGGTCGCCGGACCCTCCAGCCTCATGACCGGTCTCCTTTCCTGTGCCGGATCCTTGCGGGCAGCCACGCTCGACGGGTCACGGTCGACTCACTCCACTGAGCCGGCGGGCCAGTCTCAGCCCGATCGCGGTGGCCGCGAACCCGGCCAGCACCGATCCGCCCACGTACACCAGGGCGAGGCCTGCTTCGCCGTCCTGCAGCAGCACCCTCGCCTCGTTGGTGAAGGTCGAGAAGGTGGTGAAGCCGCCGAGCACCCCGACTCCGAGGAACGGGCGCAGGTAGCGACGCGGCGGCCACACGTCGACCAGGTAGACCATCAGCACCGCCAGCAGCAGACAGCCTGAGACGTTCTCCGCGAACGTCGACCAGGGGAACCCGTCGCTCGGTGTGGGGACCACCCGGTTCACCCCGAGCCGGAGCGACCCCCCGACGGCTCCGCCGGCGGCGATGGCCAGCACGATGTCCCAGCGCCTCGGACGCGCCCGTGGAACCGTTCGCGCCTCGGTGAGCGCCCCGACGTCCGGGTCTACCGGCAGGTCGTCGGCGTCGTGCACCAACGCATCGTCCCGGATGCCTGCCGGCCGGTGCACGCACAACGCCGGGATCGGCGCGGCGGACGCGTGCCGGGAGAGAACGCTTCCCCGGCAGTCCTTCGGCGCCCTACGATCACCGGGCGGGCCCAACGGGGACGTCTGCGGGGAGGGGTGACTCCATGGCAGCGACGCGTGACCGGCGTCCGACCGTCAAGCCCGACATCGCGGAGCTGGCACCGACGGGTACGCAGTCACCATCGGGCAGTCCGGCTGAGCTGGTGCTGGACTCGGTGGTGTCCGAGCCGCTGCGCGCGGTGATGACGGCTCAGCCACGCTCCCGTATCGGCGTGGTCATCGAGCTGCGGACCTCGGACGGGATCGGCCCGGCCCGGGCCCGGTTGGCCGCCCTGGCCAGCAAGGTGACCGGAGCCACCGACCTGGTCGACGTCGACCGTGCCTCGCCCTACGTGACGTTGGCGCTCACCGCCACGCAGATCAGGAGGTTGGTCGAGGCCGACGGCGCGGCGACGACCGACCAGAGCGAGCCGCGGCCGACAACGTCGAGCCGTGCCCCCCGAGGGTGCATCCACCGGATCTGGCCCAACTTCGAGATCACCGGCTTGATGCTCCAGTCGGGCCCGGCCACCAAGTGCACACCCGCACAGCGCACCTTCGACGCCCGCGGCGAAGGCATCGTGTGGGCAGTGCTCGACTCGGGCATCCACGCCGAGCACATCCACTTCCAGCACCACGCGAACCTGCGCGACCTGCCGGCGGGGGTGGAGCACGCGTCGTTCATCGGCGGGGATGCCGACCCGCTCGTCGACGAGAACGGGCACGGCACCCACGTGGCCGGCATCGTCGCCGGCGGCCTGGGGCCCGGCGTCGCGGCGACCGGGGTGGGCTGGTATCGCGATGCGGCCGGCAGCGACCAACGCAAACCCATGGACGTGGCCGGGATCACCGGGATGGCGCCGCTGTGCAAGCTGCTCTCGTGCCAGGTACTGCGGGCCGACCGGACCGGCGACATCACGGCGCTGCTGGACGCCCTTCTCTACATCCAGGCGATCAACGAGCACGGCAGCAACATCCGCGTCCACGGGGTCAACATCTCCGTCGGGCACCCCTTCGACCCGGCCTGGTTCGCCGCCGGACGTACCCCGGTCTGCCGCGAGGTGGACAGGCTGGTCCGCTCCGGCGTGGTGGTCGTCGTCGCGGCCGGGAACACCGGGTACGGATACGCCCAGGACCCCAACGGTCGAGCCATGCGCCTGGGCTTCGACACCACCATCAACGACCCCGGCAACTCCGCAGAGGCCATCACCGTGGGGGCCACCTCGTCCTCACCGCACACCACCGGAGTGTCCTACTTCTCCTCGAAGGGTCCCACCGGGGACGGCCGGATGAAGCCCGACCTGGTCGCTCCCGGCGAGCGGGTGATCTCGGCAGCAGCAGGCAAGCTGCTCGAGCAGGCCCAGCGCGCCGACCCTGCGGCCGCCTACATCGAGAGCTCGGGCACCTCGATGGCCGCCCCCCACGTGTCCGGTGCGGCGGCCGGCTTCCTCTCGGTCAAGCGCGAGCTCGTCGGACGCCCCGAGCAGGTCAAGCAGGTCCTGACCGACTCAGCGACCGACCTCGGGCGGGCCAGGATCTTCCAAGGAGCGGGCATGCTGGACGCCATGCGTGCCCTGCAGGCGCTATGAGAGGGACCCCATGACTCTGCCGCTGTCCGTCATCGAGTTCACCAAGGCCGGCGCCGTGGCCGACCAGGCGGAGCTCAGCGAGGCCATGGCGATGCTCGAGCGTGAGCAGGCCACTGACGTGCTGGTGCTGTGCCACGGATGGAACAACGACATGCCCGCTGCCCGCCGGCTCTACGACCGGGTCAACAGTGCGCTGTCGAGGCTGCTGCCGGCATCGACGTCCGCCCGACCGGTGATCATCGGAATCCTGTGGCCGTCGGTGCGCTGGGCGGACGAGGAGGACATCGCCGGTGGTGGGGTGTCGGTCTCCGACCAGGACACCGCGTTGTCCGAGGCCATCGACGCCGCGGTGGACGACGCCGCGGTGGCATCCGCGCTGCACCAGGCTGCCGCCCAGCTGGACTCGGCTGACGGCCGGGCCCAGTTCGTCGCGCTGGCGCGCCAGCTGCTCGACGAGCCCGGGGCGGCCACAGATGACGAGGACGGCGTCCCGTCGGCACTGCTGCGCAGTGACCCTGACGAGGTGTTCTCTGCGGTGCGGGACGCTGCCGTGGGAGGCGGCGACGCCGTGGGCGCGGCCCCGGCCGAGCCGGACACCGCACCCGGAGTGGCCCCCGACCTGCTCCCTGCCGGAAGCGCCACGGCAGGGGCGGGGCTGTTCGGGCAGTCGTGGAGCTCACTGGCCCGACAGGTGCTCAACACCTTCACCTACTACACGATGAAGGCCCGCGCCGGGGACGTCGGTGCCAACGGCCTCGCCCCGCTCGTCGACCGCATCAACGCACTGCCCAGCGGGCCACGTGTGCACCTGGCCGGTCACTCCTTCGGGGCCCGCGTGGTGGCCGCAGCAGCCACCGCCGCCAGCACCCCGATCGCGTCGGTGACCCTGCTGCAGGGCGCCTTCAGTCACTACGGGTTCACCCCCAACTACGCCGACACCGGCAAGGACGGGGCGTTCCGCGCAGCGGTGACCAGCGGACGCATCCAGGGGCCCCTGCTCATCACCCACACGCACAACGACCGAGCCGTGCACCTCGCCTACGCCGTCGCGTCCCGACTGGCGCGCCAGACCGGCGCGGGACTCGGCGACCGCTCAGACCTCTACGGCGGTATCGGCGCCAACGGATCGGTCGGCACCTCCGCCACGGAGCTGCCCATGCTCGACGAGGACGGCTCCTACACCTTCGCCGACGGCTCGATCGTCAACCTGCTCGCCGACGATCACGTCAGCGGGCACAGCGACGTCACCAACTCCGCGGTCGTCAACGCCCTCGCCCACGCCATGCGGTTGCGCTGACTCCACGCGCACTCGCGCGCCGCCACCTCGATGCGCCGATGCCTCATTCCGCTGTCGGCGGACGGGGGTTGCGCGCACCCGCACTGCTGCGTTGGGTCCACATGGGTGCTCATGCAGGAGGTCGCATGGACGACGTCGAGGCTCTCGATGCCTACTCGCGAGTGGTGAGCGCGGTTGCCTCCGCGCTGCTTCCCTCCATCGCCAGCGTCTCGATCGCTCGGCAGCGACGCGGCAGGCCGGCACAGGTCGGCGCCGGGTCGGCGGTGGTGTTCACCGCGGACGGATTCCTGCTGACCAATGCGCACGTCGTCGCAGATTCGGACAGCGGGACCGCAGCCTTCGCCGACGGTGCCGAGCTGGGAGTGCGGGTCATCGGCCGGGATCGGCTCTCGGACCTGGCCGTGCTCCGCGCGGACGGGCCGACGCCCGCTCCGGCCACTCTCGGCAGCGCCGACGACCTGGTTGTCGGGCAGCTGGTCGTTGCCGTGGGCAACCCGCTCGGGCTGGCCGGCTCGGTCACCGCCGGGGTCGTGAGCGCGCTCGGTCGCTCCCTCCCGGCGCGCAGCGCAGGCACCATCCGCCTCATCGAGGACGTCATCCAGACCGACGCGGCGCTCAACCCGGGCAGCTCTGGCGGCGCGCTGGCCGACTCCGCGGCACGAGTCGTCGGCATCAACACCGCAGTCGCCGGGATCGGGCTCGGGCTGGCGGTGCCGGTCAACGGCACGACCATGCGGATCGTGACCACGCTGCTGCGCGAGGGACGGGTGCGTCGGGCGTTCCTCGGCGTGGCGACCGCCCCCGCGCCGCTCCCGTCGGCGCTGGCTGAACGCACCGGGCGGCGGCGCGGCGTCCGCATCGTCCACGTGGAGCCCGGCAGCCCGGCCGACCGAGCCGGGCTGCGAGTCGGCGACGTGCTGGTCAGCGTGGCGGGCGAGCCGGTCAGCGACGCCCAGGGCCTTGCGCGGCGCATGTTCGCCGAGGCGATCGGTCAGCCACTGGCGATCACGACGCACCGCAACGGCGCCATGGTGGACGTGATCGCACGACCCACCGAGCTGGCCGACTGAGTCAGTCCCTGGGGTGCACCGGCAGCACCACCTCGTTGTGCCGCAGGAACCACGGGGTCCAGGGCGGGTCGAACCGTGCCCAGCGCACCGGGCCGGCAGGCTGGAGCCCGTCGCGCGTCACCGCCTCCTGCAGGTCGGCGACGTGCCGACGGAACGACGCACGGGTCCACCGTCCGGAGAAGGCGAGCGCGGCGGCCTGCTCCTCGGGCACCTCGCGGATCGTCACGCGGGCGTCCTGCGGGATCGGCAGGGACGCGAGGCTGGCTCCGGCGGGCATCACGAACGCGACGCGGTAGGCCCCGGCGGTGGTGGCGTCATCCGCCTCGTCCACGGCGTGCTGCAGCACTGGTGCCGTCATCGCGACCCCGCCGCGGGTGATGTAGGACGCCAGCGGCCGGAAGGCCGTGTTCCCGGCGCCCTCGAAGGACCCTCGCACCTCGACCTCGGCGACCACGTGCGCCGGGTAGTGCCGCAGCTCGAATCCCGGCCGGCGCTCGAGGACGTCGTAGGTCTGGTGCTCGGTCATGGTACGGCCAGCATCCCACCGGTGAGCCGGGGCTGCCCACCCGGGGCACTCGGACCCGGCGTGACGAGATCTTGTCAACGACGCCGCACTCGTCCAGGGTGTGGCCTCATGACGGTCAGCCAGGCGGCCCCTGAACCCACGACCCGACGCAGGGGCAGGCGGGTGGCCGTCGTGCTGCTCGTCCTGCTGCTCGTGCTGGTGCTGGCGTTCCTGGGCGCGGTCTGGTACATCAGTGGCCAGCTGATCGATGGGATGACCATCAAGGACTACTCCGAGGACTTCCCGGACACCGTGGTCACCGCCGACAAGCAGAGCATCGCCCTGGAGATGGAGACCCCGCCGGACGAGGACGCGACGAGCGCCGGGATCGCCGGTGTGAGGCTTGCGGGGGACGACTACCTCCAGGTCGACCGTGTCTCGGATACCGACGGAGCGGTCGCCACCCGAGAGGTCATCGAGGTGCTGGGGCAGCTGCCCGCCACGGGCAGCCAGGCTCGGGTGGAGTACAACTACTTCCCGGGCGACCCCCGACGCGGGCTCGGGCTGGACTTCACCGAGGTGGACATCGACACCCCGCTCGGTCCCTCGCCGGCCTGGTTCGTCCCCGGCGAGTCCGACACCTGGGCGATCTTCAGCCACGGCCGGGGGGCCACCCGCAACGAGGGCCTGCGCATGCTGCAGACCGCGCACGAGGTCGGGCTGCCGACGCTGCTCATCACCTTCCGGGACGACCTCGAGGGCCAGCCCGAGGACGGCATCAGCAACTTCGGCATGACCGAGTGGCCCGATCTGGAGGCCGCGGTCCGCTACGCCCTGGACAACGGGGCGGAGGACGTCGTGCTGCTGGCCGCCAGCACCGGTGGCGCCATCTCGATGGCGTTCCTGGAGAACTCCGACCTCGCCGACTCCGTGGTCGGGATGGCCTTCGACGCCCCCGTGACCTCCTTCGGGCAGACCGTCGACCTCGGAGCCGCCGAGCGGGGCTACCCTGCCCTGCTGGTCAACGCCGGCAAGTGGATCGGGGAGCAGCGGGTGACCATCGACTTCGACGAGACCGACTACGTCTCCCGGGTCGACGACCTCGACGTGCCCACCCTGATCATCCACGGCACCGAGGACCTGACCAACCCGATCGAGGCGAGTGAGGAGTTCGTCGCGAACGCCCCGGCCGGGGTGGTGCGTCTGGAGGTCGTCGAGGGCGCCGAGCACATGTGGGCCTGGAACACCGATCCCGAGCGCTTCGCGCAGGTGCTCGGCGACCACCTGCGCGAGCTCACGTCCCAGTAGGCCGCATCGTCCGACGGTGTGAGGGCCATGACCCACACTCCTTCGGACGATGAGGCTCGGGGGTGCTCACGTCGGCAGAGCGCGCGGCGTCCGGCCGCGGCGAACATCGCAGAACCGGGTACGTCCGGTCTGCGGCCCGTCCACACTGCGGGCATGACGATGTGGCCGGGTCTGCCCCGCCCTCTGGGGCTTCGCTACGACGGGACGGGCGCGAACATCGCGGTGTATGCCCCCGACGCGGACGGGGTGGAGCTGTGCCTGTTCGACCCCGACGACCCGGCGGGCAGCGAGCAGCGGGTGGAGCTGCCCGACCGCAGCGGTCCGGTACACCACGGCTACCTGCGGCTGGTGGAGCCGGGGACGCGGTACGGGTTCCGGGTGCACGGCCCCTGGGACCCGCGGCACGGCCGCAACTGCAACCCCGCGAAGCTGCTGCTCGACCCCCACGCCCAGGCGATCGACGGGGGTATCACCCCGCACTCCTCGCTGGCGATCGCGAACAGCGACCTGTCGCCGAACACCGAGGACAACGCCGCGTACGTGCCCCGCTCGGTCGTGGTGAACCCGTTCTTCGACTGGGCCGACGACGCCCCGCCGCTGACCAGCCTGGACGAGACGGTCATCTACGAGGCCCACGTCAAGGGGTTCACGAAGCGGTGGCCGGGCATGGACGAGCGGCTGCAGGGCACGTACGCCGCGTTCACCGAGCCGTCGGTGACCGACTACCTGCAGCGCCTCGGCGTGACCGCTGTCGAGCTGCTGCCGGTGCACCAGAAGATCCACGACGCGTTCCTGCAGGGTCGTGGGCTGCGCAACTACTGGGGCTACCAGACCATCGGGTACTTCGCCCCGCACGACGAGTACTCCGCCCTGGGAGGGGGCGGGCGGCAGGTGCAGGAGTTCCGCCGGATGGTCCAGGCCCTGCACCGGGCCGGGATCGAGGTGATCCTGGACGTGGTGTTCAACCACACCGGTGAGGGCGGGTTCTTCGGTCCGGCGGTGGCATTCCGCGGGTTCGCCGGTGACTACTACCACTGCATGCCCGGGGACAAGACCCACTACATCGACTACACCGGCTGCGGCAACAGCCTGGACACCGAGAACCCGTTCGTCCTGCATCTCATGATGGACTCGCTGCGCTACTGGGTAACCGAGATGCACGTCGACGGGTTCCGCTTCGACCTCGCCGTCACCCTGGCCCGCGACGACGGCAGCCCGGAACGCACCGCGGCCTTCTTCGACATCGTCCAGCAGGATCCGGTGATCGCCGGGGTGAAGCTGATCGCCGAGCCGTGGGACATCGGGGGCGGCGGGTATCAGGTCGGCAACTTCCCGTGGCAGTGGGCGGAGTGGAACGGGAAGTACCGCGACTGCGCCCGTGACGCGTGGCGCTCCGTGCCCGGAACCATGCCCGAGATGGCGACGCGGTTCACCGGCTCCGCCGACCTCTACGGAGACGACGGGAGGCGGCCGTTCGCCAGTGTCAACTTCGTCACCGCTCACGACGGGTTCACCCTGCGCGACCTGGTCTCCTACAACGACAAGCACAACGAGGCCAACGGCGAGAGCAACCGGGACGGGGACAGCCACAACCGGTCGTGGAACTGCGGGGTGGAGGGCGACACCGACGACCCTGAGGTGCTGGCGTTGCGGGCGCGTCAGCAGCGCAACCTCCTCACGACGCTCGTGCTCTCCCAAGGGGTCCCGATGCTGCTGGCTGGGGACGAGATCGGGCACACCCAGCACGGCAACAACAACGGCTACTGCCAGGACAACGAGATCTCCTGGCTCGACTGGGACGGGGCGGACACCGACCTGCTGGACTTCGTCCGCCGACTGATCGAGCTACGGACCCGCAACAGCGTCTTCCGCCGCCGGCACTACTTCTCCGGGCAGATCCAACCTGGTTCCCCGCTCCCGGACCTGGTCTGGTACGCCCCTGACGGTCAGCCGATGACCCAGGCCGACTGGGACTACCCGGGCATGCTCCAGCTCGCCGTCTTCCTCAACGGCGACATCGTCGGCAAGCGCGGTCGCCACGGCGAGGTGCGCACCAGCGACACCTTCTACCTGTGCGTCAACGGCCACTGGGACGAGGCCACCTTCACCCTGCCCCCGGGCGACCACGGGGCCGCCTGGTCCACGGCCATCGACACCGCCGACCCGGCCGCGGACGGCGACCCTGTCCCAGCGGGAGGGACCGTCCTGCTGGCAGGCCGGTCGGTCCTGGTGCTGCGGCGCCTCCCCGGCTGACCCCCACCCCTCGCTGGCGGTCGGCGCCTGGCTTCTCATAGGTCGATGCGTCGAACCAGCGGCGCATGACGAACACTCGACGCAGCCCATGCCGCGGGGACTGCCTAGCATCGTCGTCGACTCTGACGCGCCGACTGGATGAGGACTCATGTGGACCGTTGAGCAGACCTCCTTCGACGCCGCGAAGCAGCACCATGACGAGACGGTCTTCACGATCGGGAACGGATACCTGTCGACCCGGGGGACCTTCGAGGAGCAGGCATCGGGGGAGTGGCGCACGACCTTCCTCCACGGGGTGTTCGATGCCGTCCCCATCGCCGTCACCGAGATCGCGAACATGCCGGACTGGACCGCCTTGACGGTGCTGGTGGACGGCGAGGAGTTCGCGATGCACCGAGGCGAGGTCGATGACTACCGCCGGACCCTGGATCTGCGCACCGGAGAGCTTCGGCGGTCGCTGCGCTGGGTGGCGCCGAGCGGCGCTGCCGCCCGGTTGGAGTTCCGGCGGTTCGCGTCGATGGTGCAGCGGCACCTCGCCGTGGTCACGGTCCGGGTCAGCCCGGAGCAGGACAGCACCGTGGAGATCCGCGCCCCTATCGTGTCCTCGGCCGGGAACGTCGGCAACGGCACCACCCTCGTCATGCACACCGAGCACCTGGCCGCTCTCGGCAACTCCGCCACAGGCGTCGACGGGATGTGGGTGCGCACCCGGGACGGCCGCTACCAGGTGGCACTCGCGGCTCGCGTGAGTGCGTCCGGGACTGCTGCTCCCTCGCAGCGCTGGGAGGTTCCGGGCGCGGTGTCCCGGGTGGTGCGGTTCGACGCTGCGGCGGGCACCACGGTGGGAATCGACAAGGTCGTGGCCTACGTCAGCTCACGAGACCCCGAGGCAGGCGACCCAGAATCCGGAGACCCCGAAGCCGGTCGCAGTCTCGCCTCGGCGGCGATGGCGATGGCCGAGCAGGCCGGGACGGTGGACGAGCTGGCCGACGCCAGCGCCCGCCGCTGGGCTGCCGACTGGTCGCGCTGCGACATCGAGATCGACGGGGACGAGCAGATGGCCCTGGCCGTCCGGTTCAACCTCTTCCACCTGCTCATCGTCGGGCCACGCGATGACGACCAGGTCAACATCGGCGCCAAGACCCTGTCGGGGTTCGGGTACCACGGCCACACGTTCTGGGACACCGAGGTCTTCATGCTGCCGGTGTTCATCCACACCCTGCCCGATGTCGCCCGCAACCTGCTCGACTACCGCTGGCACCGGCTTGCGCAGGCTCGGGACAAGGCCGCGCGGGCCGGCCTGCGGGGGGCGGCGTTCCCCTGGGAGAGCGCCGACACCGGGACCGAGGTCACGCCGGCCTGGATGCCCGATGTGACCGACCCCGGTGCGCTGGCTCGGGTGTGGACCGGTGACATCGAGATCCACATCTCCGCGGACATCGCCTACGCAGCCACGACCTACTGGCGGGTGACCGGGGACGACCGCTGGATGGCAGCCCGCGGCGCCGAGCTGGTGGTGGACACCGCGCGCTACTACGCCTCCCGGGCCGAGCCGGACGACGACGGCACCTACCACTACCGCGACGTGATCGGGCCGGATGAGTACCACGAGCACGTCGACGACAACGCCTTCACCAACGCCATGGCGCGTTGGGCCATAGGCGCCGGTCTGCACGCGCTCGGATGGCTGCAGGCCTACGACCCGCAGCGGGCCGCGGCCCTCCTCGAGGGTCTCCGGTTGAGCCAGGACGAGCTGAGCCGTTGGTCGCAGGTGGCGGCCGGCATCGTCGTCGACGTGCTGCCTGACGGGCTGATCCCGCAGTTCCGCGGCTACCTCGACCTGCAGGACATCGACCTGGCCGGCTTCGAGCCACGAACCCGTTCGATGCAGGCGATCCTCGGGGTCGACGGGGTCAACCGGTCCCAGGTGCTCAAGCAGCCGGACGTGCTGATGCTGACGCTGCTGCGTGAGGAGGAGTTCTCCGAGCAGCAGCTACGGACGAACTACGCCTATTACACGCCACGTACCGACCACGTCTACGGCTCGTCCCTGGGTCCGGCGATGCAGGCGATCATCGCCGCACGTGCGGGCCTGGCCGACGATGCGATGGAGCACTTCCGGCGTGCCGCGCTGGTCGACCTGCAGGACGTGCGCGGCAACGCCGCGGACGGCATCCACGGCGCGTCCTGCGGTGGGGTGTGGCAGGCCGTGGTGTTCGGCTTCGCGGGTGTGACTGTCTCCAGCGACGGGACGGTGCGGACCCGTCCTGCGCTTCCGGAGCGCTGGGAGCGACTCGCCTTCACCCTGACCATCCGCGGCAGGCAGCAGCGGATCGAGATCACCCGCGACGGCGCGGCTCATGGCAGGGCGGACGCCGCGCTGCTGACCACCGTGCACCCGGTCAGCCCTTGACGGTGGGGTCGCACCGCCCACCCGGGCGTCGCTCATCCGCGTGCTGTCAGCCCACGATCGCACGCTCGGGGGTGACGACATGCGGCACATCGACGGGCGCCGCGGGCCTGGCGAGGCTCCGGCGACGCACGGCCTTGGCCACCTCGATGACGATCGGCACCACGAGCGCCAGGCCCAGAGATGCCAGCCACTGACCGCCGGCAAGGGACGTGGTGCCGAGCAGGTTCTGCATGAACGTCCACTCGACGGCCACGACCGTGATGAGCACCGGGATCGACAGCGTCTTGACCGCATCGAGGATCGGGGCCGAGAGCCCGGACTCCGGGTCTCGTCGCAGGACGAGACCGCTGAAGATCGTGCCCAGGGCCATGACGGTGAAGGCCATCGTCATCGGGACGCTGGGCTCGTCGACGCTGAGCTCGCCTGGCCCGCCCAGGAGGGCGATCAGGGTGACGCCGAAGAGCACCCCTCCGAACAGGACCCATTGCCGGATCGCCACTGGGTTGGCCAGCTTCACCTTCGGATCCCGTGGTGGGCGGGTCATGGTGCCGGGACCGGGCTCCTCGTGCATGATCGTGATGACCGGGAAGACCGAGATGAAGAAGTTGAGGAACAGCACCATCAGCGGGGTCATCGCGACGCCGGAGTTGATGTCGAAGATGCTGGCCGTGAGGAACAGCAGCACCAGGGAGAGCAGCTGGCTCATCTGGTAGCGGACGTAGTTGACGATCTTCTCGTAGGTGCTGCGGCCGAGCTCGACCGCCCTGACCAAGGTGCCGAAGTTGTCGTCGGTCAGGATCATCTTCCCGGCCTGCTTGGTGACCTCGCTGCCTGAGCCCATGGCCACACCGATGTCGGCCTGCTTGAGTGCGGCGGCGTCGTTGACCGCGTCCCCGGTCATCGCGACGATGTCGCCGCGCTGCTGCATCAGCCTGGCCAGACGCAGCTTGTCCTGTGGGGTGACCCGACCGAACACGTGCAGGTTGGGCAGCGCCGCGCTGAGCTCCTCGTCGCTCATCGCAGCCAGCTCGCTACCGCTGATCGCCCCTGGGCCGAGGCCGAGCTCGGCACCGATCGCCCCTGCGGTGATGGCGTGGTCACCTGTGATCATGCGGACCTCGATGCCCGCCCGGTGGGCGATGCTCACCGCCTCGATCGCCGAGGGGCGCAGCGGGTCGATGATCCCGACGAGGCCCACGAACTGCAGGTCGGCGACGAACGACATCGGGTCAGCGACGACCGCGTCCTGCTGCCCGGCCAGGTCGCGCACGGCGAAGGCCAGCACCCGCAGACCCCGTTCGGACATCTCCCGGTTCGCGGCCATCACCCGGTCCACGTCCAGGGCCACCGCACCGTCATCGGCCAGCATGGTCGAGCAGCGCTCGAGCACGACGTCCGGGCCGCCCTTGACCAGCTCGACGTGCCGTTGCCCGCCGCTGGGCGCCGGGACGTTGTGGAAGGTGGCCATGAACTTGTACGCGGAGTCGAACGGGACCTCCGCGACGCGCGGGTACTCGCGTCGGCTCTCCTCCGCGTCGACCCCTATCTTCGCCGCCAGGACCACGAGTGCGGCCTCGGTCGGGTCGCCGATCACCGCACCGGAATCCGAGACGGTCGCGTCGCTGCACAGCGTCAGCCCATAGGCGAGGTTGGTGAAGTCGGGGGCGGTGTCTCCTGCCGCCACCCGGATCGCTCCTGTCTTCGCGTAGCCCTCCCCGGCCACGGTGTACCAGTGGTCGCGCACGTACATCGAGCGGACCATCATCTCGTTCATCGTCAGGGTGCCGGTCTTGTCGGAGTTGATGGCGCTGGTTGCCCCGAGCGTCTCGACATCGGTCAGGTTCTTCACCACAGCCTTGGCCTCGGCCAGCTGCTTGGCACCGAAGGCCAGCATCGCCTGCACGAAGGTGGGCAGCCCGGTGGGGATAGCCGAGATGGCCATCGCGACCCCGAGAAGGAGAACCTGGTCGAGGTCGTCTCCGCGCGACAGGCCCAGAGCGACGATGATCGCGACGGCGGCCCACGCGATCGTGCCGAGCACCTTCGTCAGTCCGTCCAGCTCGCTCTGGAGCGGGGACTTGCTCGGAGCGACCGCTGACAGCATCGATGCGATCTTGCCCATCTCGGTGCTCATGCCGGTCTCGGTGACCACCATCGCCCCGGTGCCGCGGGTCACCGACGTGTTCTGGAAGACCATGTTCGCCCGATCGCCGAGGGTGACCTCAGCCCGGTCGATCACTCCGGGGTCTTTGCTGATGGGCGCGCTCTCCCCGGTCAGCGCAGCCTCTTGCGTCTCCAGCGTCGCCGACCGGATCAGCCTGCCGTCGGCAGGCACGATGTCGCCCGCTTCGAGGTTCACCACGTCCCCGGGAACCAGATCGGTCGCCGCAACCTGGGTCAGCGTGCCGTCGCGCATCACCTTGGCTTGCGGTGTCTGCATCTTGGCCAGAGCGTCGACGCTGGCCCGAGCCTTCATCTCCTGCTGGGTGCCCATCACTACGTTGAGCACCACCAGGAAAGCCACGACGAACGCCGTCGGGATCTGACCGATCAGGATGCTGACGACCGAGACGGCGATGAGCATCAGGTTCATGGAGTCCCGGAGCTGGATCAGGGCCACTGCCCACGTCGACGGTGGCGGCTCGGAGACGATGACATTGGGTCCGAACCGCTGGAGCCGACTGGCCGCCTGGGCGGAGGTCAGACCCGTCTCGGGGTTGGTGCCGACTGCGGCCAGCACGTCCCTGGCCGGTTGGCTGAACCACGCTGCGGTCTCTCCCGGAGCGACGGTGGGTGCACTCATATGGATCTCCCTACATCCGCGCGAATCATCACATCCGCGCGGAGCACACCGCCCAGACCAGGCCGCGCAGGATGCGATCTGCATCACTGGGGAGGCTACCCACTCCGGGTACGCAGCGGCGTCATCCGCCGAGGATGATGCCGCCGTGGCGGGCGGGCCGTAGCGTGCCGGCGGGGACCGATTCAGGTGTTCTTGCTGTCGTTCGAGGACTTCGCTGTGACCGGCGGCAGCGTCACCGAGTTGGACGCGTTCAGCGAGGCCGGCACGATTCGGGTGATCGACGCACGACTGCTGCTCAAGGAGCCCGAGGACGGACTCGTGCTGGCGCGAGCGTCGGATCTCAGCGACTCCGAGCGGGCCGACCTTCGCGCGGCGGCGGGCGCCCTCATCGGGCTCGGCGCCGGTGCTGTGGCGGCCGGTGAGGAGGGTGCCGTGGCCGGGGCGGTGCTCGGCGCGGACGCCGCGATGGGCGCCGGGGAGTTCGGGCTGTCGCAGGAGGACATCGACGCTCTCGGGGACGAGATGGAGGTCGGAGACGCGCTGCTCGGGTACAGCCGCCCCGCCGAGGAGTGACGGCCCTGCCTCACCGCCACCGCGCCGAGTCTGGCCGGGAGGTCTCTGGGTGGGCGCAGCAGGGTTCGAACCTGCGACCCCCTGCTTGTAAGGCAGGTGCTCTCCCACTGAGCTATGCGCCCGGCTACTGCGTTGCCGCCCGCTCAGGGTAGTCCGGAGGTCAGCGCTGGACCGTCCTCGATCGACCGTCCGACCGCCCGGATACTCTCACGTCGTGCTCACGGTGGGGGAGATCGTCGCGGCGGTCGAGCGTCGGTATCGCCCAGCCTGGGCCGAGGACGGGGACGCAGTGGGCCTGGTCTGCGGCGACCCGTCCGCTCCCGTCCGCCGTCTGCTGCTCGCGGTCGACCCGACCCTGGCGGTCGCCGAGGAGGCCCTCGACCGGGGTGCCGATCTGCTTGTGACGCATCACCCGCTGCTGCTGCGCGGCGTCCAGTCAGTCGCGTCGTCCACGCCCAAGGGGGCGGTGCTGCACCGGCTTATCCGCGGCGGCGTGGCCCTGCTGTCCGCGCACACGAACGCCGACAGTGCCGACCCGGGGGTGTCAGACGCCCTGGCGTCCGCCCTGGGGCTGGTCGACCTGCGACCCCTGGCTCCGATGACCGAGGACCTCGACAAGATCATCACGTTCGTCCCCCACGCGGAAGCCGACGAGGTCCTCGACGCGCTCGCATCCGCCGGCGCGGGGCGGATCGGCAACTACGACCGGTGTGGCTACCTGCTCGAGGGGACGGGCACCTTTCGTCCGCTGCCGGGGGCCACCCCCGCGATCGGGGGCGTGGGCGCGGTCGAGCGAGTCCCTGAGACCAGGGTCGAGATGGTGCTGCCACGACAGGCGCGAGCCGCAGTGGTCGCCGCCCTGCGGCGGGTCCACCCGTACGAGGAGCCGGCATTCGACGTTGTCGAGCTGGCAGGTTTCGATGCACGCCGGGGACTGGGACGCATCGGTCGGCTGCCGGAGCCCGAGACGCTGGAGGAGTTCGTCGGACGGGTCGCAGTGGCCCTCCCGCCGACCGTGGCAGGCGTGCGGGCCAGCAGCGACCCCGGCAGACTGGTGCGCACGGTTGCGGTCTGCGCGGGGGCCGGCGACTCGTTGCTGTCGACGGCGGTCCGCGCGGGGGTGGATGCCTTCGTGACCGCCGACCTGCGACACCATCCGGCGATCGAGACGATCGAATCGATCGGCGCCATCGAGGCCAGCGGCGCCATCGAGGCCGGCGGGCCCGCACTCGTGGACGTGTCGCACTGGGCTTCGGAATGGCCCTGGCTGCCCATGGCGGCCGACCTGCTGACGCAGGACCTCGGCGCCGCTGCCGCCGACCTCGAGATCGGTGTCTCGGACCTGTGCACCGACCCGTGGACGATGCACGCACAGCCCGTGACCACCGACACCCTGGAGGCGCACCCGGAATGACCGGCTTCCCGTTGAGCATGCAGCGCCACCTGCTCGACCTGCAGGATCTGGACTCCCGAGCCGATGGGCTGCAGCAGCAGCGGCACTCGCACCCGGCAGTGGCTGCCTTGGCAGACCTGCGGGCACACGCAGCCGAGCTGGAGGACCAGCGGCAAGGCGCCAGCCAGGCCGTGCAGGCGGCGCGAGCCGCCGTCCGCGCCGCCGATGGAGAAGCGGAGGCGATCCTCAGCCGTCAGCAGCGGGACCAGACCAGGCTGGACGCGGGAGCCGTCTCGTCCCCCCGTGAGCTGGAGAGTCTGCAGCACGAGATCGCCACCCTGCAGGAGAAGCTCTCCGCGGTGGAGGACGGCGAGCTCGAGGCCATGCAGACCCTCGAGGACGCCGAGATCGCCCTGGCCGCTGTGAGCGCCGACCTCGACGCGGTGACCAGCAGCCGCGAGCAGCACGAGAGCGATCTCGCCCACCTGCGCGCCGCCATCGACGAGGAGCTGGCGACCCTGGCCAGCACCAGGGCCGACCTTGTCGCGCAGCTGTCCCCAAGGCTGGTCGAGCGATACGAGCGTTCCCGAGGCCAGCACTCCGGAGTCGGCGCCGCTGCGCTCCGACACGGCCGCTGTGAGGGCTGCCAGCTGATGCTGACCCCCGTCGACCTGGCGCGAGTAGCCGCCGCACCCGAGGACGAGGTGCTGCACTGCGAGGAGTGCGGCCGGCTGCTGATCCGTGTCGAGGACGCATGAGCCGCTCGTTGATCGTCGAGGCCGACGGTGGGTCCCGCGGTAACCCCGGCCCCGCCGCGTTCGGGGCGGTCGTCAAGGACGCCGCCACCGGGCAGGTGCTCGTCGAGCGCGCCGAGGCGATCGGGACGGCAACCAACAACGTCGCGGAGTACCGGGGAGTGATTGCCGGGCTGGAGGAGGCCCACCGCATCGACCCACGCTCGCGGATAGAGGTGCGCCTGGACTCCAAGCTCGTCGTCGAGCAGATGTCGGGTCGATGGAAGATCAAGCACGCCGACATGCGAGAGCTGTCGCTGCGCGCCCGCGACATGCACGACATGTCCTCGGTGACCTTCACCTGGGTGCCCCGGTCGCAGAACGCGCACGCCGACCGGCTGCTGAACCAGGTCCTCGACGGAGAGGCCGCCGAGCCCGAGCGGCGACCGCTGCTGCGAGCCCAGTCGGGCGAGCCGACCACGTTCTACCTGCTCAGGCACGGTGAGACCGCACTGACTCAGCAACGCCGGTTCAGCGGTCGAGGCGGAGCCGACGTGGAGCTGACCGATGCCGGGCGGGGTCAGGTCGCGCAGGCGGCGAGTGCGCTCGCGACGCGGCTCGGGCCGTCCTCCCTCCAAGCGATCGTGACCTCGCCGCTGCTGCGCACGCGGCAGAGCGCACAGGTCGTCGCCGACCGGGTGGGGGTCGAGGTGATCATCGACGATGACCTCGCCGAGATGGCCTTCGGCGCCTGGGATGGCCTGACCTTCTCCGAGGCACGCCGCCGTGATCCGGCCCTCTTCGATGCCTGGCTGGGCGATCCGGGCATGCCTGCCCCGGGAGGGGAGTCGCTGGTCGACCTCGCGCAACGGGTGAGCGCTGCGCAGGAGCGGCTGCGGTCCAGCTTCGAGGCATCCACCGTCCTGCTGGTCACACACGCGATGCCGGTCAAGGTGCTGGTGTCCGCCGCGTTGCGGGCTCCCATCGAGTCCGTCCATCGAGTGGACGTGACGCCGGCATCGCTGGCCGAGCTGGCCTTCTGGCCGGACGGACGGCCCAGCCTGCGCGCCCTGGGCCTGCGCTGAGCGGCGTATCATGGATGATGCGGGCGAGTCGGTCGGGCGGCCGCGTCGAGGCGCCTGGTGGTGCCTCGCCGAGGAAAGTCCGGGCTCCGCAGGGCAGGGTGGTTGCTAACGGCAACCCGGGGTGACCCGCGGGACAGTGCCACAGAAAGCAGACCGCCAGCAGGGCTCCGGCCCCGCTGGCAAGGGTGAAACGGTGGTGCAAGAGACCACCAGCACGCGGGGTGACCCGCGTGGCTCGGCAAACCCCACCCGGAGCAAGGCCAGACAGGAAGCGATCGAGGACGGCCCGTCCGAGCTTCCGGGTAGGCCGCTGGAGGCCGGCGGCGACGTCGGCCCGAGAGGGATGGCCGCCCCCGGCGCCCAGCGCGCCGGGACAGGACCCGGCTTACAGACCGACTCGCCCGCCCGGGGACGGACGGGCATGGCTCATGCCCCGGACGTGGCCGGACGCGCCCGCACTGGAACCCCGGGGGGCGGAGCGTCGGGCCGTCGGCGCGGTTGCTGAACGAGTGCGACACGCCGAAGGGCCGACCCGCCGGCATGAAGGTGATCCGCCGAGTCATCCTCTACGTTGACACGACTCTGACGACGAGGAGCCTTCATGGACTGGATCAGCACGATCATCGGCGCGCTGCTCGCAGGCGTCATCATCGGCCCGCTCGCGCGGCTGCTCATGCCGGGCAAGCAGAACGTGGGCATCTTCCTCACGATCGTCGTCGGCGCCGTCGGCGCGCTGGTGGGTGACCTCGTGGCCCGGCTGATCGGCGTGGAGGACACAGCCGGCATCGACTGGATCCGCCACGGCCTGCAGATCGTCTTCGCCATCCTGGCGCTGGCCGGTCTTGGCGCGATCAAGGGGCGCAGCTCCACCTCGGCCTGACCCCGCCTCGCTGGTCTCCGGCGCACGCCGGACAACAAGCGCGAGCCCTCCGCCGCTCTTCGGCCCCTGCTCGAGTCGACCGTGCGCTCGTTGCGCCGGGTCTACCTCGCCACGTCGACGCGGCACTCGTCCACCGCATCGTGCGCGTCGCCGCCGGGTACGTGGCGGCGACGACGTTGCTGAGCCCCGCGGAGATCCGCGCGTCCAATGCGCCCGCGCAGCTCATGGGCATCGTCGATGGACGTCATGCCGGGAGAGAAGTCGGCGAAGTGGTCGTTGCCGAGGACGACTGCCCCGCTCCCGCCGCGACGATCAGGGTGTCGTAGGGCGTCTCGAACCACGTGCGGCCCAGCGCGTGCGCCAGCACCACCTTGCGCTCGAGGTCGATGGCCGTCACCGTGGCGGCCGGCACGGTGAGGTTGCGCTGGTTGCTCAAGATGTCCCGGGTCGTCGGCGCCACCTCGTCCGACGACAGAATGCCGGTGGCCACCTGGTAGAGCAGCGGCTGGAACAGGTGGCAGGTCGTCGACGAGATCAGGGTGACGTCGACGGGAGCCCGTCGCAACGCTTGGCCCGGCCCCCGGCCGGGCCCCCGCGCTACAGGCCGAGCGAGCGCGCCACCGACTGCACCGCGTCGGCACTGGCGCGCAGACCGGCCAGCTCGGCGTCGTTCAGCGGGATGTGCAGCACGTCGTGCACGCCGAGCCGGTCGACCACACTGGGGATCGAGATGACGACGTCGTTGATGCCGTAGTAGTCGGTGATCAGCGAGCTGACCGGCAGGATCGTGTTGGCGTCGTCGATGATCGCTTCGAGGATGCGGGCCACCGCCAGCGCGACGCCGTACCACGTTGCGCCCTTGCCCTCGATGATCTCGTAGGCGGCGTGCACGACGTCGAAGTGGATGCGTTCCCGGTCGTCGGCGGTGAGCGGACGGTCGGGTTCGTTCCACTCCAGCAGGGGGGTCGCCCCGATGGAGGCGCTCGACCACAGGGCCACCGAGGAGTCGCCGTGCTCGCCGGCGATGTAGCCGTGCACGTTCGTCGGGTTCACCCGCACCTGCTCGGCCACCAGGTAGCGCAGCCGCGCGGAGTCGAGCACCGTGCCCGAGCCGAACACCCTGTTCGTGGGCAGCCCGGTGTACTTCTGGGTCGCGTAGGTGACCACGTCGCACGGGTTGGTCACGATGCAGAAGATGGCGTTCGGGCTGAGCTCGAGCAGCTGCGGGCCCATCGACTTCATCATCGCGACGTTCGCGGCCGCAAGGTCCAGGCGCGTCTGGCCCGGCTTCTGCTTGGCGCCGGCCGTGACGACGATGACGTCCGAGCCGGCCGTGACCTGCGGGTCGCTGCTGCCGATCACCTCGACGGGCGGCGTGAAGGCCTTGCCGTGGTTCATGTCGAGAACCTCGGCGCGGGTCTTGGCCTCGTTCAGGTCGTACAGGGCGATGGTCTGGGCGACGCCCCGCACCTGGCAGGCGAAGGCGATGGTGGCGCCGACGGAGCCGGCTCCCACGACGGTGACCTTGGTGCGGCGGGCGACAGCGACCATGGCGGCAACGCTAGCGAGACCGTCGCCCGGTGGGGGAGCTTTTCGCGAGCAGTCACCCAGCTCGGCCCCACGCCAGGTCTCTCAGCGATCGCTAGCCGACGGGCTGGCCGCCCTCGAACCGCTCCGCCGCCACCACCGCGGCGCCCACGATGCCCGCTTGGTTCCGCAAGGCGGCGGGGACGACCTCGGCGCGAAGGTCCAGCAGCGGAAGGAACTTCTCCGAGCTCCGGCTGATGCCACCGCCCACGATGATCACGTCCGGTGACAGGAGGAACTCCAGGTAGGAGTAGTACTCCTGCAGCCGCGCCGCCCACTGCTTGTACGACAGGCTCTTGCGTTCCTTGACCGACGAGGCCGCGTACTTCTCCGCCGACTTGCCGTACATCTGCACATGCCCGAACTCGGTGTTGGGCACCAGCGCCCCGTCGTTGATCAGCGCGGTACCGATGCCGGTCCCCAACGTGGTGAGCAGGACGACCCCGTCACGTCCCTTGGCAGCCCCGTAGCGCACCTCGGCGAGCCCAGCCGCATCGGCGTCATTGAGCACCGCGACGGGCAGGCCACAGGCCTGGTGGATGAGCTCCTCTAGGTGCATGCCCACCCAGTGCTCGCCGAGGTTGGCCGCGCTGTAGAGCACCCCATGGCGTACCACGCCGGGGAACGTGCACCCGAACGGCCCGGACCACGCCGCGGTCGCCAGGATCTCCTGGATGATCGGCACGACGTTCTCCGGTGCCGGTCGGTCAGGGGTGAGGATCTTGATCCGGTCGCTGGCCAGCTCTCCGGTGTCGAGGTCCACCCGGGCGCCCTTGATGCCGCTGCCGCCGATGTCGATGCCGAAACCGATGGACCGTCCGCCTTCTTCCACCTGCTGGACCTTAGCGGCTTGCTCACGCGCGCGTGAGGACCTCGGCACCATCGTCGGTCACGACGATCGTGTGCTCGAACTGCGCCGAGCGTCGCAGGTCCGCGGTCACCACGGTCCAGCCGTCGTCCCACATGCGCCAGTCCGGTGTGCCGAGGTTGAGCATGGGCTCGATGGTGAAGGTCATGCCCGGCTGGAGGACGAGGTCGGCGCGGGGGTCGTCGTAGTGCGGGACGACCAGCCCGGAGTGGAAGGACGTGTGGACGCCGTGACCGGTGAAGTCGCGCACCACGCCGTAGCCGAAGCGCTTGGCGTAGGACTCGATGACCCGACCCACGATGTTGAGCCGACGTCCCGGACGCACCGAGGAGATCGCCCGGGCGAGTGCCCGCTCGGTCCGTTCGACCAGCAGCCGGGACTCCTCGTCGACGTCTCCGACCAGGTACGTGGCGTCGGTGTCACCGTGGACGCCCACCTCGTCGATGGTGACGAACGCGGTGATGTCGATGTTGACGATGTCGCCGTCCTCGAGCACGGTCGAGTCGGGGATGCCGTGGCAGATGACCTCGTTCACGCTGGTGCACAGCGACTTGGGGAACTCCCGGTACCCCAGCGTGGAGGGGTACGCGCCGTGGTCGCAGAGGAACTCGTGGCCGACCCGGTCCAGGGTGTCGGTGGTGACGCCGGGCTGGATGTGTGCGGCCACCTCGGTCAAGGCCTGGGCGGCGATGCGTCCAGCGACCCGCATCCGTTCGATGATCTCGGCCGGCTGCACGTCTGGGCCGCGGTACGGCTCTGGTGCCGGCTTGCCGACGTACTCCGGGCGCGGGATGCTCGCCGGCACCAGACGGTGGGGTGAGACCGTCCCCGGCCGAACCGCATGGCTCACAGGCACCGCAGCAGTGTAAGGATGGGCCCATGAGCGCTGCCACCGACGGACCCTGGTACTGGTGCCTGAAGCACAACAGGGTCGAGCCCGCCGACGGGTGCGCCAACATCGAACGCCTCGGTCCGTACCAGACCAAGGCCGAGGCCGAGACAGCGCTGGAACGCGCCCACGAGCGCACCGAGAAGTGGGACTCCGAGGACGAGGCCTGGCGCGGCTGACGGCCGCAGAGGCGAGCGTCGTCAGGAGTAGCCGTGCTCCGGTCCGGGGTAGTCCCCGTCCACGACCTCCTGCCCGAACCGGCGGGCGGCGTCGGAGAGCGTCCCGCGCAGGTCCGCGTAGGTCTTGACGAACTTCGGGAGCCGCCCCGAGCGCAGTCCCGCCATGTCCTGCCAGACCAGCACCTGGGCGTCGCACCGTGGACCGGCACCGATGCCGATCGTCGGGATCGGCACCGCTGCGGTGATGCGTTCGGCCGTGTCGCTGGGCACCATCTCCAGCACCACGCTGAACGCGCCGGCCTCGGCCACGGCCACCGCGTCCGCCAGCACCGCGTCGGCGGCCTCGCCGCGTCCCTGCACCCGGTAGCCGCCCAGGCCGTGCACCGACTGCGGGGTGAACCCGACGTGGGCCATCACCGGGATCCCGGCCTCGGTGAGTCGCCGGATGCTGCCGGCCACTGTGGCACCGCCCTCGAGCTTGACCGCCTGGACTCCGGCCTCCTTGAGGAAGCGCACCGCGGTGCCCAGCGCCTGGTCAGGACCGGCCTGGTAGGAGCCGAACGGCAGGTCGCCGACCACCAGCGCCCGCGAGGTGCCGCGGACGACCGCACGAGCCAGCGGGAGGAGCTCCTCGACCGTCACCGCGATCGTGTCCGGGTACCCGTAGACGGTGTTGGCGGCCGAGTCGCCCACGAGCAGTACGGGGATCCCCGCTTCGTCGAAGATCTGCGCGGAGTACACGTCGTACGCGGTGAGCATCGGCCAGCGCTCGCCGCGGTCCTTGGCCATCTGCAGGTCGCGGACGGTCACCCGGCGTGACAGCGAACCGCCGTACAGCGGCGGCGTGGGGGCGTTCACCGGCTGATCGTCGCACGCATGGTCACCGTTCAGCGCGAGGTCCCCGATCTGACGGCTCCGGTGCCCTATTGTCGTGGCTCAGTCTGGAGAAGGGGATCTCGTGGACGACGACAGGATCATCGACAACCTGGTGGCCGAGGCGATCGGCGTGTTCATGCTCTGCTTCGTAGGCATCATGGCGATCTACAACCTCGGCGAGGCTGAGTCCGGCCTGATCGGGATCGCGCTGGCTCATGGCCTGGCCATCATGGTGATGGTGGCCGCCTTGGGCCACGTCTCAGGTGGGCACTTCAACCCTGCGATCACCCTCGGCCTGCTGCTCGGCGGGCATATCTCGGTCCCGCTGGCCGCGATGTACTGGGTCAGTCAGCTCCTCGGTGGGCTGCTGGCCGGCTGGGCGGTGGCCGCTGTGCTCGACTCCGACGTGGTGGCCAACGGCACTCCCGCGCTCGCCGACGGAGTCGGGGTGGGGGCCGGCATCCTGCTGGAGGCGTTGGCCACGTTCTTCCTCGTGCTCGTCGTGTTCGGCACGGCGGTCGACAAACGGGCGCCGACGTCGGTGTACCCGGTCGCCATCGGCCTGTCCATCACGGCAGGCATCCTCGCCATCGGTCCCCTGACCGGCGCCGCGCTGAACCCGGCGCGATGGTTCGGACCGGCCCTCGTGTCGGGCTCGTGGAGCGACGCCCTCGTGTGGGTCGTGGGGCCCCTCGTTGGCGGCGTGCTCGCCTGGGTGGTCCACGACTACGTCATCCGACCGACGGCAGCAGAGGAGTCGGTGGCCGAGTCAGCGCGTCTGGCCAAGTGACGCCGGCGCGTCTCGCGTAGCCCGCTCACGCCAGGCGCTGGTGATCGGCAGCCGACGGTCGCGCCCGAAGTTGCGCACGGAGATCTTCGGTCCAGGCGGGTACTGGCGGCGCTTGTACTCCGCGGCGTCGGTCTTGCGAAGCACCCACTCCACCAGTGCCGGGTCGAAGCCGGCGGCCACCAGCTCGACCGACCCGCGGTCGTGCTCGATGTAGTCGTCGAGCACGTCGTCGAGCAGCGCGTAGTCCGGCAGGGAGTCGCTGTCGAGCTGGCCGGGCCGCAGCTCGGCGGACGGCGCCTTGGTGATGCTTCGCGGCGGGATCGGCGGAGTCGTCCCGGCGGCCTCGGCTTCGGCGTTGCGCCACCGGGCGAGCTCCCAGACCAGGGTCTTCGGCACGTCCTTGATCGGGGCGAACCCACCGACTGCGTCGCCGTAGATCGTCGAGTAGCCCACCGACAACTCGCTCTTGTTCCCGGTGGCCAGCACGAGGTGGCCCTCGGAGTTCGACAGTCCCATGAGGACGATCCCGCGGACGCGGGCCTGCAGGTTCTCCTCGGCCAGTCCCTCGAGGCGCAGGGCCTGCTGGAAGGCCTCCACCATGGGCTCGACCTCGACCGTCCGGTAGTCCAGCCCGGTACGGGTGGCCATTTCGGCAGCATCGGTCTTGGAGTGCTCAGAGGAGTAGGCGCTGGGCATGGACACGCCAACCACGTGCTCGGGTCCCAGCGCATCGACGGCGATCGCCGCGCACAGGGCGCTGTCGATCCCGCCGGACAACCCGAGGATGACCGAGCGGAACCGGTTCTTGCCGACGTAGTCGCGCACCCCGGTGACGAGCGCGCCATACACCGAGCCCAGCTCGGTTCGGGGGGGAGCCACCCCCGAGGAGGTCGGCGGATGGTCGGGCAGCGGATGATCCGACAGCGCCAGGTGCCTGATCGGCATCGGCGACGGCGACGGCGGCGGGAGCGGGAGCGCTGCGTCATGGGCATCCGGCAGCTCGAGGTCGGCGACCAGCACCCCGTCGTCGAACTGCGGTGCCCGGGCGATCACCCGACCGCCGGGGTCGACCACCAGCGAGTCCCCGTCGAACACCAGCTCGTCCTGGCCGCCGACGAGGTTGACGTAGGCCAGCGTGCATCCGGCCTCGTCCGCGCGACGCCGGCACAGGGCCAGCCGGACGTCGTCCTTCTCCCGTTCGAACGGACTCCCGTTGAGCACCAGCAGCAGTCCTGCGTGCGCAGCTCGGGCGGCAGCGACCGGACCACCCTCCTGCCACAGGTCCTCGCAGATGGCCAGCGCGACGTCCACGCCGTGCACGCGCAGCGTGGTGAGCGACCGTCCCGGCACGAAGTACCGCCGCTCGTCGAACACCCCGTAGTTGGGCAGATGGTGCTTGGCGTAGCGGGCCACGACCGATCCGCGATGCAGGACGGCTGCCACGTTCTGCGGGGCACCACGGGGCACGCCGAGGCCGTGCGGGGTGTCCGGGTCGGCGTCGAGCGTCCCCACGACGACCACGGCGTCCCCCAGGCCGTCCTCGTTCAGCCGCCGGGCCAGCCCGTCGGTCGCGGTGCGGGCCGCGTCGACGAACGACCTGCGCAGCGCCAGGTCCTCGATGGGGTAGCCGGTGAGCACCATCTCGGGGAACACCACAAGATGCGCGCCCTGGGCGACGGCGTGGGCCGTCCACAGAGCGACGAGGTCGACGTTGCCGTCGATGTCGCCGACCGTGGGATTGACCTGGGCCAGCGCCACCCGCAGCCACGGCACGCTGCCAGCGTAGTCGCGAGGTTGCGCGATCGTGATCGGGGACGCCCGGTGCAGATGCGCGAGAGTGCCTGTCCATCAGGGGGTCTTGGTGTTGTCCCGGCCCAGGTAGTCCGGACAGCTGGCTGGTGGCCAGGCTGGCCGATGACCCGGCGCACGCTCGAGGCGGTCCGGGCCCACGCCCGCGTTCTCGACCTCGGGGGGGCCTGGACGGTTGCCGCTGGCGGGTCACCCCGCCCACCCTTGATCAGGGCGCCCGGGTGGTTGCTGGGGCTTGATCAGGGCGCCCGGGTGGTGGTGGTCGTGATGATCAGGGCGCCATAGGTGTCGTCCCAGCGACATCTGCGGCGCTCTGACGCGCCGGAGCACGGCATCTGCTGCGCGTTGATCATGCTCAAGCCACCACGAACCGCCCCTGATCACAACCCGCACACGATCACGAAGCGTGGGGCCAGTCCTCCACACGCCCCCTCCCTTCGACGGACCTGATGACCTCGGGGCAGGATGGGGCCGTGGACAAGCAGCAGGAGTTCGTCCTGCGCACCATCGAGGAGCGCGACATCCGGTTCGTCCGGCTGTGGTTCACCGACGTGCTGGGGCAGCTGAAGTCGGTGGCCATCGCCCCAGCCGAGCTCGAGGGCGCCTTCGACGAGGGCCTGGGCTTCGACGGCTCCGCGATCGAGGGCTTCACCCGCGTGTACGAGTCGGACATGCTGGCCAAGCCCGACCCGGCGACGTTCCAGATCCTGCCGTGGCGGGGCGAGTCGCACGGGACGGCCCGGCTCTTCTGCGACATCGAGCTGCCCAACGGCACCCCGTCCTACGCCGACCCGCGTAACGTGCTCAAGCGCGCCCTCGGCATCGCGGCCGAGCAGGGGTTCACCTTCTACACCCATCCGGAGATCGAGTTCTTCCTGTTCCGCAGCCTGCCCGCGCCCGGGACCGAGCCCGAGCCGATCGACTTCAGCGGCTACTTCGACCACACCCCTCAAGGTGACGAGCACGACTTCCGGCGAGCGACGATCCTCACCCTCGAGGCGATGGGCATCTCGGTGGAGTACAGCCACCACGAGGGCGCGCCCGGCCAGCAGGAGATCGACCTGCGTTACGCCGACGCCCTCTCGACCGCCGACAACATCATGACGTTCCGCCACGTCGTCAAGCAGGTCGCCCTCGCCCAGGGGGTCTACGCCTCGTTCATGCCCAAGCCGCTCACCCGCTGGCCAGGAAGCGGCATGCACACCCACCTCTCCCTGTTCGAGGGTGACCGCAACGCCTTCCACGAGGCCGGCGCGGAGTACGAGCTGTCCGCGACCGGACGCGCGTTCATCGCCGGGCTGCTGCGCCACGCTCGGGAGACCACCGCCATCACCAACCAGTGGGTCAACTCCTACAAGCGCCTGTGGGGTGGCGGCGAGGCGCCGGCCTACATCTGCTGGGGGCACAACAACCGCTCCGCGTTGGTGCGCGTGCCCATGTACAAGCCGGGCAAGCAGCGCTCGGCTCGCGTGGAGTACCGGGCGCTGGACTCCGCCGCCAACCCCTACCTCGCCTTCGCCGTCCTCCTGCTGGCCGGCCTGCGCGGCATCCAGGAGGGCTACGAGCTACCTCCCGGTGCGGAGGACGACGTCTGGGGGCTGACCGATCGGGAGCGTCGGGCACTGGGGATCGAGCCGCTGCCGACCTCGCTGGCCGAGGCGATCACCGCCATGGAGCGCTCGGACCTCGTTGCGGACGCCCTCGGGGAGCACGTGTTCGAGTTCGTGCTGCGCAACAAGCGCGCCGAGTGGGCCGAGTACGCCCGGCAGGTCACCCCGTTCGAGCGTGACCGGATGCTGCCGGTGCTGTGACACCGCGCAGGGTGGGCGCCGCGGCGACGCTGGCACGACTCGGCTTCACCGAGGTCAGCCGCGCGCAGGACCTGCTCTCCACCCCAGGGCTGGCGCCGGTCGCCGACGACGCCGACATCCTGCAGGCGCTGGGCACCGCGGCGGACCCCGATCTTGCCCTGCTGTCCCTCGGTCGGCTGCTGGACAGCGCCGGCGACGCCGACCGGCTCGTTGCGACGCTGGAGCGGGACCCGGTGCTGCGCCATCGGCTGCTCGCCGTGCTCGGGGTGTCCAGCGCCTTCGGCGACCACCTGGCACGCCATCCGGAGCACTGGCACAGCCTGGCTGACCTCCCGTTGCCCGTACCACGGCGAAGCGGGGACGAGGTGAGAGCCGAGCTGCTGGCCGCCGTCGGGGCCGACCCGTCGTCAGCGACCCCGACCGCGACGCACTCCGACGCGGTGGACCGGATGCGCGTGGCCTACCGGCGCTGCCTGCTGCAGCTTGCCGCGCGCGACCTCGCCGACTCCCTCGACACCGGTCTGGTGGCAGGCGAGCTTGCCGACCTCGCCGCCGCCGCGCTCGAGGCGGGACTCGCCGTCACCCGCGCAACCCACCCGGCACAGGCCGCGTCCGCCCGGTTGGCGGTCATCGGGATGGGCAAGTGCGGGGGGCAGGAGCTGAACTACGTCAGCGACGTCGACGTCGTCTTCGTGGGCGAGCCGTCAGTGGGGGTCGACAGCGAGTCGGCGACCCGTGCCGCGACGGTGCTGGCAACGGGAACCATGCGTGCCTGCGCCGATCCGGGTGGCGAACCTGCGCTGTGGGTCGTCGACCCCGCCCTTCGTCCCGAGGGGAAGAACGGCCCTCTGGTGCGCAGCCTGGCCAGCCACCGGGAGTACTACGAGCGTTGGGCCAAGACGTGGGAGTTCCAGGCGTTGCTCAAGGCCCGCCCGGTAGCCGGCGACGCCGAGGTGGGTGCGGAGTACGTCGCAGTCATCCGGCCCCTGGTGTGGCGCGCCGCCGAGCGCGACGGGTTCGTCGGCGACGTCCAGGCGATGCGCCGTCGGGTCGAGCGGGCCGTTCCCCGCAAGGACGCCGAGCGCGACCTCAAGCTCGGCTCCGGAGGGCTGCGGGACATCGAGTTCGCCGTCCAGCTGCTGCAGCTGGTGCACGGTCGAGCCGACGACACGCTGCGGTCCCGATCGACGCAGGGCGGGCTGGCGGCACTCACCGCAGGCGGGTACGTCGGACGCGAGGACGGCGCGACCCTGGCCGCCTCCTACCGGTTCCTGCGGACGCTGGAGCACCGGGTCCAGCTGCACCGGCTGCGTCGCACCCACCTCATGCCGGACCAGGCGGTCGACCGGCGGCGGCTGGGTCGTTCCCTGGGCTTCCTGCGCGACCCCGAGGCCACCCTGGACGCCCAGTGGCGGCGGCACCGCAGCGAGGTCCAGCGCCTGCACGAGAAGATCTTCTACCGACCGCTGCTGGAGGCCGTGGCGCGCCTGCCCAGCGACGAGGTACGGCTCACCCCCGACGCGGCCCGGGCGCGGCTCATGGCGCTGGGCTACCGCGACCCTGCCGGAGCGCTGCGCCACCTCGAGTCGCTGACTGCCGGCGTGTCACGTCACTCAGCCATCCAACGCACGTTGCTGCCGGTCCTGCTCGGGTGGTTCGCCGACGGTGTCGACCCGGACGCGGGTCTTCGGGGCTTCCGGGAGGTCAGCGACGCCCTCGGCGAAACGCATTGGTACCTGCGACTGCTGCGCGACGATCGAGCCGCTGCAGAGCGCATGGCGCGCGTCCTGGCCTCCAGCCGCTTCGCCACCGAGCTGCTGCTGCGGGCACCGGAGGCGGTCACGCTGCTGGGTGAGGAAGCGGTCGGTGGCTGGCGCACCCGCGAGCAGCTGGAGGAGGAGGTCGCGGCCGGCATCGCGCGGCACAGCAGCCCCGAGGACGCCATCGCCACGGTGCGGGCGATGCGCCGTCGCGAGCTGTTCCGCATAGCCGTCGCCGACCTCGGCGCCGAGGTCGGCGTGGGTTCGCTGACCGACCGAGAGCTGCCGGTCGAGCGGGTCGGCGCCGCCGTGACCGCGGTGTCCCAGGCCACGGTGGGCGCGGCACTCGAGGTGGGTCGCCGCGCGGCCGCGGACAAGCACGGGGGGGACCTCGACGTCGAGTTCGGGGTCATCGCCATGGGTCGCCTCGGCGGGCATGAGATGTCCTACGCCTCCGACGCCGACGTGATGTACGTGTGCCGGGCGGCCGATGGGACGAGCGAGGCCGATGCCGTGTTGTTCGCGCTGGACATCGCGCAGGAGATGCACCGGCTTCTGGCCTTGCCCTCCACGGAGCCGCCGCTGCTGCTGGACGCCGACCTTCGACCGGAGGGCCGGTCCGGGCCCCTGGTGCGCACCCTGGGCTCCTACCGGGCCTACTACGACCGCTGGGGAGAGGTGTGGGAGCGCCAGGCCCTGCTGCGGGCCGAGCCGCTCGCCGGCAGCCCTGGGCTGCTGGCGGAGATGCGCGTTCTCATCGACCCGCTGCGCTGGCCCCAGCACGGCCTCACCGACGACCAGGTGCGGGAGGTACGCCGGATCAAGGCCCGGGTGGAGTCCGAGCGCCTCCCTCGGGGGGTGGAGCGGACCCGTCACCTCAAGCTGGGGCCTGGCGGTCTGGCCGACGTCGAGTGGACGGTCCAGCTGCTGCAGCTGCAGAACGCAGCCGCCGTGCCGACGCTGCGCACGACGCAGACGGTGGCAGCGCTGCGGGCGGCGTCCGACGCCGGCCTCCTCGACCCCGGCGACACCCGGACCCTCATCGAGTCGTGGCGGCTGGCCGGTGAGATCCGAAACGCCATCGTCCATGTCACCGGCCGTGCGAGCGACGTGATGCCCAACGACAGCCGCGTGCGGGAGAGCGTGGCGCGCGTGCTCGGCTACGCCCCCGACCGGACCGCTGACATGCCCGAGCACTACGCCCGATCGGCTCGGCGAGCCCGCCAGGTGGTGGCGCGCGTCTTCTACGGCGAGTCCTGATCGCCACCGAGTCCTGGGCTTGCCGTCCTCGATACCGTCGTCTCGTGCCCGACTACACCGCGCTGCGCCGCATGCCCGCAGCGGATCGGCCACGGGTCGTCGACGGGCTGTCACGGCTGCGCGTCGCGCTGAGCGCCCAGCTCCCACCCAAGACGCTCGACCGCACCATGCTGCTGGGCACCTGGAACATCCGTGAGCTGGACTCGACCAAGTACGGCCAGCGTGACGACGAGGCCTACCTGTACCTCGCCGAGGTGATCAGCCATCTCGACCTGGTTGCCGTCCAGGAGGTGCGGGAGGACCTCAAGGGGCTGCAGCGGCTCACCGACACCCTCGGCCCGATGTGGCGCTCCATCGTCACCGACGTGACCGAGGGCAGCGCCGGCAACGGGGAGCGCATGGCCTTCGTGTACGACTCGCGCACGGTGCGTTTCGGTGGGCTGGCCGGCGAGCTCGTCCTGCCCCCGCTCGCCGACGGCACAGCGCCGATGCAGGTGGCGCGGACCCCGTTCATGGCGGGGTTCGTGGCCGGCTGGTCTCGGTTCCAGCTGGCCACGGTGCACGTCATCTACGGCAGCGACGCACCGGAGAACGAGCGACGGGTGTCCGAGATCCGCGAGATCGCCGCGTTCCTGCGCCGACGCACCGAGGACAGGAACGACTGGGCGCGCGACCTGGTGCTGCTCGGCGACTTCAATATCGTCGCCCCGCAGGACCTCACCATGCGGGCCCTGACCGACGAGGGCTGGATGGTCCCCGAGGAGCTGCAGCGCATCCCCGGGAGCAACGTGCCGAAGGACAAGACCTACGACCAGATCGCCCTGCGCAGCGAGCCCGAGCGGCGGCACCGGTTCGAGACGACCGGCCACGCGGGCGTGTTCGACCCCTTCGAGTGCGTGTACCGGCTGCAGGACGAGGACCTCCACGCCCCGGCCATGGGGCAGGCGTACCGGGTCAGCCGCACCGGCACCCCCCGCAACGAGCAGCAGCGGCGCCGGTACTACCACGAGTGGAGGACGTTCCGGCTCTCCGACCACCTGCCGATGTGGCTGGAGGTCCGCACCGACTACACCGAGGAGTACCTGCGCTCCCGACGCACCTCGAGGAAGTAGGTCCGCATCGCGCCCTTGCCCTTGACTTCGACGAGACCGCGTTCGCGCACCGCGAAGCCCTCAGGCAGCCGGTCGCGGACCCGCTCGGTCACGTGGATCTGGCCCGGGACGCCGTGGGACTCCATCCGAGCAGCGGTGTTGACCACGTCGCCGTACAGGTCCCAGGTGAACTTCGACTCCCCGATGACTCCGGCGACGACGGGGCCGACGTCGATGCCGATGCGCATCGCCAGCGGCTGTCCGCCGAAGGTGAGGTCCGCAGCAGCGTCCTGCATGGCCACGGCCATCTGGGCGATCCGGTCGACCGCGTCCGGTCGCTGCTGTGGCGCCCCGGCGACGGCCATGTAGGCGTCCCCGATGGTCTTGACCTTCTCCAGTCCCAGCGCGGAGGCCAGCCTGTCGAAGCGGGAGAAGATGTGGTTGAGGCTGCCGATGACATCAGCAGGGTCCATGTGCTGCGAGGTCGGGGTGAATCCCGCGATGTCGGCGAACAGGACGGCCACCTCGGGATAGCGGTCGGCGATGGGATGCTCACCGTCCTTGAGCCGGGCCGCGATCCCGGCCGGGAGGATGGTGAGCAGCAGGGCCTCGGATCGTTGCCTCTCCCGGTCCAGCTCGACGTTCCTCGCGTCCAGCTCGGCGACCAGCCGTCGCCGTGCCTCCACGAAGAAGGCCAGCGGAAGCCACGCCAGCAGACCGACCACGACGATCGTCAGGACGAAGAACAGCACGATCGGGACGTCCGCCGGGGTGACGTTGCGGGTCAGCCACCCGTCGACCAGCCCGGAGACCACCACGACGACGGTGAACCCGACGAACCACCACCGAGCCCGGCGCGGACCCACCAGCACGACGGCCAGCAGCGCAGCGTTCACCGAGTACAGCACGGACGAGGCGCTCGCGACGAACCCACCGAGCAGCCACTGCTGCACCGCAGGGAGCAGGAGCACCATGCTGAGCTGGCTGTACAGCAGCAGCTCCATCCGCTTGGTCCGGACGAGATGGGCCACCCCCGCCGTCGAGAGCACCCCGTAGACCACCGGCACGACCGCGGACCGTGGGTCCCCGGCAGCCAGCGTGCTGAGCAGCGCTGCGGTGATGACTGATGTCGTGATGACCACGACCAGCACCAGCATCCGCTTGCGCAGGCGGGTCTCCGCGTCGTCGGCGGGGTCGAGGCCGGCATCGACCGCGCGCCTGAACCACCCGGGCAGTCGCTCCGCGGGATTGACCTCGACCGCCGATGTCCCGTGGACCACGGCGATCCCTCCTTCAGGAAGCCCGCAGCCGCTGAGCTGTGCGTCGGCTCAGCCGTGCGCCAGCGGACGCCGACGCTCGACGGCGATGATGGCAGCGCCGATCACGGCCCACACGGCCAGACAGGCCAGCAGGAGTGCCGCCGCCCACGTCCCCCACCTGACGTCCTCGGCGAACCGAGCCAGCGCCACCGACGCGAGTGCTGCCAGGGCGATCGCGCCAGCGGCCACCGGACGCGCCCGACGCGCGTCGCACTCACGCACCGTCTGCGCTGCCGACACGCCCAGCCCGACCAGCCACGCACCGATCGCTCGCCCGGTCAGCGCGGTCAGGTCCCACGGCCACCAGGCCGCAGCCTGCTCGGGAGCCACCAGCAGCCAGCCACCCAACCCCAGCAGCAGGACGGCGCTCACCGCCACGGCCAGGCGCAGCGGTACCGGCAGCGGGTGCCCTCGCTCGGGGTCACCGCCGGGGACGCGGCTCTGGCGCACCCACAGCACGGCCATGAGCACAGGTACCACCGCGTACACGGCTATCCAGGCCCAGGTCACCGCCTGGGTCACGGCTGCGACGTCGCTGCCGAGGTGGAACCTGTCCAGGTGGAGCAGCGTGACCCCAAGGGTGAGCGTGGTGAACGTGAGCACGCTGGGAACGGCGACACGTGCGTCGGCCCACGCTGAGGCACGCGACGACGTCCACTCCACCACGGCGCTCGCCCAGTACGCCGCGCCCAGGAACGCCGCGGTCACCGGGGGGGGGGGTGACCGTCCAGGCGAACCACTCCTCGGTGCGCTCGGAGAAGACGAACAGCGCGACGCCGGCCAGCAGCACCAGCACGGTGGCGGCGACGAGCAGGCCGCGCATGCCATCGGTCAGAGGAGCCCGGCCGGACGCGGGCACGGTTCGGGCCGCCTGCGCTGCTGGGTCGTAGCGCTCCACTCGGTCGACGGTCCTGTGCGAGCGGAACCCTGTCAAGCACCCCGGCGGCGACCACCGGCCCGCCTCGTCCGCGCGCCGTTGCCGTCCACCGCTGACCTCGGCGGGCATGCTCGTGCTATGGCGACGGGACTCAGTGCCTGGGCGCTGCCGGAGTCGCAGCGCCGGACGTTCGACGAGCTCACCGACGACCTGGACCTGACCGCCGGCGACGACCGGTCGAAGCGCTCGGCGTTCTGGACGATGCTCACGCTCTCCGCACTCATCGCGACGGCGGGGGTGCTGGCTGACTCGACGGCGACGGTGATCGGCGCCATGATCATCGCCCCGCTGTCGACCCCCATCATGGGTATCGCGCTGGCGTTGGCCAAACGGGAGTCCGGAGCTGTCTGGCGGTCGGGTCGGTTCGTGCTCCTCGGCGGTCTGCTGGTGGTGGCGATCGGGTGGGCCTTCGGCTGGGCACTACCGGGCACCATGGACCTGCTGGGCAACAGCCAGATCACCGGCCGCACCTCTCCCGGCCTGCTCGACCTCGTCGCCGCGGTCGCGACCGGCTTCGCGGGGGCGATCGCCCTGGCGCGCCGCGACGTCAGCGCCGTGCTGCCCGGCGTGGCGATCGCCATCTCGCTGGTGCCGCCGCTGGCGGTGGTCGGGGTGTGCCTGGGCGACGGTGCCCCCGGGCTGGCGCTCGGGGCGCTGGTGCTGTTCCTGTCCAACCTGGTGGCCCTCGTGCTGGCCGGCACGCTCGTCTACGCCGTCCTGGAGTACCGGGACGGCGCCGCGACCACGGGAGGCTCCCGGCGCAAGACCTATCTGGTCCTGGCCATCATCACGATGGTCGTGGCGGTTCCGCTGCTGGCGAACACGGCGGCCACGCTCTACCTCGAGATCCTCACCGAACGCGTGGAGAAGGTCGCCGACGACTGGGTCTCCCAGCAGCCGGGCGCGAGCGTGACCGACGTGGAAGCGTCGGGGACGGACCTCGTGGTGCAGGTGCAGACTCCCACCGACGTCCCGCCGGTCGACCGACTCGTCGCGGACCTGGCCGGAGTCGTCCCCGCCGGCATCCCGGTGGTCGTGACGACCGAGCTGGGCGACCGCATCGAGGCCGGCACGGTGGGGGAGTCCTAGGGCTCCGCGTGGGTCGGCGGTCAGAGGCGCTCAGGGGGGCGCCTGTGAGGTGGACCAGGGTTAGCCTGGGGGCGTGCAGCAGCGACGCTGGAGTGAGCTGTCCCCCGGCCGG
>CAYHHE010000013.1:37489-45593 GCA_964356295.1 uncultured Actinomycetes bacterium | reverse complement strand
CATCTACTCCATCGAGGACCTCGCGCAGCTCATCCACGACCTGAAGAACGCCAACCCGTCGGCCCGGATCCACGTCAAGCTGGTGGCGCAGATGGGCGTGGGCACCGTCGCTGCCGGGGTGAGCAAGGCGCACGCCGACGTCGTCCTGATCTCCGGGCACGACGGCGGAACCGGGGCGTCCCCGCTGACCTCGCTCAAGCACGCCGGCGGTCCGTGGGAGCTCGGCCTGGCCGAGACCCAGCAGACCCTGCTGCTCAACGGGCTGCGCGACCGCATCGTTGTGCAGACCGACGGGCAGATGAAGACCGGGCGGGACGTCATCGTCGCAGCGCTGCTCGGCGCCGAGGAGTTCGGGTTCGCCACCGCCCCGCTGGTGGTGTCCGGCTGCATCATGATGCGTGTGTGCCACCTCGACACCTGCCCGGTGGGGGTGGCCACCCAGAACCCTGAGCTGCGCAAGCGGTTCTCCGGCCAGCCTGAGTTCGTCGAGCGGTTCTTCCTCTACGTGGCGCAGGAGGTGCGCGAGTACCTCGCCGCGCTGGGGTTCCGCAGCATGGACGAGGCCGTCGGTCACGTCGAGATGCTCGACACCACTTGCGCGGTGCGGCACTGGAAGGCCTGCGGGCTCGACCTCACCCCGATCCTGCACCTGCCGGACCTGCCGGCCGGCACCGACCTGCACCAGGTCGTCAGCCAGGACCACGGGCTGGAGAAGGCGCTGGACAACCAGCTCATCGAGCTGTGCCGGGACGCGCTGGAGTCGGGCGAGCCGGTGCGCGCGCGCCTGCCGATCCGCAACGTCAACCGCACCGTGGGCACGATGCTCGGTCACGAGCTCACCCGGCGCTACGGCGGTGGCGGGCTGCCCGACGGCACCATCGACCTCACCTTGGTCGGCTCGGCCGGTCAGTCCTTCGGCGCCTTCGTCCCCAGGGGGGTGACCCTGCGCCTGGAGGGTGACGCCAACGACTACCTGGCCAAGGGGCTGTCCGGTGGGCGGGTCGTGGTGCGTCCCGACCGGGCCGCGACGTTCGCTGCCGAGCAGAACATCGTCGCGGGCAACGTCATCGCCTACGGCGCCACCGGCGGCGAGCTGTTCGTCCGCGGCCTGGTCGGTGAGCGGTTCTGCGTGCGCAACTCCGGGGTGGTGGCGGTGGTCGAGGGGGTTGGCGACCATGGCTGCGAGTACATGACCGGGGGCCGCGTGCTCATCCTGGGGCCCACCGGACGCAACGTGGCGGCAGGCATGTCCGGCGGCATCGGCTACGTCCTGGACCTGGTGCGCAGCCGGGTCAACACCGAGATGGTCGAGCTCACCCCGCTGACCGACGAGGACGCCGACCTGGTGCTGTCGCTGCTGCGTCGCCACCTGGAGGAGACCGACTCCGCGGTGGCCGCCCGGCTGCTCGCAGCGTGGGACGCCGACCCGCAGGCCACCCGGGCGCGGTTCACCCGCATCATGCCGCTGGACTACAAGCGCGTCCTGGAGGCCGAGGAGATCGCCCGGCGAGAGGGCCGGGACGTGCTCGAAGCGATCATGGAGGCGTCTCGTGGCTGACCCCCGCGGGTTCCTGACCACTGACCGGCAGACCGCGCCCTACCGCCCGGTCGACGAGCGGCTGGCCGACTGGAAGGAGCTCTACCCCGACGTGCCGGGACGGGTCCTGCTGCCGATCATCACCGAGCAGGCCGGACGGTGCATGGACTGCGGCATCCCGTTCTGCCACCAGGGCTGCCCGCTGGGCAACCTCATCCCGGAGTGGAACGACCTGGTATGGCGCCAGGACTGGCGTGGAGCGATCGAGCGCTTGCATGCGACCAACAACTTCCCGGAGTTCACCGGCCGGCTGTGCCCGGCGCCGTGCGAGGCGTCCTGCGTGCTGGGGATCAACCAGCCACCGGTGACGATAAAGAACGTCGAGGTGTCGATCATCGACCGGGCCTGGGACTCCGGGTGGGTGCAGCCCCGTCCCCCCGACCGGCTGACCGACAAGACGGTGGCCGTCATCGGGTCGGGACCTGCCGGCCTCGCGGTGGCCCAGCAGCTCACCCGGGCCGGGCACACGGTCGCGGTGTACGAGCGCGCGGACAAGCCCGGCGGGCTGCTGCGCTACGGCATCCCCGAGTTCAAGATGGAGAAGCGGCACCTGGACCGCCGGCTGGACCAGATGCGCCGGGAGGGCACCGTCTTCCGATCCGGCGTCGACGTCGGGGTCGAGATCACCGGGGAGCAGCTGCGTCGGCGCTACGACGCGGTCGTGCTCGCCGTCGGCGCCACCGCGTGGCGCGACCTCCCGGTGCCAGGACGTGACCTGTACGGGATCATGCAGGCGATGGAGTACCTGCCCCCGGCCAACCGGGTGGCCCTCGGCGAGCAGGAGCCCGACCAGGTCACCGCCGCCGGCAAGCACGTGGTGATCATCGGCGGCGGCGACACCGGCGCGGACTGCCTGGGCACCGCCCATCGGCAGGGTGCGGCGTCGGTGACGCAGCTGGAGATCATGCCGCAGCCGCCGTCGGCCCGGCCGGACGTGACGCCGTGGCCGACGTGGCCGCTCATCCTGCGCACGTCCCCGGCTCACGAGGAGGGTGGTGAGCGGGTCTACTCCGTGAGCACGACGCAGTTCACCGGCGACGACGCAGGACGGGTCCGGGCGCTTCGGCTCGTCGACGTCACCGCGGGCGAGCGGGGCTTCGAACCGGTGCCCGGGACCGAGCGGGAGATCCCCGCCGACCTGGTGCTGCTGGCCATGGGATTCGTCGGACCCGAGCGCTCCCCGCTGCTGGAGCAGCTTGGTGTCGAGCTGGACGCCCGAGGCATCGTCGCCCGCGACCACGCCTACGCGACCAACGTCGACGGTGTCTTCGTCGCCGGTGACGCCGGGCGGGGCCAGTCCCTGATCGTCTGGGCGATTGCCGAGGGCCGGGCCTGCGCGGCCTGCGTGGACGGGTTCCTCACCGGCAGCACCCAGCTGCCGTCCCCGGTGGCCCCCACCGACCGCCCACTCGGCGTCTGAGCGGCCTGCCCGTCTGCCTCGCGCCGCGACGGCGGCGCCCCACGTCCCTCGGGGGGCCACCTCCCCACTGACCGAGGCGAAGGGGTGCTTGCAGAGGTGCCTTCACCGAGCCAGGCACCCACCTGGGTCCCTGGCGTGATCAGTGGGTGGCGCGCCGAAATCGTGAACTCTGTCAGAACACCGATCGGCAGGCCCTCCGAGCGGCTACGGTCCAGGACGTGCGCCGCGCAAAGATCGTCTGCACCCTGGGGCCCGCCACGGAGACCGCTGAGCAGGTCCGCAGGCTCATCACCGCCGGCATGGACGTCGCGCGGTTCAACATGAGCCACGGCACTCACGCCGACCACGACCGCCGGTTCGCGATCGTCCGGGAGGTCGCCGAGGAGTTCGACCGCCCGATCGCGATCCTCGCCGACCTGCAGGGCCCGAAGATCCGCCTCGGCACGTTCGCCGACGGGCCCGTGCACCTCGAGCCCGGGGAGTCGTTCACGATCACCACCGAGGACGTGCCGGGCGATGCGTCCATCTGCTCGACGACGTACAAGGGTCTGGCCGGCGACAGCACGCCCGGCGACCGGCTGCTCATCGACGACGGCAAGATCGTCGTCGAGGTGACGTCGGTGGACGGGCCTCGCGTGCACACCACGGTGGTCGAGGGTGGCCCGGTCTCGAACCACAAGGGCATCAACCTGCCCGGCGTCGCCGTCAACGTCCCGGCGCTCAGTCCCAAGGACGAGGAGGACCTGCGCTGGGCGTTGCGCACCGGGGTGGATCTCATCGCGCTGTCGTTCGTCCGGGACGCCTCCGACATCGAGTCGGTGCACCGGATCATGGACGAGCACGGTCATCGCCTCCCTGTCATCGCCAAGCTGGAGAAGCCGCAGGCGGTGGCGAACCTCGAGCGCATCGTGATCGCGTTCGACGGGATCATGGTCGCGCGCGGCGACCTCGGCGTGGAGCTTCCCCTCTGGGAGGTGCCGCTGGTCCAGAAGCGCGCGGTGGAGCTCGCGCGGCGTCGCGCCAAGCCCGTCATCGTCGCCACCCAGATGCTCGAGTCGATGATCACCAACGCCCGCCCGACCCGCGCCGAGGCCTCCGACGTGGCCAACGCCGTCCTGGACGGTGCGGACGCGGTGATGCTGTCCGGCGAGACGAGCATCGGCAAGTACCCGATCGAGGCCGTCGAGGTGATGGCCAACATCGTCGAGACCACCGAGGAGCAGGGCTTCGAGCGCATCCCGCAGCTGTTCACGAAGCCACGCACCGCAGGTGGAGCGATCACCCGGGCGGCCGCCGAAACGGGGGCCATCCTCGGGGCCCAGTACCTCGCGGCGTTCACGCAGCGAGGCGGGTCGGGGCGGCGGCTGTCCCGGCTGCGCTCCCCGATCCCCACGCTCGCGTTCACCCCGCTGGAGTCCACCTACCGTCAGCTGGCTCTGTCGTGGGGGCTGCGTCCGTTCATCGTCGACATCGCCCCCAGCACGGACGAGGCGGTGCGGGTGGTCGACGCCAGGCTGAAGGAATCCGGTCTGGCCTCCGACGGGGACCTCGTGGTGCTCGTCGCCGGGAGCCCTCCCGGCAAGGCGGGCACGACGAACACCATGCGGTTGCACCGCATCGGGGACCCGGTCGAAGGTGCCCTCATCGACGACCACTCCGCTGCGGACCAGTAGGCTCCCCGGGCACGGGGGAGGCTGTCGGGCGGTTGACGGGGCGGCGCAGCGCGCGGTGCCGGGGGCGTGCCGGGTGGTGCCGGGTGCGGGACTCGAACCCGCACGCCCTCGCGGGCAGCGGTTTTTGAGACCGCCATGTCTGCCTGTTCCATCAACCCGGCGTGCAGCGTCCTTCAGGGTATCCGGGCGGTCGAGATGTCAGGGAGGAGCACGTGAGGTCGTCTGAGCCGTCGCCGGCCGCGGGTGCCGCGCAGCCGTCCGATGCGGGCAGGCCCACGGTCGTCATCGCCGAGGACGAGGCGCTCATCCGGCTCGACCTGCGGGAGATGCTCGAGGAGGAGGGGTACACCGTCGTCGGCGAGGCCGGCGACGGCGAGACCGCGGTGGCACTCACCGAGCGGCTCCGACCCGATCTGGTTCTGCTCGACGTGCGGATGCCCGTCCTCGACGGGATCACTGCGGCCGAGCGCATCGTCGCCCAGCGGATCGCGCCGGTGGTGATCGTGACCGCGCACTCCCAGCGGGACCAGGTCGAGCGCGCGCGCGACGCCGGGGCCATGGCGTACGTGGTCAAGCCTTTCACGGCGGCCGACCTGGTGCCTGCCATCGAGATTGCCCGCTCCAGGTTCGCGCAGATCGAGGCGCTCGAGCGGGACGTGGCCGACCTGACCGAACGGCTGGAGGCCCGCAAGCTCGTCGAGCGCGCCAAGTCCCGGCTGCAGAAGCGTTTCGCGATGAGCGAGCCGGAGTCGTTCCGGTGGATCCAGCGCACCGCGATGGACAAGCGCACCAGCATGCGCGAGGTCGCCCGGCTGGTGCTGGACGAGGTCGCCGCGGACGAGTAGGGCGTCGCGCCCCGCTCCCGTCCTGCGTCTTCGGTGACCCACGGCGGATCTGATGCGCTCCGGCCATGATCCACGGCGGGTTTGGTGCGCTGCGGCCATGATCCACGGCGGGATCGGTGCTCGGAGCGCACCAATCCCGCCGTCGACGGGCCGCAGGCAGCACCAATCCATCCGTCGATCATGGGACGGTCGTCCCTGGCCCACCCCGTCCGAGGCGGGCATCGTCGCCTACGTGCTGACGGTCGCAGGGTTGAGCAAGCGCTACGCGGACGTGACCGCCCTGGACGATGCCTCTTTCGAGGCCGCCCCGGGGCGCATCGTGGGCTTCCTCGGTCCCAACGGTGCCGGCAAGACCACGGCGATGCGCTGCATCTTCGGGTTGGTCAAGCCGGACGCCGGCGAGATCCGCTGGGACGGCGAGCGGGTCGACTCCCGCAGCAGGCTCCGGTTCGGCTACATGCCCGAGGAGCGTGGCCTGTACCCGAAGATGAAGATCGCCGATCAGCTGCGCTACCTCGGGCGCCTGTCGGGCATGTCGAAGGCGCACGCCGCCGCCGCGGCCGATGACTGGTTGGCCCGGGTCGGCCTGTCCGACCGGGCCCGTTCCACGCTCGAGCAGCTCAGCCACGGCAACCGGCAGCGAGTCCAGCTGGCAGCGGCACTGGTCCATCGCCCCGTCCTCGTGGTGCTCGACGAGCCGTTCGCCGGGCTCGACCCGCTCGGGACCGATGCCCTGGCCCGTGAGCTTCGGGCGCTGGCCGCCGAGGGCACCTGCATCGTCTTCTCCAGCCACCAGCTCGACCTCGTCCAAGGGGTGTGCGAGGACGTGGTGATCATCGACCGGGGCCGGGTGGTGGTGACCGGCACCCTGGACGAGCTGCGCGCCCGGTCGGCGGTGCGGAGGCTCGCGGTCGACGTGGACGGCCAGCCCTGGACGCCGGTGATCCCCGGCGCGCGGCAAGCGACGTCGGGGGAGCTCGGGTCCGACCATCACCTGCTGCTGCCGGCTGACGCGTCGGTGGCGGAGATCGTGAGCCAGGCTCAGGCTGCCGGACGAATCAGCAGCTTCAGCTTCGAGCCCCCCAGCCTGTCAGACATCTTCCGGGAGGCGGTGGCCCGGTGAGCGGCTGGCGGCAGGTCGCGATCATCGCCCGGCGTGACTTCGTCCAGCGCGCGACCAGCAAACCGTTCCTGTTCACCATGGCGCTGATCGTTGGCCTGGTGCTGGTGACGGGTCCGCTGCTGGCCGATGCCGGGCAGCCGGACCCCGCACGACAGGTCGGCGTCGTCGGCGAGCCGTCGGCGACCTTCACCGCCTCCGTCCAGGCGTTCGCGGCGCAGGTGGAGCTGGAGCCCGAGCTGGTCGGGATGGACGACGTCGCGTCCGGGCAGGACCAGCTCGCCGCCGGCGACGTCGACGTGGTTCTCGTGCTGGAGCCGCCGCCGGGGGCGCTGGTCTGGCAGTCCGAGCCCGACCTTCGCTTGGCCACCGTCCTCACCGGCGCCCTGCGGGCCGACGCGCAGCAGCGTGCGGCCGCCGAGACCGGCCTGAGCCCGTCCCAGGCGCAGCGTCTGCTCGCGCCAGAGGCGCCGAGTGTGGAGATCGTGGAGCCCACCGATCCTCGAGACACCGCCGAGGAGGCAGCGGTGTTCGTGGGGGTGCTGCTGCTGTACATCTCGGTGATCCTGTTCGGCCAGTTCGTCATGCTGGCCGTGGTGGAGGAGAAGTCCAGCCGGGTCGTCGAGGTCATCCTGTCGCGGGTCCTGCCCTATCGGCTGCTGGCAGGCAAGGTGATCGGCATCGGCGTTCTCGCGGTCGTCCAGATCGTCCTGCTCGCCGCCGCCCTCTTCGTCGTGGCCAGGCAGGTCGTGCCCGAGGAGGAGTTCGACTTCGCCGTCGGGATCGGGCTGCTCGCTTCGATCGTCGGGTGGTTCCTCGTGGGCTTCGCCTTCTACGCCGTGCTCTACGCCGCGCTCGGTTCGACGGTCACCCGGCAGGAGGACATGCAGTCGGTGGCGCTGCTGCCGCTGCTGTTCGTGCTGCCCGGCTACTTCATCGCGACGTTCGCCACCGGCGACCCCGACGGCCTCCTGCCGACCATCGCCTCCATCCTGCCGCCGACCTCGCCGTTCGTGATGCCGGTCCGCTCGGCCGTGGGTGAGGTCCCACCGTGGCAGCTGGGGCTGTCGGTGGTGCTGCTGCTGGCCGCGACCTACGGGATGATCCGGCTGGCCGGACGGATCTACTCCGGGGCGATCCTGTCGATCGGGGCGAAGGTGTCGCTGCGGGAGGCATGGCGCAGCAGCGCCCACGTCCCTTCGGAGTGAGCCCTGCTCCCGCAGCCCGCAGCCCGCAGCCCGCACGGGCGGTGCTTGCTTGGGTCTCCGCCACCATGATCCACGGAGGATTCGGTGCTCCGCCACCATGATCCACGGAGGATTCGGTGCGCTCCGGGCACCAGATCCTCCGTGGATCATCGCTCAAGCGCACCAGATCCTCCGTGGATCATGACGGGCGGGACGGGCGACGGCGGTGTACCGCCCACGAGCGGCGCGGCTCCGCACGCAA
>CAYHHE010000013.1:35230-37389 GCA_964356295.1 uncultured Actinomycetes bacterium | reverse complement strand
CGGTGTAGCCCGGGGCGGCGTAGCCAGGTGCGGCGTAGCCGGGGGCGGCGGACCCGTACTGGCCCGAGCCGTACTGGCCCGAGCCGGACTGGCCGGAGCCGGACTGGCCCGACGGGGGCGCGGCTGTCGGGTAGGCGCCCGTGGCAGTCTGCTCCGTCGCGTACGGGTTGGGCTCGTCCGAGGCGGCGGTGGTCTCACCTCCGACGGGCTCAGCGGCCGAAGTGGGCTCTGCTGCGCCCGCAGCGGGGTCGGCGTCAGAGATCGGGCGAGTCGGGTGCTCGTCGCTCTGCTCGAAGGGCTCGTTGGTGGACATCTGCTTCTCCTCGATCTTGTCGGGTCCCGACGAGGGGTCGGTCCCCACGGTTGTCACGGTCGGCCGCCCGGGTGGCGGCTGGCCAGGGCTAGAAGGCCTCATCGCGGGACTCGCGGCGGCTGCGGACGACCGCGACCGCCACGCCGACCACGCCGACGGCGACCAGGACGAGGGGGATGGCCAGCGGCAGCACCGACACGGTCAGCACCCCCAGCTCCAGCAGTCCCCACACCACGCTCAGGCCGACGAACACCAGGCCGAACACCAGCGACGTCACGTCTGTGTCATGCATCTGCACGGTTGACCTCCACGTTTCCGAATCCCATCGAGACGTCCAGCCGGAGCGTCCCGGCCTCGACGTCTCCCTCGTAGGTCTGGTTCTGGCCGAGTCCGAGGCCCTCCTGGCTCTCGCCCAGCACGTCGAGCTGTCCGGCGCCCACCTGGGCGTCCATCTCCAGCGTCACGTCCTCGGGGATGGTGATGTCGAGGTTGCCCGCGCCGACGCGCACCTCGGTGTCGACCGTCCTGTCGGGGAAGTCGATGCCGCTGAAGTCGTAGGACACGTCGCCGGCGCCGTGCTCGAACAGCGCGCCGTCGATCTCGTCCACCTCGGTGGGGGCCACAGTCTGCGTCTCGAACGAGTCGCCGAAGGCCTGCCCGCCCAGCTGCTCCACGGTCGCCACGGGCACCAGCACCAGCGCCAGCACCGCCCCGAGCGCGATCAGGGAGCGGGAGTGCCCGAACCACGCCCCGACCACCAGTCCGAGCCCGACCACCCCGAGTGCGGTGGCGACGTAGGCCGAGCCGGGGACGGTGGCACCGAGCACGTCCACGACCCCGAGGACACCGACTGCGGCGACTGCGGCGAAGAAGGTGAGCGGTCCGAGGATGGACCGGCGGCGCGGCTCGGCCGGGGTCGGCGTCAAGACCTGGGACGGTGGGGGGCCGTAGGGGTAGGGCGCGTCGATCGGGCCGAGGTCAGGCCGATCGGGGCCGAGCGGGGAGTCAGGGGCGAACGACGAGCCGGGGAACGGGGGGACGGATGCTGTGGCGGTCGTCGGCGGTGCCCAGCTCGCTACCGGAGCGGCCGGCGGCCCAGACGGAGGTCCGGGCGGAACGAGGGGCGGGGGAGCGGCGCCGGCGCGAGGGCGAGTCAGCAGCAGCGCGCCGATGCCGAGGGTGACAGCCAGCACGGTGATGCCGAACCACGAGTCGCCGACGATCGCGAAGCCGAAGCCGAGGGCGACGACCACCAGGAGCAGCGCGAGGAGCAGCGTGGACGCACCGTCCGGTCCGCCGCCGCGCAGTGCGCGCTCGCCCAGGGACTGCCCGGTGCTCTCCTCGGGCATGAGCAGCCACCCGAGCGCGTAGAGCAGGATCCCGACGCCGCCGAACAGGGTGAGCACGACGGCCACCACCCGCACGACGTTCGGGTCGATCCCCAGCCGGTAGGCCACCCCGGAGCACACTCCGGCGACGACCTTGCCCTGCTGGCGCCGCATCAGCGGTGGGTTGGGCGCCGGCTCGAGCCGGGGTGGGGCGTGCACAGGGGCCTGCGGAGGTGCCTGAGTCGGCGCCTGCACAGGCGGCGCCTGCTCCGGCACAGGGGGAGGAAGTGGGGTCTCGGTCATGACCCCACGCTCCCGCGGCGGCGCAGCACCGCCATCCGGGACGCACCCTGACCCGACCCGGAGTGGGTACGGACGGGCCTCGGGGATGCCCGCGGGGGTCGGCTCGTGTGGCAGTCAGGGGACGTCTGCCCGGGGGGATCGCCTGGTCGGGGGTCATCGTCCGAAGGGTTGCGGGTCATGCCCCTCCGATCGTCGGACGATGCGGCGCGGGCGAG
>CAYHHE010000013.1:0-35130 GCA_964356295.1 uncultured Actinomycetes bacterium | reverse complement strand
GGGTCATGCCCCTCCGATCGTCGGACGATGCGGCGCGGGCGAGCGGCCCAGGGTCCCCGGCTCAGGGTCACCTTCCGGGTGATCCCGGTGGTCGACGGCCACGTGGCCGTGTGACCATCAGGACATGAGCGAGCCGCTCGCGCCTCCCCGGATGCGCCGCCCGTACCAGGGGCGGGTGCTCGCGGGCGTGGCGGCGGGCCTGAGCGAGCACCTGCAGGTCTCGGTCAGCACGGTCCGGGTGGCGTTCGCGCTGCTCTCGCTGCTGGGCGGTCTCGGTGTCTTCCTGTACGCGGGGCTGTGGATCACCACACCCGCAGGCGTCCCCGACCCGCCTCGTCCCCCGGGCCTGGAGGCCGCGTCGCGGCAGAACAGGCGCTCGACCGCCGAGGCGTCCGCACTGGGCCGACCTCAGCCCGGCCTGCTGGTGGCGCTGGCGCTGATCGGGATCGGCATGGTCATGCTGGTGGACCGGCTGGTGGACACCCCCGGCGGGGCGGTGTGGCCGCTGGCTGTCGTCACCGTCGGAGCCGGGATCGTCTGGCGGCAGGCCGAGTCCCGCGAGGCGTCCCGCGCAGCGATCATCGCCCGCGTCGTGGCCGGGGTGGCGCTGGTGGCGCTCGGGCTCGTGCTGTTCCTGGCAGGTCGCGGCGAGCTGTCCGAGCTGCTGGACGCTCTGGTGGCGGTGCTGGTCATCCTCGCCGGCGCAGCCATCGTCGCCGGGCCCTGGCTGGTGCGCCTGGTCCGTGACCTGCAGCTCGAGCGCGCCGAGCGGGTCCGCTCCCAGGAGCGGGCCGACATGGCCGCCCACCTGCACGACTCGGTGCTGCAGACCCTCGCCGTCATCCAACGCCAGGCCGACGACCCGGAGGCGGTGGCACGGATGGCGCGCTCGCAGGAGCGGGACCTGCGACGCTGGCTCTACGACGAGCCCGACCCGGCACCGAACCAGGTGCGGGCGGCGCTGGCCGCTGTGGCCGCCGACGTCGAGGACGCCTTCGGCACACCCGTCGAGGTCGTCGTGGTTGGTGACGCCGAGCTCACCCCGGGGGGCACCGTCGAGGCTGTCGTGGCCGCCGTCCGGGAGGCCGTCACCAACGCGGCCAAGCACTCCGCGGCGAACCGGATCGACGTCTACGCCGAGATCGCCGACGCGACGATGGACGTCTTCGTCCGCGACCGCGGGGTCGGGTTCGACCTGGCCGCGGTGGGGGTCGACCGGATGGGTGTGCGCGGCTCTATTGTCGAGCGCGTGGAGCGTCACGGCGGGACGGCGAGCGTGACGAGCACGCCGGGAACGGGGACCGAGGTGCACCTGTCGGCCCGGCTGGACCGCCCATGAGCATGCCGGGTGCCGAGGCGGCGACCGCCCCGGTGCGCGCGTCCGTCGTGGTGGTCGACGACCACGCGGTGTTCCGCAGCGGGGTCAAGGCCGAGCTGGCGGGCGCGGTCGACGTCATCGGGGAGGCCGCCGACGTCGCCTCGGCCGTCGAGGTCATCCAGCGGCGTCCGCCGGACGTGGTGCTGCTCGACGTGCACCTGCCCGGCGGGGGAGGCGTGGAGGTGCTGCGTCAGGTGCACTCGGCGCAGCCGGAGGTGAAGTTCCTGGCGCTGTCGGTCTCCGACGCCGCCGAGGACGTGGTGGGCGTCATCCGCGCCGGTGCGCGAGGCTACGTCACCAAGACCGTGACGGGCGCCGAGCTGGTCGAGGCGATCACCCGGGTGGCCAGCGGTGACGCGGTCTTCTCGCCACGGCTGGCCGGCTTCGTCCTGGACGCCTTCGCCGGCGACCCTGGGGCGATGCCCACCAGCGGAGACCCCGACCTGGACCGGCTCAGCCCGCGGGAGCGCGAGGTGCTGCGGCTGATCGCCCGCGGCTACACCTACCGGGAGGTGGCCCGCGAGCTCGTGCTGTCGGTGAAGACCATCGAGACGCACGTGTCGAACGTGCTGCGCAAGCTCCAGCTGTCCAACCGCAACGAGCTCACCCGCTGGGCTGCCGCTCGACGGCTGGTCTGACCCTGCGCGGCCTGTCGCCGCCGATTCGCCAGCAGCGCCGCCTAGCGTGAGGTCGATTCCCTCCGGAGGTCCATGTGCGTCGCTGGCTGCTCGTCCTGCTGCTGGTGGGCGGGCTGTCGACGACAGGCTGCGGGGCGGCCGACACCGTGCTGGACAGGGTGCGCCCAGACGGCCAGCCGGTGACTCCGAGGGTCACCATCGGCGTGCTGGCGCCGCTCAGCGGCGGACAGACCCGGCAGGGAGCCGGTGTGCTCAACGCGGTGGAGCAGGCGGTGGACGACAGCGGGGGCGTCCCCGGTTGGGAGATCGCCACGGTGCCGCTCGACCTCGCCGGGGCCGACCTGGAGTCCTCCCTGGCCGACATCGCCGACGACGACACCATGGTGGCCGTGGTCACCGGGTTCGCCGCAGAGGACATCCGCCAGGTGGTCCCCACCCTGGACGAGGCGGGGCTGACGGTGCTGTCCCCCGCCGACGCCGATCCTCGCCACGTCCGGGGTGCCGACCCGAAGGCCCCGCTGCGGCCTTGGTCTGGGTACGTGACGGTGGCGGTCGACCCGGCTCCCGAGCAGGCCGCGCTGGCTGGGCACCTCGTCCGCGCCGCGGGCGTCACCGCGGTGGTCGTCGTGACCGACGGGTCGTCGCCGTCCCAGACGCGCGCCGGGGATCTCGTCCGCGCCCTGGAGAACCGCGGGGTCACCGCCGTCACCACGCTCGCGTGGGACGGCAACCCCGCATCCGAGCCCGTCGTGGCAGCTTTCGCCGGACTCGGGGAGTCCGGCGCCGTGGTCGTCGACGCACCGCCGGACCTGGCCGCTGCCGTCGCAGCCGCCAGACCGGCCGGCACCGTGATGGCGCTGATGACCAAGCCGGTGGACGTGCCCCCGACCGCCGCTGCGGCGCTGGAGGGTGCCATCGCTCCCGAGCCCGGGTTGGACCCGGGCCGCGGGGGAGACGAGCTGGCGGCGGCACTGCAGACGGGAGGACGGCCAGAAGCGGTCGTACCGGCCGGGCCCGCTGCGTATGACGGTGCGCGTCTCCTGGTCGACGCGTTGGGCCGATGCCTGCCCGACCCAGCCCGCGGCGGCAGCCCGTCCCGGTCGGCGTGCCGCGCGGAAGTGGCTGGAGCGGAGTGGAGCGGCCTGACCGGTCTGATTCGCTTCGACGAGTACGGCGCGCGGCTGGGACTGCTGCCTTCGGTCGTGTCGCTGCGCGAAGGCGTGTGGGTTGTCCCCGGCGCGTGACGTCGGTCACACCATCCAGGGCGGACGCTGTCGTCTGTTCGCCGCATGTGTCCGCTGCGTTACGAACGTGTCACAACTGCGGCATAAGGCTGCGTTCGATTGTGAGTTGTGCAGAGCGGGAGGCTAGTGTCCGCTGAACCATTGTTGCCCACCGGGGCAATCAAGACAAAAGGAGAAAGCATGGCTCGCAGCTCCAACCTGTGGCGCTCCCTGGCCATCGGCGGATCCCTGGCGCTCGTTCTCGCCGCTTGCGGTGGCGGAGACGAGGAGGACACCGCTGAGCCGGAGGCCACCGAGGAGGCCACGCAGGAGGCTGCCGGTGGGACCGCCACCGGTGACGGCACGCTGACCGTCGGCACCCTGCTCCCCGAGACCGGGTCGCTGGCCTTCCTCGGCCCACCGGAGTTCGCCGGCGTCAACCTCGCCGTCGCGGAGATCAACGAGGCCGGCGGCGTGCTGGGACAAGACGTCGTCCAGATCGACAGCGACTCCGGGGACACCTCGACCAACATTGCCCAGCAGTCCGTCGACACCCTGCTCAGCCAGGACGTGGACGCCATCATCGGTGCCGCGTCGTCGTCGGTGACCCTGTCGGTCATCGACAAGATCACCGGCGCCGGGGTCATCCAGGTGTCGCCGGCGAACACCTCGACCGCGCTCAGCGACTACGACGACGGCGGTCTGTTCTGGCGCACCGCTCCGTCGGACGTCCTGCAGGGCCGGGTGCTCGGCGACCAGGTGCTCAACGACGGCTACGGCAACGTCGCCATCCTCGCCCTCCAGGACGCCTACGGGGAGACCCTGGCCGAGGAGGCCACCAAGGCCATCGAGGACGGTGGCGGCACGGTGGTGTTCAGCGAGTTCTACGACCCGAAGTCGACCGACTTCTCGGCCATCCTGGACTCGGCGAAGAGCACCAACCCCGACGCGGTGATCCTCATCGCCTTCGATGAGACCAAGACGATCATGCCGCAGGCCGTGTCGCGCAACTTCGGCCCGGCCAACGTCCCGTACTACTTCGTCGACGGCAACCTCGCCGACTACAGCGCCGACTTCGCCTCCGGCACGCTGACCGGCGTCCGCGGCACGCTGCCCGGTGCCGACACCGACGACGAGTTCAGGGCACAGCTGTCGGAGGCCTACGGTGAGGAGCTGACCGTCTTCGCCTACGCAGCGGAGTCGTACGACGCGACCATCCTGGTGGCACTGGCCGCGGAGGCCGCCGGCGACGACGCCGGCGAGTCGATCGCGTCGCAGATGCAGGCGGTGTCGACGGAGGGCACGACGTGCACGACCTTCGCCGAGTGCAGGGACCTCATCGCCGACGGCGAGGACATCGACTACGACGGCAGATCAGGTCCGATCGAGTTCGCCGAGAACGGTGACCCGACCGCTGCCTTCATCGGCATCTACGAGTACGACGACACCAACAACTACTCGTCGCTGGACTTCGTCGAGGGCAGCCTCTGACCCTCGCCGGTGCCGCCCTTCGCGGGGCCCGTCCTCACCCGGGCGGGCCCCGCGTCGCGGGTCCGACGGGCACCCGCTGATCACGTTTGGCACGTTTGCGTGGGGTTTGCATGGTGCCGACACCGTGTGAAGTCGACGCTCACCATGTGAGGGGCCTGGAGCCCGTGCAGGTGCCCCGGCGCGACGACGCCCGACGCTGTCGCGACCGCGGCAGCTGGGAGGGCTCAGGCCTTGGCGAGCGTCCCGAGATAGAGCTGGATGACCTTGGGGTCTCGAAGCAGCTCGCGTCCGGCCCCCGTGTAGGCGTTGCGTCCCTGGTCCAGGACGTAGCCGCGGTCGCAGATCTGCAGGCACCGGCGGGCGTTCTGCTCCACCATGATGACCGAGACCCCGGCGTCGTTGATCTCCCGGGTGCGGATGAACACCTCGTCCTGAAGCACCGGTGAGAGGCCGGCAGACGGCTCGTCCAGCAGGATGACCGACGGGTTCATCATGAGGGCTCGACCCATGGCGACCATCTGCCGCTCCCCGCCGGACAGCGACCCGGCGCGCTGCTTGCGTCTGTCGCCCAGCACCGGGAACAGCTCCGTCACGAAGGCGAACCGGTCGGCGAACATCTTGGGGGCCTGGTAGACCCCCATCTGGAGGTTCTCCTCGATCGTCAGGCTGGGGAAGACGTTGTTGGTCTGTGGGACGTACCCGACACCCTTGCTCACCAGTGCGTTCGGCTTGGCGTTGGTGATGTCCTCGCCACCCAGGGTGACAGTGCCGGAGTGCACGTTCACCAGACCGAAGATGGCCTTCACCAGCGTCGACTTGCCGGCGCCGTTTGGACCGATAATGCCGATGATCTCGCCGCGTTGGCAGTACAGGTCGCAGTTGTTGAGGATGTTGATGCCCGGGAGGTACCCGGCGACGACGTCGTCGACGCGCACGAGCGCTCCCTCCGCGGCGGCCCGGTGGCTGGCGTGGTCGGTCGCACCTGGTCCACCGCTGGCCGTGGTCATGTCTGGTGCTCCTCGGGCGGGTGGGTGTGCAGTTCTTCGGCGGCCTCACGGTCGATCTCGTGGACGTCCATCGCCGACAGGTCGGTGTCGTGGTGAGCACCGAGGTAGGCGTCGATGACCCGGACGTCGGCCATCACGTCCAGCGGCGGTCCTTCGGCGATGATCGCTCCCTGGGCCATCACGACCACCCAGTCAGCCACGTCACGCACCATGTCCATGTCGTGCTCGACGAACAGCACGGTCATGCCCTGCTCGCGGAGATCCCTGACGTGCCCGAGCAGCGACTGCTTGAGCGCTGGGTTCACGCCGGCCATCGGCTCGTCCAGCATCACCATCTCGGGCTCGACCATGAGCGCGCGAGCCATCTCCAGCAGCTTTCGCTGTCCCCCGGAGAGACTGCCGGCGTAGTCCTCACGCTTGGTGTCCAGCTTGAAGCGGGCCAGCAACTCGTCGGCTCGTCTGGTGATCTCCTTCTCCTGCGACCGCCACAGGAACGGGAAGATAGCCTTGATGGCGCTCTCCCCGGCCTGCCCGGTCGCGCCGAGCCGCATGTTCTCCAGGACGGTGAGCCGCGAGAGGGCCTTGGTCAGCTGGAACGTGCGCACCATCCCGAGATGCGCCACGCGGTGGGCCCGCACCGACTTCAGCGACGAGCCGTTGAAGGTCCAGTCGCCCTGGCTGGGACGGTCGAACCCGGTCAAGAGGTTGAAGAAGGTCGTCTTGCCGGCACCGTTGGGCCCGATGAGTGCGGTGATCGAGCCGCGCTGCACCTCGACGCGGTCGACGTCCACCGCGACCAGGCCTCCGAACTGCCGCCGGACCCCGTCGGCGACCAGGATCGGGTCGGGCTTGGCGGCGCCTGGCTCGCGCGGGACGGACGCGAGTGCTGCCAGGGCGGCGTCCTTCAGGGGCGTGCCCGGGACGGCGGGCGGCGTGTCAGCGGGCATCGAGTGCGAGCTCCTTCCGGTCACCCAGGATTCCCTGAGGTCGGAAGATCATCAACAGCATGAGCGCAAGGCCGACGATCATGAACCGAACGGCCCCCGCGTCGGTCGGGCCGAGCAGCCAGGACGGGATGTCCAGGCTGGTCTGGGCTCCGCGCAGCACACCGTCGGACAGGGATAGCAGCCCCCAGAAGATCGCGGCCCCCAGGATGGGGCCGAGCACCCGTGCTGCACCGCCGAGGATGAGGATGGTGTAGGCGAAGAACGTGAAGTCCGCGCCGGTGTAGTCCGGCTGCACGGCGGCCTGGGCCAGCGCGTAGACGAACCCGGCCAGGGCTCCGATCAGACCGCCGACGAGCAGGGCCTGCAGCTTGTAGCTGTAGACGTTCTTGCCGAGGCTCCGCACGGCGTCCTCGTCCTCGCGAATGCCCTTGAGCACGCGCCCCCACGGGCTGCGCATGAGCATCCACACCAGCAGGCTGGCGAGGATGATGAGCACCCACCCGACGGTGAGGGCCCAGCTCTGGCGAGCGCTGAACGAGATAGGGCCGAGGTCGATCCCGTCGGCGTACGGGTTCAGCCGGTAGAAGCCCTCGGCGAAGTCCTGCAGGCCGTCGGAGCCGCCGAACGTGTCACGAAGCGTCACCGACCGGAACGTCAGTCGGACGATCTCGGCGGCGGCCAGGGTCACGATCGCGAGGTAGTCGGCCCGCAGTCGAAGGGTGGGGATTCCCAGCAGCAACGCCAGGATGACGACGGCGACCAGTCCGACGGTGAGGCCCACCCAGAACGGCGCGCCGAAGGTGGCGACCATGGTCGCCAGGCCGTAGCCGGCTACGGCGACGAAGGCGGCCTGCCCGAAGTTGAGCAGGCCGGCGTAGCCGAACTGCACGTTCAGGCCGATCGCAGCAAGGCAGTAGATGACCATGTCGGCGCCGATGGCCGCCTCGAGGGCGTTGCTGAAGATGAGTCCCCAGTCCATCCGACCCCCCTCAGCCGACGCGTTCCGGACGCCCCAGGATGCCCTGGGGCCGAATGAGCAGCACCACGATCAGCAGCGCGAGCACCCCGGCGGTCTGCAGCTCGATGGGGATCACCAGAGTCGACAGCTGGATGAACAGCCCGACGACGATCGAGCCGACGATCGACCCGGCGATGGTCCCCAGACCGCCGAGGATGACCGCAGCGAAGACCAGCAGCAGCGTCCGGAACCCCAGCTGGTAGTCGACCTGCTGGGACAGGCCCTGCAGGATCCCGGACAGGCCCGCCAGGGCGGCCCCGCCCATCCAGACCACCCGGATCACCAGGTCGACGTCGATACCGGACGCGCTGGCCAGCGCTGGGTTGTCCGAGACTGCCCGGGTGGCCTTCCCGACCCTGGTGCTGGCGAGGGCCCAGACGACGAAACCGAGCACCAGCACGGCCACACCCATGCTGAACATGTCGCGAGGTGCGAGTGTGACCGGACCGAGCTCGATCCCGGCCTGGATCGCGTACTCGCGGTAGGAGCGTCGCTCACCGCCGAAGACGTACAGGTAGAAGTAGCGCAGGAAGATCGCCAGACCGATCGAGACGATCATCATGGCGATGAGTCCTGTCCTGCGACGCCGCAACGGTCGCCACAGGACAGCGTCTTGACCCCAGCCGAAGGCGACCATGACCACGACGGCGATGACCGCGGCCGCGACGAACGGCAGACCGGCTTCGTTGAGGTACCAGGCCGCGATCGCCCCGAGGGAGATCATCTCGCCGTGCGCGAAGTTCGTCAGCCCGGTCGTCCCGAAGATCATGGACAGGCCCAGCGCGGCAAGGGCCAGCACGAGTCCGAAGCGCAGGCCCTCCACGGTAAGCTGAGCGACGCTGTCCAGCGTGGTGCCCCCGCCGCCGGTGGTCGTCGTCCCGCCGCCCTCGGTGGGCTCGCCGAGGCGGAACAGCACGGACTTGGCCTGTGTGTTGCTGACGTCGGTGGTCACGGACTCGTTCTGCACACCGGGCACGTCGTCCGGCAGGGTCTCGGGGTCGAGGGTGACGACGTAGACCCCGGGTTCAGGCACCGGCACCTGCCAGGCGCCGTCGTCACCGGACTCCGTCGAGCCGACGTCCTCTCCGCCCTCCGTCGTCACAGAGATGGTCACTCCGGCGACGGGCTCGCCCTCGTAGCGCAGGGACCCACGGACGCTCTCGCCGCCCTCCTGGGCCGTTGCCGGCACGGCGGCCGCGAGCAGGCCGAGGATAGCCAGCAGGAGCACCAGCGGAAGGGTGCGGAGCGTCAAGGTCGGAAGTCGCACCGGGTGTGACCTTCTTCCGCCGGAGTTGTCCTGCATTCGGCGGGGAGCATAGTCCTCCGCATGGGCCCGGCCGCGCGCCGCGCCCGTGTTGTGATCACCTCGCGCTCTGGGTGCTCCCGGACGACGCGCGACCGACCGCCCGGATGGCCGTCTCGTCGGTCTCCACCGGCTGCAGCAGGCAGGTCAGCCGAGCCGTCGCGATGGATCTCCCGGCGTCGTCCACGATCTCGATGTGGTAGGTGGCCACCTGCCGTCCGGCCCGGATGGGGGTGGCCGTCGCGGTGACGAACCCCTCCCGCACACCGCGGTGGTGGCTGCAGTTGATCTCCACCCCCACCGCGTAGTGGGTAGGAGCGCCGTGGATGGTCGCGGCGATCGAGCCGGCGCTCTCGGCCAGCACGCATGACGCGCCGCCGTGCAGCAGCCCGAGCGGCTGCGTGTTGCCCTCGACCGGCATGCGGGCGACCACCCGGTCGCGGGTGGCCTCCACGATCTCGATGCCCATGCGCTGGTCCAGCACCGACGGGGGGAGGTGGGCGATGACCTGCTCGGTGGTCACGTCCGGCCTGCCGCTCACGTCCGGCCTGCCGCTCACGTCCGGCTCGGTCATGGACCCTCACCCTAGGGGGCCCGGTCGGCGTCGGGCCTGCAGGTCCGCGGGTCCTCGCGGCTAGGGTGACCGATCGTGGCCTCGCCCGATGCGCCGGCCGCGGGCGTGACGACCGCGCAGCGGCCGCGCCTGCTGCTGCTGGACGGGCACTCCCTGGCCTACCGGGCGTTCTACGCGCTGCCGGTGGAGAACTTCTCCACGACCACCGGGCAGCCCACCAACGCCGTGTACGGGTTCACCGCGATGCTCATCAACGTGCTGCGCGACGAGCAGCCCACCCACGTCGCGGTCGCCTTCGACGTCTCGCGCGAGACGTTCCGCTCCCAGCAGTTCCCCGAGTACAAGGCCAACCGAGCCACCACCCCTGAGGACTTCCGTGGCCAGGTCAGCCTGGTCAAGGAGGTTCTCGACGCACTCAACATCCCCGTCCTCGAGGCACCCGGCTTCGAGGCGGACGACGTGATCGCGACGGTGGCATCGCAGGCGGTCCAGGACGGCTACGACGTGCTCGTCTGCACCGGCGACCGCGACGCCTTCCAGCTCATCGGTGACCACCTGACCGTGCTCTACCCCAAGCGCGGGGTGTCGGACCTGTCGCGCATGACACCCGAGGCGGTGCAGGAGCGCTACGGGCTCAGCCCCGAGCAGTACCCGGACTTCGCCGCGATCCGCGGCGACCCGTCGGACAACCTGCCCAACATCCCGGGTGTGGGGGAGAAGACGGCCGCCAAGTGGGTCGCGGAGTTCGGGTCGCTCGAAGCGCTGGTGGCCCGGGTCGACGAGGTCAAGGGCAAGGCCGGCGACGCGCTACGGGAGCACCTCGGGCAGGTGATGACCAACCGCAGGCTGACCGCGCTGGTGCGCGACGTGCCGCTCGAGCTGGCACCGGCAGACCTGTCCGCTCAGTCGTGGGACCGGGACGAGGTGCACCGGCTGTTCGACACCCTGCAGTTCCGGGTGCTGCGGGACCGCCTCTACCAGACCCTCGAGGCCCCCGAGCCGGAGGCGGACTCCGGTTTCGAGGTCGAGGTGCAAGACGTCGCCGCCGGCGCGCTCGACGGGTGGCTGGACGCGCACGCCGGGCCGGGGAGCCGTACCGGGGTGTCGGTGCGCGGACGGTGGGCGCGCGGGTCGGGTGACGTCGAGCTGGTCGCGCTCGCGTCCGCCGACGCCGCCGGCACCGCGCTCGACCCGGCCTTGCTGGCTCCCGACGACCACACGGCGCTGGCCGGCTGGCTCGCCGACCCGCAGCGCCCCAAGGTGCTCCACGACGCGAAGGGGCCGCTGCACGCCCTCGCCGCGTCCGGGCTGCCGACCGCTGGTCTGGACGCCGACACCGCTCTGTCGGCGTTCCTCGTGGCGCCCGGCCAGCGCTCCTACGACCTGTCCGACCTGGTCATCCGGTTCACCTCGCACGACCTGCGCACCGACACCGGACCTGTCCGTGCCGAGACCCAGCTGTCTCTGGACGGTGGGGACGAGCAGACCCAGCGCGAGGAGGAGGTGGTCAAGGCGCGGGCGGTGCTCGACCTGGCCGACGCGCTGGACGCCGAGCTGGCCCGCCGCGGCGGGGCACGGCTGCTGGACGAGGTCGAGCTGCCGCTGGTGGACGTGCTGGCCCGGATGGAGCGCGCCGGCATCGCCGTGGACACCGGCTACCTGGCCGAGCTGGAGGCCGGCTTCGCCGACCAGGTCGCCCAGGCTGCGCAAGACTCCTACGACGCCATCGGGCACGAGGTGAACCTCGGCTCCCCGAAGCAGCTTCAGGTGGTGCTGTTCGACGAGCTCGCGATGCCCAAGACCAAGCGGACCAAGACCGGCTACACCACCGATGCGGACGCGCTGGCCGACCTGTACGTCAAGACCGAGCACCCGTTCCTCGCGGCCCTGCTGCGCCACCGCGACGCCACCCGGCTGCGCACCACCGTCGAGGGCCTGCTCAAGTGCGTCGACCCGGACGAGCGGATCCGCACCACGTTCAACCAGATGATCGCCGCGACCGGGCGGCTGTCGTCCACGGACCCGAACCTGCAGAACATCCCGGTGCGCACCGAGGAGGGCCGCCGGATCCGCGCCGCGTTCGTCGTGGGTGCCGGCTACGAGTCGCTGATGACCGCGGACTACAGCCAGATCGAGATGCGGATCATGGCTCACCTGTCCGGGGACTCCGCGCTGGTCGAGGCGTTCGCCTCAGGTGCGGACTTCCACGCCGCGACCGCGTCCCGGGTGTTCGGGGTGGCCGAGGACGAGGTCACCCACGAGCAGCGAGCCAGGATCAAGGCGATGAACTACGGCCTGGCCTACGGGCTGTCCGCGTTCGGGCTGTCCAGGCAGCTGACCATCGAGGTCGGTGAGGCGCAGGCGCTGATGGAGGAGTACTTCGGCATCTTCGGCGGGGTCCGGGACTACCTGCGCTCGGTCGTGGAGCAAGCCCGGCAGACCGGCTACACGCAGACGATCATGGGACGGCGCCGCTATCTTCCTGACCTGACCAGCGACAACCGCAACCGCCGCGAGATGGCTGAGCGGATGGCGCTCAACGCCCCGATCCAGGGCTCGGCGGCCGACATCGTCAAGGTCGCCATGCTGCGGGTGGACCGGGCACTGCGCGACGAGGGGCTGTCGTCCCGGATGCTTCTCCAGGTGCACGACGAGCTCGTCCTGGAGGTGGCCCCTGGGGAGCGGGAGTCGCTCGAGGCCCTGCTGCGGCGCGAGATGGGCGCCGCTGCCGACCTGACCGCCCCGCTGGACGTGTCCGTGGGTGTGGGCCACTCCTGGGACGACGCCGCTCACTGACACCCGCCGGTCTGAAGGTCAGCGGGTGGTGGCGATCCGCGACGTTCCGCCCCTATTGTTCAGCGGCACCACGTTACGAGTAGGTTACGTGGGCGGAGTCCTGGGGAGGTCAGCGGTGGTCCGGACAGTGACAGCAGGTGTGGTGCTCGCCGTGGCGGCGGCGGTTGCGCTTCTGATCGGTGATGGGCTGGGGTGGGACCTCGACGCCTACCTCCTCGTCGGAGTCGGGGCGGGTGGTGTTCTCGGCCTGGTGCCGGACCGGTCGCCCGTCGCCCGCGTGCTCGGGTTCCTTCTCGGCGTCCTCGCGGTGGCCATCGGGTACGCGCTACGCGCAGCCGTGCTGCCCGACTCGACCACGGGACGCGCCCTCGCGGCTGCACTCGTCGTGCTGATCGCCCTCGGTCTGATCCTGCTGACATTCGGACGGGTGCCCCTCTGGCCGGCCCTGCTCGGGGTCGGGGCCCTCGCCGGCGCCTACGAGGAGGCGTTCACCGACTCCCCTGGCTCGTTCCTCGACACCGTGCCGGTCGCGCTGACCTCGATGCTGGCGATGGCCGCCGTCGGCTTCGCCGCCACGGTCTTCTTCGCCGACACGGAGGCTGAGGCAGGAGGTGGGCGACGCAAGCGTGCATCGACGACGAGCCCACCGGAGCCCGAACCAGAGGAGACGGTGTCGTTGGACGAGGTCATGACGAGTCAGGGGGGGAACTGAGATGGGACGAGTCTTCCGGTCGCTGATGGCAGGCGCGGGGGTCTTCGCCCTCGTCCTCGTGGTCCCGGTGACGGCGGCGCTGGCTCAGGAGGAGCCGGTGCTGACGAACACGGAGACCGTCAACGTCACTCTGGACGCCACCGGTGGCCTGCAGGTGGCCAGGGTGTTCGACCAGATCGCCATCCAAGGCAGTGGAGAGGTGTCCTACAGGAATCCGGTGTCGACTTCGGGGCTGCGCAACCTCGACGGGTTCGGTGGCTTCACTGTCGAGGACGGCGCGATCGTCGAGGAGACCTCGGTGAACAGCCAGGTGCGCCGCCGCACGCTCAGCGACTTCGACCTCGACCTGCCCGTGACGGTCGCGATCACCCACACCCTCGACGGCGAGGAGCTCGCGCCCGCGGACGTCGTCGGCAAGACCGGAGAGCTCGAGGTCACCTACCGGGTCGAGAACATGACCGGGGAGACCGAGGAGATCGAGTACACCAACGCCCAGGGCGAGACCGATACCGTCGAGGAGAAGGTGTCCGACCCGATGGCGGGATCGCTCACCATGACGCTGCCGTCGAACTACACCGACGTGAAGTCCGAGTCCGGGGCGGTGATCGCCGGTGACGGACGCGGGGGGACCAAGCTGTCGTTCAGCGTCACCCTGATCCCCCCGCTCGGAGAACCCGTCGCCGAGGTCTCCTACACCGCTCATGTGGAGAACGCCGTCATCCCGGAGGCGAACCTGACCATCGTGCCGGTCGTCGTGGACGCGAACCCGACCGTCTCCGGTGCCAAGGAGTCGTTCGAGGGCGGTGCGGAGACCGGCCGCGAGCTGGCGGCGGGTGCCACCGAGATCGACGCCAACGTGCTCAAGCTCGCCGACGGTGCCAGCGACCTGGTCGAGGGCCTCATCCTGCTGCGCGACGGCTCAGGTGTGCTGTCCGCGGGCTTGGTCAACGACGCTGCACCTGGTGCGAACGAGCTGGCGGACGGCGCGGGGCAGCTGTCGGACGGGCTGAACGAGCTGCAGTCTCAGGTTCCGGCGCTGATCGCCGGTGTCATCCAGCTGGACCAGGGTGGTAACCGGCTGGAGGCCGGGCTCCAGCAGCTTCAGGGGAGCCTGCCCGCACTCAACGCCGGCGTTGCCCAGCTCGTCGACGGTGCGAAGCAACTGGAAGCGGGGTTGCTGCAGCTCCAGTCGCAGATCCCCGCGCTCAAGGCCGGCGTGGCGAGCCTCCTCGCCGGTGCCCAGCAGCTGTCCGGTGGACTCAACGCTCTCGAGGCCGGCCTGGACGCCCCGTTGCCCAACGGGTTCGGCGCGGGCCTGAAGGCTCTCTCGGATGGGCTATCCACCCTGCCCGCCACAGTCGCCGCCCTGAAGACAGCCGTAGCAGGGATCGCGCAGACTGATGACTGCGGCCCCTCAGCTTGTCAGCAGACGGTCTCCGGTGTGGTCGACCAGATCACTTCTCAAGAGCCAAGTATCAAGCTGGCAGCAGACACAGCCGCGAAGTTGTACGGCGGCTACGCCGCACCGATCACCAACAACCCGCCCGGGATCCGGGCCACGATCGGAGCTCTCAGCGACGGTGTCGACCGGACCAACCCTCCGGGTCTGCTCGAGGGGCTCAAGCAGCTCAACGCCCAGCTCCCTGCTATCGAGGCCGGCGTGAACAAACTCGTCGCCGGTGCGACGACTCTGCGGGCCGGGCTCGAGAAGCTCCAGGCCAGCGCGGCACCGCTCAGTAGTGGAGTGGCCGGGCTCGCCGCAGGTGCCACGCAGCTCTCTGACGGGCTGTCTGAGCTGCGGTCGAAGGTGAGTCCGCTCAGTGACGGGGTGAACGTGCTGGCCGACGGCGGCGGACAGCTCGCCGCAGGCGCCGGGCAGCTTGCCGACGGTCTTGGTAACGCCGCAGACGGGTCCGTGCAGCTGGCCTCGGGCCTGGGGGACGCTGCCGAGGCAGCGCCTGCCCTGCCGGAGGGCGCCACTCGGCTGTCGAAGGAGGGCACCTCTCAGCTCGTCAAGGCTGGGGAGGAGACCGCGCAGGACTTCGCTGGTCGCGTCGCCACCCTGGAGGCGGGGGCCGAGCGCACCGCCGACGGCGGTCTGCCCTACGGGGCACCCGAGGACGCCCTGCGGTTCGCCGCCTACTCCTACGACATCAACGGGGCCAGCGGCAGTACGTCCCAGAACGCCGGCCGGTTGATCGCCGGTCTTGCGATCGGTGGCGGTGCGGCGGTCGGGGCCGGTCTGATGGCAGCGAGGCGGAAGTCGGCCTGAGGAGCGTCCGGACCCTGATCGCGTCAGGGGCGGCGTCCGAGCACGCTGCCTGTCGGACCCCCGGCATACCCTGATCAACGGGCGACCACCCAGACCGAGTCGCCCGTGAGGGGACACGGTGAACCTCACCCGAGGGCTCTACTTCCTGGCGCGCTGGTGCGTGCAGCGGGGCTGGCTCGTCGTCCTGCTCTGGGTGGTGTTCCTCGGCGCGGTGAACCTGCTCGACCGCCAACTCCCCCCGCCCGCGCAGGAGGCGTTCGTCCTCGAGGGCACCGGCAGCGCTCAGGCGCAGACGCTGCTGAACCGGGCCTTCCCCGGGTCGGCCGCACAACCGGCGCCCTTGGTCGTGCACCGCGAGCAGGGCCTGACCGACGCCACCGGCGAGGCCGTCATTGCCCGGGTTGCTGACGCGGTCGCCGACGTCTCCGATGTGAACCGGGTGTCCACGCCCACCGACGACCCGGACCTGCTCTCGCCCGACGGCACCACCGCGCTCGTGCTCATCACGGTGGACGAGCGGCTCGCCGGAGCGAGCGTCACCGCGCAGCAGATCCAGGACGCCGCCGCGGCCGCGGCGGGGACGGACGCCGAGGTGGCGCTCGGTGGCTACCTGGGCAACATCATCTCCCAGACCGACACGCTGCGCAGCGAGGCGATCGGGCTGGCCATCGCCGTCGTCGTGCTGTTCGTGACGCTGCGTCGGGGCTGGCCGGTGCTCATCCCGTTCGTCACCGCTATCGCCGCCGTCGGCTCGGGGCTGGCCATCGTCGGGCTGCTCGAGCGGGTGACGTTCATCCCGGACGAGGCGACCATCCTGGGCACGATGCTCGGCTTGGGGGTGGGCATCGACTACGCGCTGTTCCTGGTCGTCAAGCATCGCGTGCTGCTGCAGCGCGGGTTCGACGTGCCTGAGTCGACCAGCCGGACTGCCGGCACCGCCGGGGCCGGCATGGTCTTCGCTGGCGGCACCCTCATCGCCGCCGTGTCCGGGCTGGTGCTCACCGGGATCTCGTTCCTGGCGTGGCTCGGCTTCGCTGCCGCGGTCATCGTCGCGATCGCGGTCGCTGCCGCCCTCACCCTCGTCCCCGCCTTGTTCGGGATCATGGGGACGCGGGTGCTGCCCCGGCGTCGCAGCCTGGAGACGTTCACCGACGCCGACCTCGACCGTGGTGCCTGGGCGCGCATCGCCAACGCCGTCACCGCGCGGCCCTGGGTCTCGGCCATCGCCGCGACCGCTGCGCTGCTGGCCCTGGCAGCTCCGATGCTGTCGATGGAGTTCGGGCAGAACGACGGCACCGCGTTCCCCGAGCAGAGCCCGGCCTACCGGTCCACCGTGCTCATCCAGGACGGCTTCGGCCCAGGACGCAACGGCGCGCTGGTGGTCACCGCCCAGCTGTTCACCCCGGCCACGATCCCGGACGGCGCTGCCGTGGATGCCGCTGCGGCGGACGGGGCGACCGACCCACGCGCACTCGACCCGCGCCTTGGCGCCGTGACCGACGCGATGGCCGCTGACCCGGGCATCAGCGAGGTCAGCGCGCCGGTGGTCAGCACCGACGGAGGCGTCGCGGTCTGGCAGGTCGTGCCGTCCACCGGGCCGGCCGACCCGGCCACCGAGGTGCTGGTGGAACGGTTGCGCAGCGACCTGCTTCCGTCCGCGACCGGGGGTGCGGCGATGGAGGCCTCCGTCGGCGGGATCACCGCTGCCCGGGCGGACCTGAGCGCGAAGGTCGCCGACCGCCTCGTCCCGTTCGTCATCGGGGTCGTCACGCTGTCCTTCTTGCTGATCATGGTCGCCTACCGGTCGCTGGTCATCCCGCTCAAGGCCGCCGCGATGAACCTGCTGTCGATCGCCGCCGCCTACGGCGTCGTCGTCATGGTGTTCCAGTGGGGCTGGGGAGCGGCGCTCATCGGCTTGGACGGGCCGGTGCCGATCGAGTCGTTCGTGCCGATGATGATGTTCGCGGTGCTGTTCGGCCTGTCGATGGACTACGAGGTCTTCCTGCTCACGTCCTTCCGGGAGCACTGGGAGCGCTCGGGCGACGTCGCGGTCGCGGTGCGCCGAGCGCTCGCCGACACCGGTCAGGTGATCACCTCTGCGGCGCTGATCATGGTCGGCGTCTTCGCCTCGTTCATCCTCGCCGACCAGACGATCGCGAAGATGTTCGGCGTCGGTCTGGCCACCGCGGTGGCGATCGACGCGTCCCTGGTGCGCTGCGTCCTCGTCCCGTCGATCATGGTGCTCGCCGCCAAGGGCACGTTCTGGCTGCCCGGCTGGCTGGACCGGCTGCTGCCGAGAGTCAACGTCGAGGGTGACCCGGCGTCGCTCAAGTCGATCCATCGACCACCCACGCCACCGGTCGGCGACCCATGGCGTCCCGGAGTCGGGGCGCTCCCCGCGGCCGTCGGCGTCGGGATGGCGTGGTTCGTGGGGTCCCGTCTTCTCGCCGCGGACGGGCCGGACGCACTGCCGGAGGTCGCTGTCGCGGTGGCTGCGGTCGCCGGAGGGGTGGCCGCCTGGCTGCCAGCAGCACTCTCCGGCACAGGACGCAGTCGGGCTGCTCGGCTGCTCGCACTGCTGGGTGGCATCGTGGTGGCAGCCCTCGTCGTCGCGGTCGCCCGCGGCCTCGTCCCACCGGTCGACCTTCAGGTGGGGCTGCTCGTCGGGGTCGCGCTGCTCGGCTGCGCGGTGGTCGCCGCGCTGCCCCTGGTCCGCCGTCACGCCGCGGGGCTGCTGCTCGGCGGCATCTCCATGGCCGTGGCCGCCGGTGCTGCCGGCCCCACCGGCGACCCCGGCGCACTCCTCGTCGGCGTGGCCGCGACCGCGGCCGGCGCGTTCGTGGTCGCGGTCGTCCTCGGGTCGCTCGCTCGTCCCGGACCCGACCGCCCTCGCGCACCGGCACCGCAAGGGGACACCGCGGACGTCCCACCTCAGCCGGTCGAGGTCGGACTGCCCGACGCAGTGACGTCAGAAGCAGTGACGTCAGAAGCCGTGAGTCACCCGCGGTGAGTCGGCAGGTGACCCCTGATCAGTCGGACGTTCCACGCAGCCGTGCCGCGCGCAGACGCCGCATCGCCCCCGTGGCCGGGGTGCTGGCCGCGGTGTCACTGGTCGCCGCCGGGACGTGGGCCCTGCTCGCCCCGTCCTCGGACCCTGAGGTGTCCACTGATGGGCCCGCGCTGGAGAACGACGAGCGGGTCCTCGCCGACCTCGCGCCCAACGGGCTGCCCGAGGACGCCAGCCTGGTGAGCACGGTGACCGCGCGCGGCGGCGAGCCACGCGTCGTGGAGGACCCGGCGAGCACCACCAACGTGCGCTACCTGGACCGCCGTGGCGCCCCGGAGACCAGGGAAGGGGTCGTCCTGGTCGAGCTTGGCGGCTCGGGCACCACGTCCGCTGTCACCGAGGCCACGTTCGGCCGGCCGCTGCCGGTCGCGGTCCACGCCGAGTACCGCCTGGACGGAGAGGTGCTGGCACCCGACGATGTCATCGGGGCCGACGGCGAGCTCACCGTCCGGTACACCGTCACCAACACCACCGCCGAACGCACCCCCGTGGAGTACCGGGACGCCGAAGGCACCACCCGCACGCAGCAGCTGCCCGTCTTCGTCCCCTTCTCCGGCACGCTGAGCGTGAGACTGCCCGCCTCACTCGATCTGGTGGACGCCCCGGACGCGGCGCGAGCGACAGACGCCGAGGGACGGACCGTTCTGCGGTACCCGCTGCTGCTGGCGCCACCGCTGGGCTCCTACCAGCGCGACGCGGTGCTCACGGCTCGCACGAGCGACGGTGCGACCCCCGAGGTGATCCTGGACGTCGTGCCGACCGGCAGCGACATCGACCCGGTCGCAGGGTTCACCGCCGACTCCCTCGACGCCGCTGTCGAGGGCAACGACGAGCTGGCCGAGGGCCTGAGCGAGCTCGAGGAGCAGGGTGGGCTGCTCGCGGACGGTGCAGCAGAGCTGGCCGAGGGCAGCGACACGCTCGCGTCCGGGGCCGCCGTCCTGGACGACCAGGTGCGTGGACCGCTGCGAGCCGGCACCGCCGAGCTCAGCGCCGGGGCTGATGCGCTCGCCGCCGGCGCGGATGGCCTCGCCGGTGGGCTGGCCGCTGCGGTCCCGGGCGCGGACGCCCTCGCCGACGGTGCCGGTGAGCTCTCCGCGGGGTTGGGCGACCTGGCCGACGGGCTGGCCCTGCTGGCCGGGCCTGACGGGCTGGCCCGGGCGACCGCGTCCGCCGCGCTGCTGAGCGAGGGGGCGACCGAGATCGCCGATGCCGTGGGCACCGCGCAGGACGGTCCGTGGCCCCCGCCCGGGACACTGCCGTGGACCTGGGACGAGCTGCACGACGCTGCTGCTGGCCTGACTCCCGAGGACCTGCTTGCCCTGCTCGAGCAGGACCTGCCCGACCTCGCCGACCTGCCGGCGGACGTGCCCCCGCCGACGCTGGTCCAGTCCGTGCGCCTGCTCGAGCAGGTCACCGACGTGCTCGTCCGGGTGTCGGCCGCGCTGGTCGCCACCGGGACCGAGCAGAAGGCGCTACTGACCCAGGCCACCGCCGAGGCCACCGCAGCGGCCACGTCGGCGGACGCACTGGCTGCGCAGGTGTGCGGTCCGGCACCCGTGCTCACCGCGCAGCAGTGCGCCCAGCTGGCCGACGTCAGCGGGCGGGCGAAGGCGGCCGCGACAGCCAGCGCGCAAGCGGCGACGCTGGGGGTGACCCAGACGCTGCTGGCCACGGGGCTCGCCGCCGGTCTGCACGGCCTGGACGCCGCCCTGGGCTACCTCGAGGGATCAACCATCGAGCTCTCCGTCGCGCTGCGCAGCGGTAACCCGGCGGCGCCGGGCCTCGTCGAGGGACTCGCCCGGCTGGAGCAGGGCCTCACCGCCTCGCAGGCCGCGGCGCAGACCCTGCAGTCCGGCGCGGTCGCCGCCGCCGAGGCCGGCACGCTCGTGGCGTCGGGAGCGGACACCCTTGCGGCGGGGGTCGGGTCGGCGGCCGCCGGTGCCGGGGACCTCGCGGGGGGAGCCGATCAGCTCGCCGACGGCGCGGCGGCCGCCGACGCCGGCGTCGGCGCTCTCGCCGACGGGACGTCCGAGCTTGCCGCCGGTGCCCGGCTGACCGCTGGTGGTGCCGGTGGAGTCGCGCAAGGGGTCGACGTGCTGACCCGGGAGGGCATCGGGGAGGTGGCGCGCGCGGTGGTGGCAGCCTCGCAGGAGCCGTCGCTGGCCGCGGCGTGGCTGGCCGCCACCGATGACCGCGTCGCCGACGCGCTGCCGTACGGACCGCCCGCCGGCGCGGTCGGCCACGCGTCCTACCGGCTGACGATGGCGGCGACCAGCGACGCCGCGACCCCCGCCTGGCAGTGGTGGGCGCTCGGAGTGGCGGCGCTCGTCGTCTCAGGGGTGGCGATCCGTCGTCGGCTCACCGGCTGAGCCGGCTCGGCCGCCGACAGCAGAAGATCGCCGTACCGGGGATCACCCGCCCGCGTTCCTCGCTCCACCCTCCCCAGGTGCGTCCACCGTCCGGCGTCCAGCGGGACGCGACCGCCGGTCGTGCTCACCCGCGCACCGCCCGGGCGGTGGCGCGCCGCCGGAACTCACCCAGGCTGAGCAGGGCGAGCGTCAGCACCGTCAGCGGGATCACGAACCCCAGCATGACGTTGCTGAACCGGGGGAGTGCATCGTGCTCGGCCGCGTCCAGCAGCAGGTAGAGCGTGTAGGCGAGGTAGTAGCCGACGAACAGCACGCCCTCCCAGCGGGCTACCGCCAGGCCGGTGAACACCACGGGCAATAGCGTCACCGCCACCGCGACCATGACCGGCAGGTCGAAGGCGATCGCGGCCTCGGCCACCGGCACCCCGTCCCCTGAAAGGACGGCCGTCAGCCCGAGGACGGCACCGATGTTGAAGATGTTGCTGCCCACGATGTTGCCCACGGCCAGGTCCCGCTCACCGCGTCGGACGGCGATGAGTGAGGTCGCGAGCTCGGGCAGCGACGTTCCCACCGCGACGACGGTGAGCCCGATCACCAGGTCGCTGATCCCGAGGGCGGTGCCGATCCGGGTGGCGCTGCCCACTAGCAGGGTGGCACCCAGGACGAGGATCCCCACGCCGCCGGCGACGAGCCCGGCGTAGAGCCAGACCGGACGCGGCGCGGGGGCGTGGTCGGCGTCGTCCTCGGGCCCGTCTTGCTGCTGCTCGGTCGTCGGCACCCGCGGGCGCCGTGACACCAGGATCGCCCGTGTGACGTAGACGACCAGCGCCCCCAGCAGCAGCGCCCCGTCCAGGGTCGAGATCCTGCCGTCCAGGGCGAGCAGCAGGAACGCCACCGACATGGCGATCATCACGGGGACGTCCAGCCTGACCACCCGGGACCGCACCATGAGCGGGGTGAGAAGGGCCGACGTGCCGAGCACGAGGAGGACGTTGGCGATGGTGCTACCCACGACGTTGCCGACCGCCAGACCTGGCGAGCCGGAGGCGGCGGCGTTGAGGGTGACCGCCAACTCCGGAGCGGACGTCGCGAACGACACCACCGTCAGCCCGACAACCAGCGGTGAGAGCCCCACCGCCCGGGCCAGCCCGGACGCGCCGCGGACGAGCACCTCGCCGCCGACGACCAGCACGGCGAAGCCGGCGAGCAGCTGGCCGAGGTCCAGAAGGCTCACGTCCGCGCAGGTTAGTGCCACCGTGGGCCGCGCGGGCGGAGCTGGGAGCGGCCAGGGCTCGATTGACCCTGAAACCGGCACTCGCGTACCCTCGGACGCGCGTGTGGGCTTGCGCTGGTCTCAGACGGAGCAGGCTCGCGCTCGTTCTTGTCGCACACCGGGCGGCCGGCGCCTCGCACTGGCCGTGCCCCGGGTCCCCGGCACAAACGAACCCAGGGCTCGCACGCGCCACGACACGACGAAGACAGTTCCCGGAGCCCCCAACCACATGACGAGCAGCATCGAGGCGCCCGCGCCTTCGACCCCCCAGGTAGCGATCAACGACATCGGGTCGGTCGAGGACTTCCTCGCCGCGGTCGACCAGACGATCAAGTACTTCAACGACGGAGACATCGTCGACGGTGTCGTGGTCAAGGTGGACCGGGACGAAGTCCTCCTCGACATCGGCTACAAGACCGAGGGCGTGATCCCCTCCCGCGAGCTGTCCATCAAGCACGACGTCAACCCGGACGAGGTGGTGACGCTCGGCGACCACATCGAGGCCCTCGTCCTTCAGAAGGAGGACAAAGAAGGCCGCCTCCTGCTGAGCAAGAAGCGCGCGCAGTACGAGCGGGCCTGGGGCGACGTCGAGCGCATCAAGGAGGAGGACGGCGTCGTCACCGGCTCCGTCATCGAGGTCGTCAAGGGCGGCCTCATCCTCGACATCGGGCTCCGCGGCTTCCTCCCAGCCTCGCTGGTGGAGATGCGCCGCGTCCGCGACCTGCAGCCGTACGTCGGGCGCGAGATCGAGGCGAAGATCATCGAGCTGGACAAGAACCGCAACAACGTCGTGCTTTCTCGTCGGGCGTGGCTCGAGCAGACCCAGTCCGAGGTGCGCACCACCTTCATGTCGCAGCTGGACAAGGGCCAGATCCGCAAGGGCGTGGTCTCGTCCATCGTCAACTTCGGCGCCTTCGTCGACCTCGGCGGCGTGGACGGCCTCGTCCACGTCTCCGAGTTGTCGTGGAAGCACATCGACCACCCGTCCGAGGTGGTTGCCGTCGGTGACGAGGTCACCGTCGAGGTGCTCGACGTCGACCGGGACCGCGAGCGCGTGTCGCTGTCGCTGAAGTCGACGATAGAAGACCCCTGGCAGCTGTTCGCCCGCACCCACCAGATCGGCCAGATCGTCCCGGGCAAGGTCACCAAGCTGGTGCCGTTCGGCTCGTTCGTGCGGGTCGCGGACGGCATCGAGGGCCTGGTGCACATCTCCGAGCTCGCCGAGCGGCACGTCGAGATCCCCGAGCAGGTCGTGCAGGTCGGCGGGGACGTGATGGTCAAGGTCATCGACATCGACCTGGAGCGCCGCCGCATCTCGCTGTCGCTCAAGCAGGCCAACGAGGGTGGCGTCGCCGAGGTCGTCGAAGAGTTCGACCCGACCCTCTACGGGATGGCCGCCTCCTACGACGAGCAGGGCAACTACCTCTACCCGGAGGGTTTCGACCCGGAGACCAACGAGTGGCTCCCCGGGTACGAGAAGCAGCAGGCCGAGTGGGAGCGGCAGTACGCCGAGGCCCACGCCAGGTGGGAGGCGCACCGCAAGCAGGTGGAGGACTCCAAGCGGGCCGAGGACGAGGCGACCGGAGAGTCGTCCTACTCCTCGTCGGCGGCGGTGGGTACGACCGAGGACGACCGCTCGGCCGGCACGTTGGCCTCCGACGAGGCCCTGCAGGCCCTGCGCGAGAAGCTCACCGGGAGCGGCTGAGCGTCCCGGCAGCCGGCTCGGCTACAGGAAGCCGAGCTCCTCGCCGACCGCGGTGTAGGTCTCGACCTCCTGCATCAGCGTCTCGCCGGTCACCATTATCTCGACGGAGAAGTCGGACGAGCTGAACGCCGCCATGTCGACGTGGCGACGCACCTGCCCGTCCCGCAGCATCGCCAGGCTCGCCTCAGCACTGTCGGTGAGGACCACGATCATGCCGCCACCCGAGATGTGGTGAAGGACCAGCGGCTCGGAGCACTTGCCGTCGGCGGCCCACCTGCCGAGCAGGGCGAGCGCCTCCCTGAAGTTGCCCATCGCCACCTTCTCCCGACCTGCGACGGGAGTGCCATACCTGAGCACCACTGCCGAGTTCCATGCCATGGCCATCGCCTCCTTCCGACACCACGGTCGGCCCGTCGGTCGGGGCGCGCAGAGGTCGAAGGTCCCGCAACCCCGCCGTGCGGCGCGTTCTGGCGCATCGTCCGACGGTCCGGGGGTTATGCCCCTCGAATCGTCGGACGATGACGGACGTGCGTGCGCCGCGACACGTCCTCTGGGTCGGCTCTTCGCCGTCGCGACCGGCGGCTTCCGCGCCTCCGCCGGCGCTGCGTCGCTTCTGCCGCGTTGCCGCCGTGCGGCGCCTTCTGGCGCATCGTCCGACGGTCGGAGGGTGATGCCCCTCGAATCGTCGGACGATGACGGACGTGCGTGCGGCATCGCCGCCGCCAGTGACGCGTGCCGCGCGTTGAGCGAGGCGCTACCCGGACTTCGGGAGCAGCAGGACGACCAGCGGCAGCGTCGCCATCACCATCAGCAGGCGGACGAGGTGGAACAGCGCCACCTCGGCAGGGGCGACGCCACGGTCGACGGCGACCCCGATGACAGCCGAGAGGGCTCCCGGCGAGGTGGCCAGAAGGTCGTCCGCAGGAGCCGCACCGAACCAGCGCAGCGCCAGCGCGATGGCGATCCCGGCCAGGATGATCGCCACCGACGCGACCACGGCCGGCAGGAGCAGCGCCCGCAGGTCCTCCACCACGGACCGGGTGACGCCCGCGCCGATGACCGCACCGAGCACGATGAGCGCGCCGTCCTGCACCTCGGGCGGGACCGGCACGGCCTCACCACCGCGGACGAGGGTGAAGACGGCCGCGCCGAGCATGGCGCCCAACGCCAGGCCCCCTTGCAGCCCGGTGAGCCGCAGCAGCAGCCCACCGGCGGTGGCCGCCGCCAGCACTCCCAGGAACGATGTCATCGGGGCTCCCCATCCGTCGCGGTCACCATGTCGGGCAGCTCGAGTCGGCGGATCTTGCCGGTGGACGTCCGCGGGAGCTCGTCGAGCCGGAGGTAGGACTTCGGGCGCTTCGCCGGTGCGAGGTGCTGCGCCGCCCATGCCGTCAGCTCAGCCTCGCTGGCCTCGCCGACGACGGCCGCGCACACCCGCTGTCCCCACCGAGGGTCGGGCAGCCCGAAGACCGCCACCTCCCGGACTCCCGCGAGCTCTGACAGCGCCGACTCCACCTCGGCGGGGTAGACGTTCACGCCGCCGGAGATCACCAGGTCCTCGCGTCTGCCGTCCAGGTAGACCAGGCCGTCGGCGTCGATGCGTCCCAGATCCCCGACGGTGAACCGCGGACCGTCCCACACGGCCGCGGTGCGCGCCGGGTCGCGCCAGTAGCTGAACCGGGTGAACTCGGGCACCCGGCACCACAAACGACCGTCCGGCCCGGTGGACATCACCCGTCCGGGACGGGCCCGCCCGACGGTGCCGGGACGCTCGAGCCACTCCTCGCCCCGGCAGGCGGTGAACTGGCCCTCGGTCGAGCCGTAGAACTCCCAGACCGACCCCGGCGGGAAGGCCTCGAGCGTGAGGCGCTTGACCGGGTCGGGGCACGGCGCCCCGGCATGAGCGAGCAGCCGGAACGAGCCGGTGTCCGGCATGCCGTGCTCGAGCAGCCGGGTCAGGTGCGCGGGTACCACGAACGCCGAGGTCGGCCGGTGCTCCTCGACCGCGACCGCCCAGCGCGCAGCCTCGAAGGGGCCCGGCAGGATGACCGTCCCGCCCACCAGCAGCGTGGTGATGCTGAACCGCAGCGGCGCCGAGTGGTGCAGCGGCGAGGCGACCAGGTGGCGATCGTCGGCGGAGATCTCCCAGAAGTCACGCTCGTCGGCGAACAGCGCAGCGGCGGCCGCGTCGTCCAGCAGGCCGCTGTACACACCCTTCGGGCGTCCGGTCGTGCCGCTGGTGTAGTGCATGGGACGGGCGCGGGGCAGGTCGGCGACCTCGCCGACCGGACCGCTGGAGGTGTCCAGCAGCGCGGCGAGATCGGCAGCGTCGCCGAGCACCAGCGCCGGGTCGGCGTCGGAGATGAGCGGCTCACGCTCGAACGGTGTCAGGGACGGATCCAGCGGCACCGGGATGACCCCGACCTGCAGGGCGCCGATCACTGTCGCCAGGTAGTCGCCGGACCCGCGCAGCAGCAGCACGAGCCGGTCGCCAGGCGCCAGACCGGCCGAACGCAGACCGCGCGCCGCCGCAAGCGCGCGCTTGCGCGCCCACTCCCCGGTGACGACCTGGGCCTGCGGCACCACAACCCTCCCGCCTCGGACACGCCCGGATCCCACCGGGTCGTCCCGGCACCGTCGCCTACGGTGGCCCCATGAGCAAGGGGCTGCTGTGTGCAGTGCGCCACGGCGTCCCCCTCCGCTGCCTGGCCGTCATTGCCCTGGTCCTGCTGCTGCCGCTGCTGGCCGGGTGCTCATCGCAGGAGTCGACGCCGGACGACGCGGCCAACGAGCTGCTGTTCAGCCCCGACCCGACGCCACAGGCCGAAGCGGCGACGTCGACGGGCGAAGCGTCCCCCACCCTGCCCCCGCTGCCCAACGACTGCCAGGGGGTGGTTCCACCGGCCGACGTGGTCGCTGTGGTCGGCACGCCGCTGCCAGGTCAGACCACGTACGTCTTCGCCGACGCGCTGCCGGAGATCGGTCGGACCGGGCGCGTGACCTGCGGATACGGCGACGCAGGCGACGGCCCCAAGGTCGAGGTCACCGTCAACGAGTACGAGAGCGAGCAGGCTGCGCAGGCGCGTGTCGACCTCACGTTGCAGGCCGCTGCCGAGGGTGGCAACGAGGTGCGAGAGCAGCCCGTCGGGCCCTACCCGGGATGGATCATCGGTGACCCCGAGGACATCTCGTTCGTCGTGGACGCAGGCACTCGGACGCTCGTCCTGACCATCCGCCGTGGTGTGGTCGCGGCGAGCGCCGAGGCAGTCGTCCTGGAGCAGCTGGCCGCCCGGACCCTCGGGTTGCCGACCGGGACCCTCGAGCCGGTGGCCCCGTAGCCGTGACGCCACGACGGGGGCGCCGGGTCGGCCTGACCGGTGGCATCGGCTCGGGCAAGAGCGAGGTCTCCCGGCTGCTGCGCCGCCTCGGCGCCCTGGTCATCGACGCTGACCTGCTGGCCCGAGAGGTGGTTGCCCCGGGCAGCGAAGGACTCGCCGCGGTCGCGGACGCCTTCGGCTCCGACGTGCTCGCCGACGACGGCAGCCTCGACCGGGCCGCGGTCGCCGCGGTGGTTTTCGGCGACCCCGAGGCCCGATCGCGACTCGAGGCGATCATCCATCCGCGGGTCCGCGCCCGGGCGGCCCAGCTGGAAGCCGAGGCCTGGGCCAGCAACTCGGACGCGGTCGTCGTGCACGACGTCCCGCTTCTCGTCGAGGCGGGTCAGGCCGACCGCTACGACACGGTCGTCGTGGTCGACGTCCCCATCGAGACACAGGTGGCGCGACTCGTTTCGCAGCGGGGCATGACACAGGAGGAGGCCCGCGCCCGTATCGACGCGCAGGCCGACCGGAATGCACGTCTCGCCGCAGCCGACGTGGTGATCGACAACAGTGGAACTCTCGACGACCTGGCGCGTCGTGTCGAGCAGGCCTGGCACGACGTCCTAGCCTGCTGATGTCCCGTCCGGGACCCAACTGCGGAAGGAGAACCATCGTGTCGTTCAGTGCTGGGGGAGTCAGCATCGAGCGCTCCCGCTCAGGCTGGGACATCGTCTGGGGGATCCTGCTCCTCCTCGCCGGCCTGGTCATCCTCGGCCATGCCGTGGTCGCCACCGCCGTGTCGGTCATCTTCCTCGGCTGGCTGGCCGTCATCGGCGGCCTCGTCGCCCTGGTCGCTGGGCTGTTCCGGATCGGCAAGGGGGGGTTCTGGCCCGCCGTGATCTCGGGAGCGCTGCTGCTGGTGATCGGCATCGTCATGCTGCGCAACCCTGCGGTGACGGCCGTGACGCTGACGCTGCTGGCCGGGACGCTCTTTCTCATGGGTGGCGTCATCCGCCTCGTCGCGGCCTTCCAGGTCGACCAGAACCGCTGGATCATGATCTTCTCTGGCGTGGTCTCGGTCATCCTGGGCCTCATCGTGGTGTTCAACCTCATCGAGTCCTCGTTCGTGCTCCTCGGGGTGCTGCTGGGGGTGCAGGCGATCGTGGACGGCATCACCCTGATGGTGCTCGGCCGCTGGCGCGTCGCGGACAGCACCGTGCAGGTCGTCGAGACAGGAGCCTGACCGGCTGCCAGGCGGGCTGTCGTGCCGTGCTGCCGCGAGGGCTCCTCGGCGGGTATGTGTCGGGGGTCGCACGTACGGTGTGAACCGTGCGCCCGGCCACCGACATCCGCCGGCGCGTCAACCCCTTCCGGGTCGTCGCGCCCTTCCAGCCATCCGGCGACCAACCGTCGGCCATCGACGCGCTGGAGAGGCGCATCCACGCCGGGGCCAGCGACTCGGTGCTGCTGGGCGCGACCGGCACCGGCAAGTCCGCGACCATCGCCTGGCTCGTGGAGCGGCTCGGGCGGCCCACGCTGGTGATGGAGCCGAACAAGACGTTGGCTGCGCAGATGGCCAACGAGCTTCGGGAGATGTTCCCCGCCAACGCCGTGGAGTACTTCGTCTCCTACTACGACTACTACCAGCCCGAGGCGTACGTCCCGCAGACCGACACCTACATCGAGAAGGACTCCTCGATCAACGAGGAGGTGGAGCGGCTGCGCCACTCGGCGACCAACAGCCTGCTCACGCGACGCGACACCATCGTGGTGGCGACGGTCTCGTGCATCTACGGCTTGGGCACCCCTGCGGAGTACGTCGACCGGATGGTGCGGCTGCGGGTCGGGGACGAGCTCGACCGGGACGCGCTGCTACGCCGGCTGGTGTCCATCCAGTACACCCGCAACGACCAGGCCTTCACCCGGGGGACGTTCCGGGTGCGCGGGGACACCCTGGAGATCATCCCGGCCTACGAGGAGCTCGCCGTTCGCGTCGAGCTGTTCGGCGACGAGGTCGAGGCCATCTCCACGCTGCACCCGCTGACCGGTGAGGTGGTCCGCGAGGAGGAGGAGGAGATGTACATCTTCCCCGCCTCGCACTACGTGGCCGGCCCGGAAAGGATGCAGCGCGCCGTCCGGCAGATCGAGGACGAGCTGGCGTCCCGGCTGGGCGAGCTCGAGGGTCAGAGCAAGCTCCTCGAGGCGCAGCGGCTGCGCATGCGCACCGGCTACGACCTGGAGATGCTGGCGCAGGTCGGGTTCTGCTCCGGCATCGAGAACTACTCCCGGCACATCGACGGACGAGGCCCCGGCACCCCGCCGAACTGCCTGCTGGACTACTTCCCCGAGGACTTCCTGCTGGTCATCGACGAGTCGCACGTCACGGTCCCGCAGATCGGTGGCATGTACGAGGGTGACATGAGCCGCAAGCGGACCCTGGTCGACCACGGCTTCCGGCTCCCCAGCGCGATGGACAACCGACCGCTGCGCTGGGAGGAGTTCGTCGAGCGCATCGGCCAGACCGTCTTCATGTCCGCCACGCCCGGCCCGTACGAGCTGGCCAAGACCGGCGGAGAGGTCGTCGAGCAGGTCATCCGGCCGACCGGGCTGATCGACCCGGAGGTCGTGGTCAAGCCCACGACCGGCCAGATCGACGACCTCATCGACGAGATCCGGCACCGGGCCGATCGCCACGAGCGGGTCCTGGTCACCACGTTGACGAAGAAGATGGCCGAGGATCTCACCGACTACCTGCTCGAGCAGGGCATCCGGGTGCGCTACCTGCACTCCGAGGTCGACACGCTGCGCCGCGTCGAGCTGCTGCGCGAGCTCCGCCTCGGCGAGTACGACGTGCTGGTGGGGATCAACCTGCTGCGTGAGGGGCTGGACCTGCCGGAGGTCTCGCTGGTGAGCATCCTGGACGCCGACAAGGAGGGCTTCCTTCGGTCGGGGACCTCGCTCATCCAGACCATCGGACGGGCCGCGCGCAACGTATCCGGGCAGGTGCACATGTACGCCGACGCGGTCACCCCGTCCATGGCGCGGGCGATCGAGGAGACCAACCGGCGCCGGGCCAAGCAACTGGCCTACAACGCCGAGCGGGGCATCGACCCCCAGCCGCTGCGCAAGAAGATCAGCGACATCACCGAGCTGCTGGCCCGGGAGGACGCCGACACCGCCGAGCTCATCGGCGGGTCGGGGCGCTCGCAGTCGCGCGGCAAGTCCCCGGTGTCCGGACGTGGGCGCGGCGCCGCGTCCGCGGACGTCGGCCGACACGCCGCCGAGCTGGCCGGACTGCCCGCGACCGACCTGGCCGACCTCATCGGCCAGCTCACCGAGCAGATGCACGCGGCGGCCGCCGAGCTGCAGTTCGAGCTGGCGGCCCGGCTGCGGGACGAGATCGCCGAGCTCAAGCGGGAGCTGCGCGGCATGCGGGAGGCCGGGGTCAGGTAGGGACCATGCCCGCTGTGGATGGCCTGGTGACGATCCTGCCGGTCACCCTCAGCACCCTGTCGATCGCCCTGGTGCTGTTCGTCCTCGTGGGCGACCACGGCCTGAAGTCGGGTGCGGCCCTGGTGGGCGGATGGTTCGTCGGAGCCTGGGGCGTCCTGCTGCTGGGCACCCTCGGGGTGCTGACGGCCGTCCCGGAGTCGCCGACCGACGTCCTCCCGGCGCTGCGGGTCGTCCTGGGGTTCTCCGCGATCGTGTTCGGTGGGCTCGCGCTCGGGCGCCTTCGGCTGCGTCCAGGTGCCGCGCGTCGCGACCAGGCCCGGATGGCCGCCCTCGCTGATGCCCTGACCCCACCCCGGTCAGCCCTGCTGGGGTTCGCGCTCGTCGCTCTGAGCCCCCGCCAGTGGGCGTTCCTCGTGCCAGCCGCGGTGCTGCTCGCCGCCGAGGTGGCGCGGCCCGCAGCGCTCGGCGTGCTGCCGGTCGTAGGGGCGCTGGTCGCGACCGCCGGCGTGGCCGCCCCGCTGATCGTGGCCGGGGCCACCGTCCGCCGGTACCCGCAGGCACTGCCGAGCGCGAGGCGCTGGTGGTCGCGGCACGGTGACCGGTTCGGCGGCTACGCGGCCATGGCCGTGGGCTGCGTCCTGCTCGCATCGGGCGTCGTGACGGCGCTTCGGGGGTAGGCCGAGCGACTAGCCTTGCGCTGGTGCCCGACGAGAGGACCCCATGGACGTAACGCCCCTGGTGTGGGTCCTGACCATCGCGGGCGTGCTGGGGATTCTCGTCGCCGACCTGCTGATTGTCAGCCGCCGTCCGCACAAACCCAGCATGCGGGAGGCCGCTCGCTGGGTGGGGTTCTTCGTCGCCCTGGCTGTCCTGTTCGGGCTGGTGGTCTGGGCGGTGTGGGGATCGCAGTACGCCGCAGAGTTCTACGCCGGCTGGCTGACCGAGTACAGCCTGAGCCTCGACAACCTCTTCGTCTTCGTGATCATCATGGCGCGGTTCGCGGTGCCCGCTGCGCTGCAGCAGACCGTTCTGATCATCGGGATCATCCTGGCGCTCCTGCTGCGAGGGCTGTTCATCGCTGCGGGCGCGTTCGTCATCGAGCGGTTCAGCGGCGTGTTCTTCCTGTTCGGAGCGTTCCTGATCTGGACGGCGTGGGGGCTGGTCCGAGGCGGGGACGAGGAGGAGGAGTTCGAGGAGAACGTCCTCATCCGCTGGATCGGACGCGTCGTCACCCTCACCCCGGACTACCACGGCGTGCGGCTGCGTGTGACGATCGAGGGGGTCAAGCACTGGACGCCGATGCTCGTGGTCATGGTCGCGATCGGCACCACCGACCTGCTGTTCGCCCTGGACTCGATCCCGGCCATCTTCGGGTTGACGAAGGAGCCCTACCTCGTCTTCACCGCCAACGCGTTCGCCCTCATGGGGCTGGTCCAGCTGTTCTTCCTGCTCGGCGGGCTGCTCGACCGGTTGCGCTACCTCAACGTCGGTCTGGCGGTGATCCTCGCCTTCATCGGGGTCAAGCTCATCTTCGAGGCCCTGCACACCAACAGCCTGCCGTTCATCAACGACGGCCAGCCGGTCGAGTGGGCCCCGGTCGTGCCGGTCGGTGTCTCGCTGGGGTTCATCCTCGTCACCCTGATGATCACTGCTGCCGCGAGCATCGCCATGGAACGCCGGGAGCACCAGCATCGCTGACCAGGTCTGTGCGGGCGTTGTGGCCTAGATTCGACCCATGCTCGACGTCTCTTTCGCGGTCTGGGCGGCAACCGTGGCCGGCATCGTCGTCCTACTCGCGATCGACTTCGTCGTCGGGCGCAACCCGCACGACGTGTCCATACGTGAGGCCACCTTGTGGTCGGTCTTCTACGTCGGGGTGGCCATCGCTTTCGGGATCGGGGTGTGGAGCCTGGCCGGCGCGGAGTTCGGGCAGCAGTACTTCGCTGCCTGGCTGGTGGAGAAGAGCCTCTCGGTGGACAACCTGTTCATCTTCTTGCTGATCTTCGCCCGTTTCGCCGTCCCGTCGCAGCTGCAGCAGCGCGCGCTGCTCATCGGTGTCGCACTGGCCCTGGTGATGCGTGCAGCGTTCATCGCGGTGGGCGCGGCGGCCCTGGAGTACTTCGCGTTCACGTTCGTCATCTTCGGCGCGTTCCTCATCTGGACCGCCTGGGGGATCTACAAGCACCGCAACGAGGACGCGGACCTGGACGAGAACGCCATGCTGCGCATGGCGCGACGTCGTCTGCCCTTCACCGACGATTACCACGGCAACCGCCTGACGGTCCTCATCAACGGGTCGCGGGTGGCCACGCCCATGATGCTGGTGTTCATCGCTATCGGCACCACCGACCTGCTGTTCGCGCTGGACTCCATCCCGGCCACGTTCGGGGTGACCCAGGAGCCCTACCTGGTCTTCACGGCGAACGCCTTCGCCCTGCTCGGGCTGAGGGCGCTGTTCTTCGTGCTGCGCAACCTGCTCGACAAGCTGGTCTACCTGGCCATGGGCCTGTCGTTCATCCTCGCGTTCATCGGGGTCAAGCTGATCCTGACGTTCCTGCACGAGGTGAACCCCGACATCCCCAAGATCCCGACCACGGTGTCGCTGGCGGTGATCCTCGTGGTGCTAACCGTGACGACGATCGCCTCGCTGGTGAAGGTGCGCCGTGACCCGAGCGCGCGGGCTCACTCCGGGCCGATCGCTGGGCACGGCCCGACGCACGAGACACCCGCACGCGAGGATACCGACCGCTCCACCGGTAGTCCCTGAGCATCATGCGGGTCGACCGGTCGGGTCACCAGCCGCGGGCCCACCACTGCGCGAGATGGGGACGCTCGTTGCCCAGGACGGTGTCGTCGCCGTGCCCCGGGTAGACCCAGGTCTCGTCCGGAAGGGCGCCGAACACCTTCTCCTCCAGCACCCGCATCAGTATCGGAAAGGTCTCGGGGGTCGTCTTCCCAGGCCCGCCCGGGAACAGCGAGTCCCCCGTCCACAGGTGCGGCATGCCCTGCGGGTCGTCGTAGAGCAGGGCCACCGACCCCGGGGTGTGCCCGGGCAGGTGAAGCACCCGCAGGGCCACGTCGCCCAGGCGAACCTCGTCGTCGTCGGAGACGGGCTGCTGCGTCGGCACCGTGATGCCGGGAGCGTCGGCCGGGTGCGCGACCGTCACCGCCCCGGTCAGCCGCGCGACCTCCTCGAGTGCGCCCCAGTGGTCAGCATGACGATGCGTCGTGACGATCATGCGAAGCGGGCCGTCCCCGACCAGCCCGATGAGCCGGGACGGCTCCGCCGCCGCGTCGATGAGCAGTTCCTCACCGGTGCTCCGGCAACGCAGGAGATAGGCGTTGTTGTCCATCGGGCCCACCGAGACCTTCGTGACGATCAGGTGTGCCAGCTCGCGCACCTCCGGCGGCCCGCCAGGCACGACCTTGCCCAGGTAGCTCACGGCGGTCTCCTCCCGACGAGTCTGCGACCGAAGGTCAGAACCACGGCGGCAGCTCAGGCAGGGGCGGCGGCTGGACGTGCAGCCCCTCCCCGCTGGAGCGCCCGATGACCCAGGCCAGCAGCGCGGGGGACGGGCCCTCGATGCGTACTCGCTGGTCGGGGTCACCCGACTGCGCCGCCCAGTCTCCGTCCAGCGCTGCCAGGTCCATCGCCGGCACGGATTCCCGCGGGAGGTACCGCTGCGCGGTCTCGGCCAGGAGCCGGTGCACGAACTCTGGCGACCAGTGCGCCGGGGTGTACGCACCGGCGAGATCGACGTTGTGAACCTCCTGCTCGACCAGCCGACGCCACGGCAGCTCGCGGGCCGCGATCTCACGGCCCTGCGCCGCCGGGCCCAGGCGCACCGCGGCCGCCCACTGCTCGTCGGGGAGGGTGTCGGCGACTGCGAGGAATCGGTCGATCGTCTCCCGCAGCCGCCCGGCCAACAGGTCTGCCGACTGGCCCACCCCAGCCTGGATGGTCGCCTCCCGGGCCTCGATATCGGCGTACTGCGGCGTCGTGACGCCGGTGCGCGCCCACTCCAGCAGGTTGGTCAGCCCCTCGGCGTTCCCGATCAGGTGGCTCACCACGTTCGCACGGGACCAGCCGGGCAGCAGGCTCGGGCCGGCCAGGGCGTCCGCGTCCAGCAGCGTGGCGTCGTGGACGAGCTGGTCGGCCGACTCGCGCACCAGGACGAGGTCGTGCCGCGGGTCTGCACTCACGATGCCGAACTTACCCAGGGCTCCCCCCGGCAGGAAGGACGACACCCGCCCTGCCCCTCGCCGGCGAGAGGGTCCGCTCCGACGCGAGCGTGTCGGAGCGGCCGCCTACCCTGTCAGCCGTGCCCCGCCGTGCTCGCACGTCGTCTCCCGCTCCCACCGACCGCCTGGTCGTGCGCGGGGCCCGCGAGCACAACCTCAAGGACGTCTCGCTCGACCTTCCCCGGGACGCACTCATCGTGTTCACCGGCCTGTCCGGCAGCGGCAAGTCGAGCCTGGCCTTCGACACCATCTTCGCTGAGGGTCAGCGGCGCTACGTCGAGTCGCTGTCGGCCTACGCCCGGCAGTTCCTGGGGCAGATGGACAAGCCCGACGTCGACTTCA
>CAYHHE010000012.1:0-45612 GCA_964356295.1 uncultured Actinomycetes bacterium | reverse complement strand
GGGGTCGCCGGTCACCGTGGTCGGTGCCCAGCACCGTCACACCCCGCCTCGCCGCCAGCTGGAGCACGGCCGTCCCGACCCGGCCTGCCACACCTTGGACGAGCACGGTGCTCGCGGCGCCCACGGGGGCGACGCGGGTCAGCATCTGGTGGGCGACGACGTAGTCCATGACGACGCACACCGCGTCGATCGCGCTGAGGCGATCGGGCACCGGGACCGCCCAGGCCGCCGGCAGCACGGCGTGCTCGGCCCAGCCTCCGACGATGGTCAGCCCCGCCACGTGCTGGCCGACCTCGAAGGAGGGGACACCGGGGCCAACCCGTTCCACGACCCCCACGACGTCCCAGCCGGGGACGAAGGGTGCCATCCGTCGCTCCGGGTGCAGCCCTTGGCACACCAGCAGGTCGGCGTGGCTGATGCCGGCGGCCTCGACTCGGGTCCGCACCTGACCTCGCCCAGGGCTGGGCACCGTCCAGGAGCGGATCCCGAGCACCTCCGGCCCGCCGTGGCGACCCGCGACGAGCGCCGTCGTGGCCATCGGCCCGGGCGCGGCCCCCGCCGCCGCGCCCGGCGATGCGCTCACGTGCGCCTCGGAGAGCGAGAACGAGCCGCCCAGAACCGGGCGGGTGCTGGTGACCGTCAGGCCGGAGTCCCGCAGGGCCGCAGGGGGGATCGGACGTTGACCGTCGAAGAGCCAGCCCAGCACCCGACCCGGGTACAGCCCGGGACGCTGCTCCAGCGGTTCGAGCAGCAGCACGCGCTCTCGGCTCACTCGGGCCATCTCGGCCAGGGCCCGACGCTGGGTCGTGAGGTCGAACAGGCCCACCGCGCCGGTGCAGACCACGGCGTCGAACGACCCGTCGGGGTGCTCGATGGCGGTGACGTCGCCCTGCCGCACCCGCGAAGGGTCGAAGCCGGCACAGGCCAGCGTCGCCCGCGACTGCTCGACCATGGCGGGCGAGCGGTCCAGGCCGTACGCGTCGTGCCCGGACGCCAGCATGTCGGCCACCAGCTGCCCACCGCCGCAGCACACCTCGAGGACGCGGCTGCCGTGCGGCAGCCCGGCGACCAGCGCACGGCGATGCTTGAGCCAGAACCCGGCGCGGCCGAGGTCGCTGTACTGGGCCGCCAACCGGTCCCAGTAGCTGCGTTGCGTCTCAGGCGAGCCGCCGTCGGTCATCCGGACTGCCCCGCCACCATGGGGGGACGGTACGTCTCAGCGCCCGGTGGAGGGAGGACTAGCGTGAGCCCGGCCGGCGACGAACCTCGTCGGCGCTACCCGGCGACCTCCGAAGGAGTCCACGTGTCCCTGGCCGGCAAGACGATGTTCATCACTGGTGGAACGCGGGGGATCGGGCTGGCGATCGCGCTGCGCGCCGCGCGGGACGGCGCCAACGTGGCGGTTGCGGCCAAGACGGTCGACCCGCACCCGAAGCTCCCGGGGACGCTGTCGAGCGCCGCTGCGGAGATCGAGCAGGCCGGCGGCCAGGCCCTCGGCGTGGCGTGCGACATCCGCGACGAGCAGCAGGTCATCGACGCGGTGCAGGCCACCGTGGAGCGCTTCGGCGGCATCGACATCTGCGTGAACAACGCCAGCGCGATCAGCCTGACGCCCACGCTGCAGACCGAGATGAAGCGGTACGACCTGATGAACCAGGTCAATGCGCGCGGCACGTTCCTGGTCTCCAAGACCTGCATCCCCCACCTGCTCGAGGCCGACAACCCGCACATCCTCACCTTGGCGCCGCCGCTGGACATGAGCGCGAAGTGGTTCGCCCCGCACGTGGCCTACACGATGGCCAAGATGGGCATGAGCCTGTGCACCCTGGGCATGGCCGAGGAGTTCAAGGCCGACGGCATCGCGGTGAACTCGCTGTGGCCCCTGACCACGATCGACACCGCCGCCGTGCGCAACGTCCTCGGTGGTGAGCAGATGGCCGCGGTCAGCCGCACCCCGGAGGTGCTCGCGGACGCGGCGTACGCCATCGTCACCCGCCCGTCGCGCGAGTGCACCGGCAACTTCTTCATCGACGAGGAGGTGCTTCGCGAGGAGGGTCTGACCGACTTCAGCGTCTACGGGCCGGCCGGCGGGCAGAAGCCGCTGCTGGACTTCTTCGTGCCGGACGAGGTCGTGGCCCGCTACGCCGACGACGTCACCAACATGTTCGACCGGTCCCGGTAGTCGAGGAGGCCGCATGCGCCGCTGGATGCCGCTGCTCGTCGTGCTCGGGGCTGTCGCCCTGGCCGGGTGCGGGGCGGAGATCCGGGACCTGGAGGGGGTCACCATCTCCGACCCGGACAAGGCCGAGGTGTACAGCAACTTGGACGAGCACCCGAACGTGGTGCGGTTGTGCATCGACGGTGAGGTCGTGGTGACCACGACCCGTGACGGCCAGTCGGCGCTGCAGTTCGCGCCGGAGGGCTGGTGGGAGGAGTGGTGCCCGGGTGGGACGGGCAGCCGGACCAGATAGGCGACACCGGGGGGACGTGGGCCCTTGGCGGAAGGTCTGCGCAGGTGTATCGGTTGAGACGGTAGAGGAGTCCCCATGCACACCCACGAGCCCGCCCAGTTCACCGCCCACCGTCTGACGGGGCTGCTGTTCCTCCTCGCGGCGGCCGTCTGGTTCGTCTCCGGCGTCATCTCCTCCGACGAGGTGGGCGTCACCAGCCTGGCGATCGGGGTCGTGTTCGCCGGGACCGGCGCCTACTTCCTCACCCTCGGTCGCGGAACCCACGTGAACTGAGGCACGTCGACGATGCAGGCCGTGCCGCTGGTGAGCGTGGACGGGCTGGCGGTGGAGGTGGCCGGGCCGGACGGCATGGACGCGGGCACGCGAGTGGTGGACGTGGTCGGGCACAGCATGGGGCGACCCGCAGTGGTGGCAGTGCGTGTGGTGGGGCTCGCGTCAGATGCTCGGCTTGGGCAACCTCGCCGTCCACAAGAAGTTGGACAACCTGACCGAGCATGCGTCCGTGGTCGACCGCTCCCTGGTCGAGATGTGGTCCCTCGAGGCCGGCGACCACCGGCGGCCCGCGCCGGTGCGATCGTGCTGGCTGCGAACGGTCCGGCGGACAGCGGTCACGCACCGTTCCTGGAGGAGCCGGAGCACTTCGCCGCGGTGGTGGCCAACGCGATCGGTGGGCGATGACGCCATGGCGGCAGGCAGGTGGGCAGGTCTCGGGGCGGCTTCGGTGGGAGCCGGGGCGGTTGTGTATGCGCTGCTTCGCCAGCCGATGCTGACCTGGGGCGCCACGACCGCAGAGGCGGCGCGTGCGATGCCTGGCGACGACCTGGTACCGGACGCCGACCTGGTCGCCACCAGGGCGATCACCATCGCCGCAACCGCGGAGCAGGTGTGGCCCTGGCTGGTGCAGATCGGCATCGGGAGGGCCGGCGGCTACACCTACGACTGGCTCGAGCGCCTGGCCGGCCTGGACGTCACCAGCGCCGACCGCATCGTCGAGGAGTTGCAGCATCTCGACGTCGGCGACGTCATCCCGGTCGACAACGACGGCACCGGTCTTCGGGTCATGCTGATCGACCCGCCGCACGTGCTGGCCACCCGTAACGACGAGGGGACCTGGTCGTGGACCTGGGTGCTGGATCCGTTGATGGACCAGACCCGGCTGGTCAGCCGCACCCGGATGGCGTCCACCTCGCCGGCAAACCGTGCTGCCACCGAGCTGCTCCTCCTGCCCGCCTCGCTGGTCATGGAGCGCAAGATGCTGCTCGGCCTGCGCGAGCGCGCTGAGCGGCGCAGGGGTGGTCCGGCGTGAGGGATGTGCCAGCGTGAGAGGCATGCCGGACACAATGGCCGCGTGACGACCCGAGACGACCTGCGCAACGTGGCCATCGTGGCCCACGTCGACCACGGCAAGACCACCCTCGTCGACGCGATGCTTTGGCAGTCCGGCGCGTTCAGGGCCAACCAGGACGTCGCGGAGCGGGTGCTGGACTCCAACGACCTCGAGCGGGAGAAGGGCATCACGATCCTGGCCAAGAACACCGCGGTGCGCTGGGGCAGCGGCACGGACGCCGTGACGGTCAACATCATCGACACGCCCGGGCACTCCGACTTCGGTGGCGAGGTGGAGCGCGGGCTGGCCATGGTGGACGGGGTCGTGCTGCTGGTCGACGCCAGCGAGGGACCGCTGCCACAGACGAGGTTCGTGCTGCGCAAGGCGTTGGCAGCCCGTCTGCCGATCGTGGTGTGCGTGAACAAGACCGATCGGCCCGACGCCCGCATCGCCGCCGTCGTGGACGAGGTGTACGAGTTGTTCCTCGATCTCGACGCCACCGAGGAGCAGATCGAGTTCCCGCTGGTCTACGCCAGCGCCCGGGCCGGCCGCGCCTCGCTGCAGCGTCCGGCCGACGGCCAGATGCCCGACTCGGTCGACCTGGACCCGCTCATGCAGACCATCCTCGCTACCGTCCCGCCGCCACGCTACGAGCAGGACGCCCCCCTGCAGGCGCACGTCACCAACCTCGACGCCAGCCCGTTCCTCGGCCGGCTCGCGCTGTGCCGGGTGCATGCCGGGACGATCCGCAAGGGCGCCACGGTCGCCTGGTGCCGCTCGGACGGCACCGTCGCGCCCATGAAGATCACGGACTTGCTCATGACCGAGGCCCTGGACCGCGTGCCGGTCGAGCAGGCCGGACCCGGTGACATCATCGCGGTGGCCGGCAACCCGGACGTCACCATCGGCGAGACGCTGGCCGACCTCGACGACCCGCGACCGTTGCCGCTGATCCGGGTGGACGAGCCGGCGCTGGCGATGACGATCGGCATCAACACCTCACCGCTGGCCGGCCGTTCCGGGGGCAGCAAGCTGACCGCGCGGCTGGTCAAGGAGCGGCTGGACCGTGAGCTGGTCGGCAACGTGTCGCTGCGGGTGCGGCCGACCGACCGACCCGACACCTGGGAGGTGCAGGGACGCGGCGAGCTGGCCCTGGCCGTCCTGGTCGAGACCATGCGGCGGGAGGGATTCGAGCTCACCGTCGGCAAGCCGCAGGTGGTGACCCGAGAGGTGGACGGCAGCGTGCACGAGCCGGTGGAGCGGCTCACCATCGACGCACCGGAGGAGTACCTGGGTGGTCTGACCCAGCTGCTGGCGCGGCGCAAGGGCCGCCTGGAGCAGATGGTGAACCACGGCACCGGCTGGGTGCGCATGGAGTACCTGGTGCCCGCGCGAGGCTTGATCGGGTTCCGCACCGACTTCCTCACCGAGACACGCGGCACCGGGCTGGCCCACCAGGTGTTCGAGACCTACGAGCCCTGGTTCGGCGAGCTGCTCACCCGTCCGACGGGATCACTGGTGGCCGACCGGGCCGGGCTGGCGACCTCGTATGCCATGTTCTCGCTCCAGGAGCGCGGCAGCCTGTTCGTCGAGCCGGGCACCGTCGTCTACGGGGGCATGGTCGTGGGGGAGAACGCCAGGGCCGACGACCTCGACGTCAACATCACCAAGGAGAAGAAGCTGACCAACATCCGCTCCTCCACTGCCGAGGAGCTCGAGCGTCTCGTCCCGCCGAGGCGGCTGTCGTTGGAGCAGTGCCTGGAGTTCTGCCGGGACGACGAATGCGTCGAGATCACCCCGCAGGCGCTGCGGCTGCGGAAGGTGACCCTGGACGCCGCGACCCGTGGCCGGGAGGCGGCGCGGCGCAAGCACGCACGTCAGCCGTAGGGCGGGCGGCCGCTCAGCGCACCGGCAGCGCCGGGGCGCGTCCCTGGGCGTGGGCCCAGGCGAGCCAGCCCGGCGGCAGCCAGCTGTCGTCGGCCAGCTGGGGGTGGCCGGTGTGCATGGCGTGCGCCCACACGACGAAGGCCAGCTCGGCGTACGGGGACTGCAGCAGCCACCACGCCACCGGTCCTTCGGGGTGCACGACGGTCAGGCTCAGCTGGTTGACGCCCACCATCTGCGCGGCGTGCAGCATCGGCCAGTCCCAGACCAGGAGCGCCTGGGAGTCCTGTAGGTAGATCCCCTCCTCCGAGACGGTCAGCCACCCGCGGTGGCGGACCTCCCATTGCGGTGGGGACGCAGGCAGGGCCGTCTGTGCCATGAGGACGCCCGGGCCGGTGGCCAGGAACCGCTCGGCCGGGGTGAGCTGGGGCCGGAAGGGCACCGACACCGCAGCCGGGTTCATCGGTCGACCCGCCTGCAGGTCGGCAGCCAGGTGGCAGGTGTAGAGCAGTGCCTGGTCTCCCTCGGTCCAGGGACGGCCGTACGGCTGCGGGGCGGTCATGCGGGGCTCCAAGTCATGCGGGGCTCCAAGTGGGGGCTGGTGTCGGACGTCCGGCTCTGGGAGGGCGGCCCGAGACTGTCGATCCTAGGCGTGTGGGCACCATCCGGGTCGGTGTGTCGGGCTGGGACTACGACGACTGGCAGGGGCGGTTCTACCCAGCGACCCAGCCCCGAGCGCAGCGTCTGGCCTTCGTCGCGTCCCGGTTGGACACCGTGGAGTGCAACGCCACCTTCTACTCCTTGACCACACCCGCGGCGGTGCGTCGCTGGCGCGACGCCCTTCCTGCTGGTCGGGTGATGGCGATCAAGGGCAGTCGCTACATCACCCACGTCCGACGGTTGCGGCAGGTCCGGACGCCGCTGGCCACCTTCTTCGCCTCGGGGATTCTCGAGCTCGGCGCCCGGCTCGGCCCGGTGCTGTGGCAGCTGCCACCGCGCATGCGGTTCGACCCGGACGTGCTCGACGGCTTCCTCGGGATGCTCCCCCATGACACCGAGGCCGCGGCGGCGCTGGCGGCCGAGCACGACGACAGGGTCGTCGAGCCTGCGTTCGGCCCGGGGGAGCACCACCGCCTTCGCCACGTCCTCGAGGTGAGGGATCCGCGGTTCCTCTGCGCCGAAGCCGTCCGGATCGCCCGGCACCACGGCGTCGCGCTGGCCTTCTCCCATTCCTCGGCGTGGCCCTACGTCGAGGAGATCACCGCAGGGTTCGTGTACGTGCGGCTGCACGGACCCGAGGCGCTCTACGCCAGCCCGTACGAGGAGCAGCTCTCGTGGTGGGCGGCCCGCGTCCGCGCCTGGCACCAGGGCGGACAGCCCGACGATGCCGTCCGGGTGAGCGACCTTCGCCCTCCGGTGCGGCTCGAGCGGGACGTGTACGTGTACTTCGACAACGACACCCACGGCTACGCCCCGCGCGAAGCGCTCGCGCTGCGCTCCCTGCTCCTCGACCCCTGACGCGTCCATGTAGCCGGCCCCGCCAGGCCCCACCCCCGACGATCTTGACGCTTTGGCCGACTGCGGGGGGTGGAGTCGACGGTTTCGTCAAGATCGTCGGGGCTGGGGTGGGCGCGCGAAGTCGGGTCAGGCGGGTCAGGGGTCGCGGACGATGGGGCAGGTCATGCAGTGCCCGCCCCCGCGGCCGCGCCCGAGCTCGGCGCCGGTGATGGTCACCACTTCGATCCCCTGGTTGCGCAGCAGCGCATTGGTGTGGGTGTTGCGGTCGTAGGCGAACACCACGCCCGGAGAGGTGCACAGCAGGTTGGCGCCGCTGTCCCACTGGGTGCGTTCTCGGACGTAGGCGTCGCCGCCGGTCTCGATGACTCTCAGCCGCGGCAGCCCGAGCGCACCGGCCACGACGTCGATGAACGGCTCAGGGTCCCGGCGCAGCTCCAGACCCGGGGGCCGGTCGGAGGGCCGGTAGGAGTAGGTGTGCACCCCGTCGGTGATGTCCGGGTAGACCAGGACGCAGTCCCGGTCGGCGAAGGTGACGACCGTGTCGAGGTGCATGGTCGCGCGTCGCTTGGGAAGGACCGCGACGATCACCCGTTGCGCCGCCCCGGCGGCGAACAGCGCCGCGGCGAGCTGGCTGATCGCCTGCCGCGAGGTGCGCTCGCTCATGCCGACCAGTACCACGCCGTTGCCGATCGGCATCACGTCGCCGCCTTCGAGGCTGGCCATCCCCCAGTCGAGGGTGGGATCGCCCCACCACACCGTGACCCGGCCGGCGAAGGACGGGTGGAACCGGTAGATCGCCGTGGTGAGCAGCGTCTCCTCGTGCCGGGCCGACCAGAACAGCGGGTTGAGGGTGACCCCTCCGTACACCCAGCAGGTGGTGTCCCGGGTGTAGAGCGTGTTGGGCAGCGGCGGGAGCAGGTACTCGGTGACCCCAGCAGCCTCCCGGACCAGGGCGAGCGTCGCCCCACCGAAGGTCTCCGGGAACTCATACGTCGACAGCCCCCCGATGAGCGTCTCGGCGAGCTCCCGGTCCGGCAGGCCGGCCAGGTAGCTGCGGACCTCGTCGACCAGACCCAGCCCGACCTGGTTGGGCACCACCTGCTGGTCGAGGACCCAGGTGCGCGCCTGCGGCAGTGCCAGCGTCTCGGTCAGCAGGTCGTGCATCTCCAGCACCTCGACGCCGCGCTCACGCATCTTCTCGACGAAGTCGCGATGATCGCGCCGGGCGTTCTCCACCCACATGACGTCGTCGAAGAGCAGGGCGTCGCAGTTGGACGGGGTGAGCCGCTCGTGGGCTCGTCCGGGCTCGCAGACCAGGACGGCGCGTAGCGGACCGACCTCCGAATGGACGCCGAGCGCACCAGCCGTCGCTGTCACCGTCCCATTCTGGCGGGCCTCAACCGGTGCGCGGCACCCCGAGGGAGTCGGCCAGCGTGTCGGTGCGCGCGACGAGGTCGTCCCGGAGCGCCCGGACCTCCTCCAGGCTGTGACCCCGAGGGTCCGGGACGTCCCACACGATGTGGCGTGTGCCGTTCGGGACAGGCACCTGCGGGGTGCCGGCGAAGGTCACGACGACGTCGGCGGCCTGCAGGATGTCGGAGGTGTAGGGCTTGGGGAACGTGCCGGCCAGCGAGATGCCGATCTCCGACATGGCGTCGACGACCGGTCCGTCCAGGCCGACCTTGGGGTCGGTCCCAGCCGAGAACGACAGCCCGTGACGGCCGGCGCGACGGGCGAACACGGCGTTGGCCATCGGTCCCCGCCCGGCGTCGTGGGTGTCGATGAAGACGACTGCCGGGACGCCCTCGTGGTGGCCGCGCATCCGGGCAAGCGCCCACAGCTGCGCGCGGGCGAAGCGCTCGGCAAGGTTGGGGACGTGCGTCTTGAGCCGGGCCGCGGCCTCCATCTGCTCCCAGCTGGCGTCGAGGACCGAGTCGACGGTGTCGGCTCCGAGCGTGTCGTGGAACTCGCGCATCAGTCGGTCGCGGGCGGCGCGGACGGCGAGCTGCTGATCCAGCGGCATGCTCTCGATGTCGGGCACGACGAGCCTCCAGGACGCGAGTCTCCCTCCCCGCTCCGGCGTCGATGATGCTAGGGGAAGGGGGCGATCAGCGCCCGATCTCGCCGAGATCGGTGACCTCGAGCACCGCAGCCCCGGCCTCGTCGCTGGCGGCCAGGTCCACCCGGGCGCGCAGTGCCCAGTCCCGATGCCCGGACGGGTCGTCCAGGCGTTGGGTCACCAGCCAGGCGGTCGGCCCATCCTCGAGGAGGAACAGGTCCGGGCCACGGGCGTCCGGGCCGGTGCCCACCTCCCCGTGCTCGTCCAGGTACGCAAGGGCGGCAGCCTGCCACTGCGCAGCGGACCAGCCGGTCTCGCCCTCCAGGTCGGCCAGGCCGGCCCAGTCCCGGCGGGCCAGCAGCTGGACGCGCCGGAACATCGCGTTGCGCACCAGGACGCGGAAGGCACGCGTGTTGGCCGTCACCGGCGGGGGCGTGCTGTCTACGTCCGCCCTCGGCGGCGCCGCCAGGTCACCCTCGCGCAGCCGTTCCCACTCCTCGAGCAGGCTGGAGTCGGTCTGGCGGACCAGCTCGGTCATCCAGGCGGTGAGGTCGGCCAGCTCCTCCGTGCGTGCCTGGTCGGGGATCGTCTGGCGCAGCGCCTTGGTCGCGTCGGACAGGTAACGCAGCAGCACGCCTTCGGAGCGGGCCAGGGAGTAGGTGCTGACGTACTCGGCGAACGTGGCAGCGCGTTCGTAGCAGTCCCGGGCCACCGACTTGGGCCGCAGCTCGTAGTCGGCCACCCACGGATGGCTCGAGGCGTAGACGTCGTAGGCGTGCTCCAGCAGATCGGCCAGCGGCTGGGGGTAGGTGATGTCGTCGAGCAGCGCGATCCGTTCCTCGTAGGGGATGCCCTCGGCCTTCATCGCCGACACCGCCTCACCCCGCGCCTGGGTCAGCTGGGCGGCCAGAACTGGGCGCGGGTCCTCCAGGGTCGCCTCGATCACCGACAGCGCGTCCAGGGCGTACGTCGGCGACTGCTGGTCGAGCAGGTCGACGGCCGCGACCGCCAATGGCGACAGCGGCTGGTTGAGCGCGAAGTCCTCCTGCAGGTCCACGGTGAGCCGGAACCGGCTGCCGCGCTCGTCCGGCTCCTCGAGGCGCTCCACCACGCCGGCGGCCAGCAGCGACCGGGCGATGGCCACCGCACGCCGGACGTGGTGGCGACGTGCCGTCGGCGGCTCGTGGTTGTCCTCGATCAGGTGCCGCAGCGCAGCCACCGGGTCACCGGGGCGGGCCAGCACCGCCAGGACCATGGCGTGGGTGATCTCGAACCGTGAGGTGAGCGGCTCCGGTGCTGCGGCGACCAGCCGGTCGAACGTGGCCTGGTTCCACGACACGACTCCCTCCGGCGGCTTCTTGCGCACGACCCTGCGCTGCTTGCGGGGGTCGTCCCCCGCCTTGGCCAGCGCCCGCAGGTTCTCGACCTCGTGCTCGGGAGCCTGGACGACCACGCGGCCCTGGGTGTCGAAGCCTGCCCGCCCGGCCCGCCCGGCCACCTGGTGGAACTCCCGCGCCCGCAGCAGCCGCTGCCGGCGACCGTCGTACTTGGCCAGCGCCGTCATGAGCACCGTGCGTATCGGCACGTTGATGCCCACGCCGAGGGTGTCGGTGCCACACACCACGGTGAGCAGGCCACGCTGGGTGAGGCGTTCGACCAGCCGCCGGTAGCGCGGCAGCATCCCGGCGTGGTGCACCCCGATGCCGAGCCTCACCAGGCGCGACAGCGTCCCGCCGAACCCGCGCCCGAACCGGAAGTGACCGATCTCGGCGGCGATGGCGTCCTTCTCGGCCCGGGTGGCCAGCGGCACGCTGGTCAGTGCCTGCGCCTGCTCGACCGCCGCAGCCTGCGTGGGGTGCACGACGTAGACCGGTGCGTCGCCGTGCCGCAGCAGCTCGGCGATGGTCTCGTGCAGCGGCGTCGTCGCATAGCTGTAGCTGAGGGGGACGGGACGAGGCGCGTCGGTGATGGCGACGGTCGGACGGCCCGTCCGGCGGGTCAGGTCGGTGGTGAAGAACGAGACGTCCCCGAGGGTGGCCGACATCAGCAAGAACTGCGCCTGCGGCAGCTCGAGGATCGGCACCTGCCACGCCCAGCCACGATCCGGGTCGGCGTAGTAGTGGAACTCGTCCATGACCACCTGGGCCACCTCGGCATCGCGTCCGTGGCGTAGCGCCGTCATGGCCAGCACCTCGGCGGTCGCGCAGATGACCGGCGCCGCGGCGTTGACCGCGGCGTCCCCGGTGAGCATGCCGACCCGCTCCGGACCGAACACCTCGCACAGCGCGAAGAACTTCTCCGACACCAGCGCCTTGATCGGCGCGGTGTACCAGGTGGGGCGCCGCTGGGACAGCGCGACCGCGTGGGCACCGAGCGCTACCAGGCTCTTGCCCGACCCGGTCGGGGTGCCCAGGATGACGTTCGCCCCCCCGAGCAGCTCCAGCAGCGCCTCCTCCTGGTGCGGGTACAGGGTGAGCCCCCGGTCGGTCGCCCAGCCGACCACGGCCTCGAGCACGTCGCTGGGATCGGCACCGTCCGCGATCCTCTCCAGCACCAGGGCACCCTAGGCGCATCGTGGGCCCATGCTGGGACCGCCCTCGGCGGCGGCTACCCGGTGGCGACGACGAGCCAGGCGCACGCCTGCGCGACGATGACGGCGACCATCGCCAGCACGCCGGGCAGCGGGGTCTCGACCCGGGTCAGGCGCGCCAGCCCCCATACCGACAGAGGGACCCCCACCAGCGAGGCCAGCGCCACCGGGGGTGCCAGTACTGCGGTGCTCGCGAGCACCGGCAGCAGCCCGTAGGCGGTGAGGACCACCGTGGCCGCCACGATGCGCACCCTGGCCGCGCCGAGCCGTACGACCAGCGTGTCCTTGCCGACCGCCTGGTCGGCGTGGCGATCGGGCCACTGGGTCTCCAGCAGGTTGACCAAGGCCAGCAGCGCGAACGGGACGAAGGCCAGCGCATCTGCGACGGCGACGCCCCCGCGAACCGCGGCCACCCCGTACATCGGCAGCACGAGCCCACCGAGAACGGCGTTGGCCACCTCGCCTGCCCCGTGACGCGAGAGCGCCAGCGGGGCCACCGAGTACTGCCAGCCACCCACCAGCCCGAGCGTCAACAGCAGCGCTGCGACGGTTCCGAGGCCCCCGAGCAGCAGGCCGAGCGCAGCCAGGACGAGCCCGACCAGGCCGGCGACGACCGCTACCTGCAGCGCCAGCGAGCGGTCCAGGCCGTAGTCGTGCAGGGCACCGCTGCCACCGGAGAACGCCGTCCGGGCCGTCCGCGCGTCGGTGGCGTAGTCGGCGTACTCGTTGACCACGTGGACGCTCACCGCCGTCGGCACCAGGGCCGCCAGCGCCCACCAGACGGCCGGCGTGATGGCGCCACCAGCGGCGAGACCGGCGGCCACGCCCGCCCCGAACACCACCACGATGAGCGTGACCTGCTCCGGGCGGCTCATCCGCCACACCGCACCGGCCAGGGTGCGGGCGTCGATCTTGCTCGCGCTGGAGGTCGCCATGCCCCAGGGAACGGTCCGTATCGGGCTGGAAGTCCCGATCGAGCCCGCACGTCCGCGACGCGTCATGGGGAAGCCGACATGCGGGCCGCGGGTTCCCTGGTCACGATGGGATGCCACGACCCTGGAGGTGGACAGGTGGGCACGACTGGTCCGTGGGACCTGCTCGTCGTCGGCGGCGGCGCCGCCGGGCTGGCAGGGGCCTACGCGGCCGCTGAGATCGGGGCGCGGGTGGCCCTCGTGGAGCGGGACCGCACCGGGGGTGACTGCCTGTGGACCGGATGCGTGCCGTCCAAGGCGCTGATCTCGGTGGCGGCGCAGGTGGCCGCTGCCCGCCGCGCCGCCCCGTACATCGGATCAGCGGTCGCGACGCCGCGGGTCGACCTCGGTGCGGTGATGCATCACGTCCAGGCGTCCATCGCAACGATCGAACCGCTGGAGGACTCACCACAGGCCCTGCAGGCGGCGGGTGTGACCGTGCTGCACGGTGACGCGTCGTTCACCGGCGACGGCCACCTCAGCGTGGACGGCACGCACCACACTTACCGACGTGCCCTGCTGGCCACCGGCGCATCGCCGGTGGTTCCCGATGTGCCGGGCCTGGCCGAGGCCGCGCCGCTGACCACCGGGACGGTGTGGGGTCTGCGGCGACTGCCGGACAGGCTGACAGTCATCGGCGGCGGACCCGTCGGCTGCGAGCTGAGCCAGGCCTTTGCCCGGCTCGGCACGCAGGTGACGCTCGTGGAGGCGGCGCCCAGGCTGCTGGTCCGGGAGGACCCGGACGCCGCCGCGGTCGTCCATCGCGCTCTGATCGCCGACGGGGTGCAGGTCCTGCTCGGGACACGTCCGGTGAAGGTCGTCGCCGACGCCGGCCTGCCGGGCGAGGTGCACACCGAGGACGGCATCCACGAGCGAACCATCGGCTTCGACTCCTTGCTGGTGGCCACCGGACGACGCGCCCGCACCGCCGGTCTGGGGCTGGACCTGCTCGGAGTGCGGCTCACCGGGCAGGGAGCCGTGCCGGTCTCGCGCACCCTGCGCAGCTCCAACGCCCGGGTGTGGGCAGCCGGTGACGTCACCCCGTTCCCGCACCTGACCCACCTGGCCGGCTACCACGGCGCGCTTGCCGCGGCCAACGCCCTGCTCGGCCTGCGCCGGTCGGTGGACCTCTCGGCGGTGCCCCGGGTGGTCTACACCGACCCCGAGGTGGCTGCGGTGGGGGCAGCCACCTGGTCGGCGACGGGCCACGCGCAGCCCCGGGTGGTCACGAGGGGCCACGACCAGGTCCATCGGGCGGTTGCCGAGGCGCGCATCGACGGCTTCTCCCGGCTCGCGCTCAACGAGCGCGGCACCAGGATCGTCGGTGCCACCCTCGTCGGGCCCCGTGCCGGGGAGTCGATCGCCGAGCTCACCCTGGCGGTCCGGTCCCGGATGAGGCTGACCGATTACGCCGGCGTGCTGCACGCCTACCCGACGTACGCCGACGGGCCGTGGAATGCCGCCATCGACCAGGTCCGCCGACGGCTTGCCCAGCCGGCAGTCCAGCGAGCGTCGCGGGCATGGCTGGCGACCCGCCGCGCGAGCGCGGACCTCAGGCGGCCGTGACGGCGTGCCGGGGCGGCGCGGGGCGCCCCGTCCCCCCGATCGACCCCTCCAGCGCCATCACGTCGATGGTTGCCGCCGCGTCCGCGACGGCGGAGAAGCGGCGCAGCATCGCGCACACCCAGGCGGTGGCGATGGGCGAGGGCTCCCGCTTCTGGCTGAAGGACAGGCCGGCGAACCCCCGGTAGCACGACTGCGGCGTGACACGTGCCTGGTCGCCGATGTTGTAGGCGACCAGGCACGCCACCATCTCGGCGGTCGCCCGCACGTCTGCCGGGTCGGCCAGCGGCCCGGACCACACCTGCGGGTAACCGGCCAGCGCGTCCAGCACCCCCAGCACGGAATACCACACCGCCGGCCACTTGACCGTCTTGAAGTGCACACCGTGCCCGAACATGTACGGCTTGGACGTCGCCCGGGCACGCCACACGGCGAGCAGGGTCTGCGCCACCTCCGGCAGCCCGATGGGTCGTTCGCGCAGCGGCAGCCGCGCGAACGTGCGGAGCAGCTCGAGCGTCACCTGAGGACACGGGTCGGCGACCCGGCCTGGACCACGTCCCCGGGTGATGCTGTGCGGCAGGCACCGGCAGGCCGGGCCGGCGCTGGTCTCGGTGAGGTCGGACGCCATGAGCGCGAGCGCGGTCCGTAGGCGCGGGTCGTCCCCTCGCCCCCAGCGCAGCATCGCGTCGGTGATGAGGTAGTGGTCGCAGGCCAGCGTTGACCAGGTGGGCTCGGGCAGCCGGATGAACGTGCTGTAGGCCAGGAATCGGCCGTCGCTGTCACGGCGCTCGAGCATCTGGTCGAGCAGCGCCGCGGCCTCGGGCACGTCGTCACCGGGTTCGGCCAGCCCGAGGTCGGCCAGCAGGTGCAGCATGTTCGGGCCGTACGTGGCGGCCGCGTGGGACCGAATCGGCTGCTCCCAGTCCGGCAGCGTGTCGAGCATCGCTCGGACGGCAGGGTGGGCGAGCGTGTCGGCGCGGGCGCTGGCCACCTCCGAGTCCGCGGCCGGACGATCGAGCAGATGGCGCAGGGTCACCCAGCGGGCGAAGGGCTCGTCGCAGCCCAGCAGCCACGCCCGTGGGTCCGCAGGCAGGAGGCCGACCCAGCACTCGTTGCCATCGGTCATGCCCGCAACGTAGAGCGGTCCCTGATGGGCGGGTACGGCCATAGGTCCGCCGCCGACGGCGACTGGTCCTGATCGGGAACCTCGCCCCCCGTCGGGGGGAGGGAGGGGCGAGGGACGAGGTCCCGATGAGGCAATCTCAGACCCCCGACGCAACACCCGGTCCAACGGTGGGTGAAGTCCGCGGGAACTGTGAACGGACGCCACAGCATCCCCGCCGAGCAGCGCAGCACCGGGTTCACGCCCTAGGCTCGCCGCGTGAGCCCGTCCCGAAAGGTCGTCCCGGCGAGCGCTACCGTGCGATCGACGTCGAAGAGCGGGTCGACGTCGAAGCCCCGCGCAGCTACCCGAACCACCCCGCGACGCACCCGGAGCCGACGGCTGGGGAGCTACCGACGGCTGGTCAACGCTGGCGACGTCGCCCTCGGACTGGGACTGATGGTGGGACGCCCTGCCGTGCGGGCGACCAGCCGTGCGGTGCGCACAGCGGAGGAAGTGGGACTGCGGTTCGGCGCCGCGCTGTTCGAGAGCCTGCCCGCAGGGCAGCAGACCGCCCTGCGCGACCAGTCGGAGTCGGTTCGCTCGCAGACGACCTCGCTGGCGCGGTCAGGGCGGGACGCCCGGGTGGACACGGTCGACGCCCTGGTCGGCGCGATCGTGGCCGAGGCGATCACCAGTGACGTGGTGCGGGTCGCCATGCGCTCGGCGGCCAGCCAGGCGGTGGACGAGGTGGTGGACGCGGCCATGCCGTCGGTCGTGGAGCAGCTGCGCTCGGAGGTCGGGCCGAGGCGGCTGGACGACATGGTGCGCTCCTCGGTCGAGCGGATCTTGCCCGAGGTCATCGAGCGCGATCTCAGCAACGCGATCGCAGCAGCGGCAGGCCTGCCGGTGCGGACGGCACGCGGCCTTGCCCGGCTGCCCGCGTCGGTGCTGCGCCCGGCGGTGCACGACGAGGACTACGACGAGTAGTGGCGACCCGCACCCTGTCGGTCTCTCGACGAATCGGGGCGCCTGCCGAGCACGTGTACGACGTGGTGAGCCACCTGGCACGGATGGCGTCGCTGAGCCCGGAGTACGCGGGCTCGTGGCGGCTGTGGCGGGGACCGATCCACCCCGGCGTCCGGTTCGTCGGCTGGAGTCGCGCAGCCTGGCGGGTGTGGCCCACGACCTGCCGGGTGGTCACGGCCAGCCGTCCCACCCTGGCGCGACTCGCCGACGAGGTCGCGCTGCGCACCTGACCCTGGTCCGACAGGCCAGGCGGTGAGCAGACGGTGCCCTACAGTCGCGGCGTGGTCATGGTTCGTGACGGCGGCCTCGTGCTGCCCTTCTCCGAGACCATGCTCGCCCGAACGCTGATCACCACCGGGCTTGCCGTGCAGCCGGCACTGGCCCTGGCGGGACAGGTGAGTTCGGCTCTGGAGTCGTCGGCGGCGACCGCGGTCGAGGTCGAGGCGGTGCGGGCCGAGACCGCCCGAATCCTCCAGGACGTCGGGGAGGACACCGTGCTCCGCGCGCTGCGGGCCCGTTGGTGGCTGCGGACGACGCGCCAGCCGGTCGTCATCGCCGTCGGCGGTACGTCCGGCGTGGGAAAGTCGACGGTCAGCCAGCATGCGGCGACGGTTCTCGGCCTCGAGGTGGTGATGAGCACCGACATGGTGCGGGCGGTGCTGCGCGGCACGCTGAACCCCGAGCTGATCCCTGCCCTGAGCGAGTCGTCCTTCTCCGCGCAGCGGATGTTCCGCTCCAACCTCGAGGGGGACCCGCTGCTGGTGTCCTTCGAGCAGCAGGCGTCGATCGTGGAGCAGGCGACCCTGTCGCTGGCCCGGCGCGCCCTCAAGGAGGGCCTCCAGCTGGTGATCAACGGGGTCCACATCGTCCCCGGCCTGGTGAGCGTGCCGCCCGAGTGGCCCCTGTTCGGCTACGTGCTGACCGTGCCGGACGAGGCAGAGCACGAACGGCGGTTCTCCGCCCGCTCGACGAGCACCCGGGACGCCGAGCACTACCTGTCCCGGATCCGGGCGATCCGCCAGCTCGACGACTACATCGTGGCGCACTGCCGCCGCGCGGGGATCCCGGTGATCGAGTCAGGGACGCTGGAGCAGACGGTCACCGACCTGGTGGGCGCCATCGCCAGCGACCTCGAGCGCCGGTTCGGGCTGGAGCCAGGTCTCGGGTGAGCGGCTGCCCTGTTCAGCCGACGCTGAGCGCGACGGCCACCAGCACGGCGGTCGCCGACACCTCCACCACTGCCCCCAGGACGTCGCCGGTCACCCCACCCAGACGTCGCACGCATCGCCGAACCAGCAGCCCGCCGGCGGCGAGTCCGACGACGACGCTCACGACAGGACCCCACCACCGGGACAGGTCCGACGCCGCTCCCCACCCAGCGGCAGCCGTGAGGAGCACGAGGACGCTCAGCAGCGACGCCGGACGGGGCACCGACCCGGCGACCGCGGCGCCGAGCCCGTCCGGTCGGGCGGCGGGCACCCCTCGGGTGCACGCGAGGACAGCCCCGACCCGTCCGGTGACCAGGGCCAGCGTCAGCGCCATCGGGCCCACGGCCGCGCCGACAGCCACGGCCAGCGCGCTCGCCTGGACCAGCACCACCAGCACCAGCGTGGCCGCACCGAGCGCCCCGACGTCGGATCGGCGCATGATCTCCAGCGCGTCGGGAGCAGCACGACGGGAGGCCAGAGCGTCAGCGACGTCGACCAGGCCGTCCAGGTGCAGCCCGCCGGTCGTCCACGCCACGACCGCCAGCGCCAGCCCCGAGGCCAGCAGCGCCGTACCGCCCCGCTCGGAGAGCGTCCCGGCCATGAGCAGCACAGCTGTGCCGAGCGCGGACAGGCCGAGCCCCACCAACGAGGAGAGCAGCATCGAGCGGCCCGCCACGACCCGGTCGACGGCGGACGGGGGAGCGACCGGAACGCGGGTGAAGGTCCCCACCGACAGCCGAGCTGCGTCGACCCACCTGTCCAGCCGCGGCATCGTGAGCAGGTCAGCGCTGCCCGGTCAGCGCTGCTCGGTCAGGACACGCTCGACCAGGCGTGCCGCCCGCACGCCCGAGGCCAGAGCCGGGGACTCCCCGAAGCTTCCGGTCCAGGATCCGGCGAGCACGAGGTTGGGTAGCGGTGTCGCGGCTCCCAGCGCACCCGGCCCGGTCACCTCGGGTCGGCTCTCGTAGCCCGCCCACGACCCGCCGGTGTTGAGGGTGTAGCGGGCGTTGGTGCGCGGGGTGGCCACCTCCTGGTAGGCCACCGCCGCTGCGAGTCCGGGGATCGCGGAGTCGGCGACCGCGAGCAGCCGAGCACCCACCTCGTGCTTGACCGACGCCGCCGCGTCGGCGTCGTCCTGGCCCCAGGTGTCGGCATGGTCGTACGCGGCGACCGCGGTGAGCGCGACGACGCCGCCGCCCTCGGGCGCACACCCGGGGTCGACGCGGGTGTAGTCGGTCGCCAGCACCCCGGTCTGCTCCCACCGTCCGGCCATACCCGCAGCGAACTCCGCGTCATGGTCCAGCCCCGGCGAGAGCACCACCTCGTGCGGGAGCCCGTGCTCGGCGAAGACGTCACGCTCCAGGCCGAGGAAGACGGTCACGTTGCTTGCGGCCACGGACGGCCCCTGCAGGCGCTGCTGGTACTGCTCCGGCAGCGCACGCTGGGGGAGCAGGGACGCCAGCGTGGGCGCCGCGGCGGTGCTGACCACCGCGTCGCAGGTGACTGTCACGCCCGCCGCGGTGTGCACGGCCACGACACGGTCGTCCCGTGTCTCCAGCGTCGTCACCGTCTGCTGGCACTTCAGGCTGCCGCCCTGCTCGGTGAGAACGTCCACCAGTGCCGCGGGGATCGCCGAGGAGCCACCGTGCGGGTACCAGCCACCGAAGTGGGTGTAGCTGCCCGCCAGTCCCATGCCCAGCAGGGCGGACAGCCGGGACGGAGGTGTGGAGGTGTAGGCCCACAGGGTCATCAGCAGCGCCCGCGCGTCCGGGTCGGCCACGCGGGCGGCCGTGGCCTCCTGCCAGGTCTGCGGGGACAGCCGCACCGTCGTCGGGTACCGCTGCGCGAACGCCGCACGGTCGGGCGGATCCGACGCGCGCGCATCCGCGCGCATCCGCCGCCCCTCCACCAGCACGGCGTAGGCGTCGTCGAACCAGGCACGGATCCCGTCCCGCTCGGCCGGGAACGCCGCGACCAGCCTCGCCTCGTGCTCCATCGGGTCCGCCGGCACGCTCAAGTCCCCCCGCGGCGAGCGCACCAGGTAGAGCGGGTCCAGCCGGGTGAGCCGGACCCGGTCGAGAACGCCGAGCCTGCGCAGCAGCGTGTCCGTGCCACCCCCCGGGGCGGCCCCGTCGAGGGCGTGCAGGCTGGCGTCGAACCGGAACGGCGGGCGCTGGAAGGTCACGGCGTACCCGCCCGGGCCCCACCCCTGCTCGAGCACCAGGACCCGTCGTCCCGCCTGTGAGGCGGTCACGGCGGCGGCCAGCCCGGCCAGGCCCGCTCCGACCACCACGACGTCCACGTGCCCGCTGGTTGCCATCGTCATCACCTCTCTGTGTCGCCTACCTTGGCAGGTCGCAGTGCAGCCCGGGCAGCAGCCCCGCGGACCGGACGCACTCGCTGGCAGCCCAGCCGTCCACCAGCAGGCGCAGAGGCCGGACGCCACTGCCGCCAGCGACCCTCGATGAGCGCCGGTCAGTCCAGCCGGACGATCTCCCCGTGGGTCGGCACGACCGCGGTCCACCCCAGCTCGGCGCGCACCCTGGCAGCCAGGGCTGCCGAGGCCTCCGGCTCCCCGTGCACGAGGTAGACCACCTCGGGCGGACGGGGCGCGCTGCGCAGCCACCCCACGAGGTCGTCGGAGTCAGCGTGCACCGAGAAGCCCTCCACGGTGGCGACCTCGGCACGCACCGGCACGTACCGCCCGTGCATCTTCAGCACGGTGGCCCCGTCCTGCAGGCTGCGACCGCGGGTCCCGACGGCCTGGAACCCGACCAGCACGACGCTGTTGCGTGGGTCGGGCAGCAGGTGCTTGAGATGGTGGACGACCCGACCGCCGGCGGCCATCCCCGAGGCGGAGACGATGATGCACGGGTAACCCGGGTCGTTGATGGCCATCGAGTCGCGAGCGTCGTGGACCTCGCGCAGGTCCCCGGGATCGAACGTCCGCTCGATGCCGACCAGGTCGTCGCGTACGTCGGCGCTGCCGGCGACCACCGCGCGCCGGTACACGGCCAGCCCGCCCAGCGCCATCGGGCTGTCGACGTACACCGGCACGTGTGGCACCCGTCCGTCGTTCATCAGCCGCTGCAGCGTCATGAGCACCACCTCGGTGCGGTCGACGGCGAACGCTGGGATGACGGCCACGCCGCCGCGTCCCAGGCACCGATCGAGCACGTCGGCCAGGACGACCTCGGGGTCCTCGCGATGCCGGCGGTTGCCGTAGGTGGACTCCACGACGATCACGTCGCAGGGGGGTGGCGGTGCCGGCGGCTCCAGCAGGGGGTGGGTGCCGCGGCCCAGGTCGCCACTGAATACCACTGACCGACCCTCGAGCTGCAGCTCGACGACGGCGGAGCCGAGGATGTGCCCGGCCGGGCGCAGGGTCACCGTCGCCGTGTGGCCGTCGACCTCCCAGGGGGCGTCGAACGGGATCGGATGGAACAGCGGCAGCACCCGCTCCACGTCGGCGGTGTCGTACAGCGGACGCGGGGGTGAGTGCTTCGACCAGCCCCCGCGGGCGGCGTAGGCCGCGTCCTCCTCCTGCAGCGCGGCGCTGTCCCGCAGCACGAGCGCCGCCAGGTCGAGAGTCGAGTCGGTGGCCACCACCGGCGCCTGCAGGCCCTCGCGTCCCAGCACCGGCAGGTAGCCGCAGTGGTCGAGGTGGGCGTGGGTCAGCACGACCGCGTCGAGCGAGCCCGCGGGGACCGCGAACGGCTCCCAGTTGCGCCGCCGCAGCGCCTTGAGCCCCTGGAACAGGCCGACGTCGACAAGGACCGTGGCGGTGTCGGAGCTGACCAGGAACTTGCTGCCGGTAACCGTCCCGGCGCCGCCGAGGAACCGAACCGTCGCCACCATCCCCGTACGCCACGCCGAACCGGCTGTCGCGACAAGGGCCGGAGGTCACGGCCCGGGCCCTAGGCTGGGTGTGCGGTTCGATCCGAGGGAGTCTGCCTGATGATCATCGACATCCTGGGGTTCTTGATCTTCGGTCTCGTCGTGGGCGCGGTGGCACGGCTGCTCAAGCCGGGCAAGGACGCCCTGAGCCTGTGGGTGACCCTCGGTCTGGGCGTGGCCGGTTCGCTCGTCGGCGGGCTGGTGGCCAGCCTGCTCGGCACCGGCAGCGTGTTCGAGCTCAACGTGCTCGGGGCGGTGGTGGCGATCGTTGCCGCGGTCGTGCTGCTGTTCGTCGCCGAGCGGTACGCGACGTCCAAGGCGCTCGGCCGCTGACCTACGCCATCCTGGGAAGCCGAACGATCGAGGCGGCCGACACCAGGGCACGACCCGCCAGCGTGGCCACCCCGCGTGGCGACAGCGAGACCCGGGGCAGCGCGCCGGTCTCCAGCACCGGCCAGCCCTCGGCCAGCGCGACCTCACGCAGCTCACGCTCGGGGTTGACCGCCACTGGGTTCCCGACCGCCCGCAGCATCGGCAGGTCGCTCACCGAGTCGGTGTAGGCGTAGCTGGCAGCAAGGTCGTAGCCCCGCTGGGCGGCCACCTCACGGAGCACCTCGGCCTTGCCCTCGCCGTAGCAGAACGGCCCGGCCAGCCGTCCGGTGTACACGCCGGCCTCGTCTCGCTCGGAGGTCGTGCCGGTGCCGTGCTCGAGCCCCGCCTGGGCCGCGAGCCGGGAGACGATCTCGGTCGGGCTGGCCGACAGCACCACCCGCTCGTGCCCGTGCGCGAGGTGCATCTCGAGCACGTCGCGCATGCGGGGCTGGATGGAGGCGACCAGGTCGTGCATGAACTCCTCGGCGAGTGCCTCGACGTCGGCAGCCGGGCGTCCCGCGACAGCGCGCAGGATCCTGTCCCGAACCTGGGCGGAGCGCTCGTCGCTGGCACCCTTGACCAGGAAGGACACCCCGTTACGCAGGTCGCGAGCCAGCTCGCGCTTGCCGACGAAGCCGGCGGAGAAGGCGGCCCGGGCCAGCGGGATGTTCGCCGAGCCGGGGATGAGCGTGCCGTCGAGGTCGAAGAACGCAGCCGAGCGGGGAGAGGTCGGTCGTGTCGTCACGCTTCTATCCTGCCTCGCAGGTGAGGGTCGTCTCTCCCGCGCCTGACCTAGACTTCTGCCCGTGGATCTATCACGTGGTGACAAAGACCTTCGAACACCTCGACCGTGGTCCGGCCTCCGGCCACAGCTGGGACGAGATGTCGCGCCCGCCGTGCGAGCCGCCGTCAACGCAATCGTGACCGAGATCGAGGCGAGCGTGCCGGAGTACCGCGGCGGGCTGGACGGCCCGTTCGGGCAGGCGCTGCGCCGGGGCGTGGAGATCGCACTCACCCGCTTCCTGTCCCTGTTCGGCACCGATGACCCGGCACTGGGCGGTCGTGCGCTGGAGGTCTACCGCCGCGTCGGGGCAGGCGAGAGACGGGAGGGGCGATCCCTGGAGGCCCTGCTGTCGGCCTACCGCACCGGCGCCCGGGTCGCGTGGGAGCACATGGCCACCGCAGCTCGAGGCGTCGAGGTCGACACCGGCGAGCTGGTGACCCTGGCGGAGGCGATCTTCGTCTACATCGACGAGCTGTCCGCCGTGTCCGTCGAGGGGTACGCCTCGGAGCAGGCGGCCCAGGCGGGGTACCGGGACGTCGTGCGCAGCCGCCTGGCCGAGATGATGCTCGACGGCACGCTCTCCACGGCACCGGAGGCGGTCAGCCAGCTGGCCGACGCCGCCTCATGGAGCGTCCCCGCTCGACTCGCCGTCGCGGTCATCCCGTTGCCCACCGGGACGACCTCTCGCCGCCTGCCGCAGGCCCCTTCGGACGCGCTGCTGCTCGAGCGCGGCCCCGACATCGTCGCGATCATCCCGGACCCGTCCGGGCCGGGCCGGCGGGAGCGGCTCACCGCCGGCCTGACCGACACGGAGGTCTACGTCGGCACCGTGCGCCCTCCGGAGGAGGCCCGGCTCTCCCTCGCCCACGCCCGTCGGGTGCGGCGTCTGGTCGAAGAAGGCGTCATCCCCGCGGCGCCGGTGGTCGCCGCCGCGGACTGGTTGCCGGAGATGGTGGTGGCCGCCGACGAGGGACTGCTCGCCGATCTCACCGGCCGGGTGCTCGCGCCCCTGCAGCAGGTGCCGCCGGGACGCCGACAGGTGCTGGCCGAGACGTTGGCGGCCTGGCTGGCCCACCACGGGGACCGCCAGCAGGTCGCCCGCACGTTGGTCGTGCACCCCCAGACCGTCAGCTACCGGCTGACCACCCTGCAGCGCCTGTTCGGCCCGGCGCTGGAGGAGCCGCGCGGACGCCTGGCGTTGCGCCTCGCACTCACCCGTCCGGGCTGAGCAGGGCTCGGTGTCATCCCCGCTCGAGCAGCCGCATCCCGGTGCGGTGGGTGGTCATGGCCATCCTGCCCAACGCCTGTTGCGTCGAAGCCCGTGCCGGCAGCCGGGCCGGCTGGAGCTGCTGGAGCACCTCGACCAGCCAGTCCGCCTGGGTGAACCCGGCGGCCGTGAGGTCGGGGATCGTCTGGGCTCGGGTCGGTCCGCTGGTCAGTGCAGCCAGTCCGTCGACCATCTCCTGATGGGAGGCCCGAACGTCCAGCGCGGCGTCGTCGGAGAGCTCCTCCATCAGCGAGGAGGCTGTCAGCAGCCGGGCACCGAGCGCACTGGTGAGTGACTCCACGGCCAGCCCGTGCCGACGGGCCCACTCGGCGTCGCCGGCCGCCACCGCCCCCTGCTGCCGCTCAGTGGCGTCGAGAAGGCCCTGCGCCAGGCCCGCAGCTCGACCAAGACTGCCGACCAGCGCCGACAGCTCACGGTTGGCCTCGGCGGTCGTGGCGTCCAGCCGCACGGGCATCGGTGAGATACGTGTGGGTCGAGCGAAGTCAGGCTGTGGAGGATCGTGCCAGACCTGCTCGAGCAGCGAGCCCAGCCACATGGCCAGCCCGCCCACCCCTGCGATCGCCGCGCCCCCTACCGCCACCCCGGCGCCACCGCCGGACCAGGCGACAGCACCACCGACGACGAACGTCGATCCGCCGATGACCACGAGCACCTCGCCTCCGGTGCGAAGCGAGGAGTGGATCTTGCCGGCCTCCCACTTGATGCGCGACTGAAGGTCCTCAGGGGTGCCGAACATCCCGGTGTCGTCGCCGTTGTCGCCCCAGACGATGATCTCGATGCCTTCGCTCATAGGTGACGACGCTACGGCCTGACGTAGGGCGGGGGAGGCAGGTCCGCAGCGATCCGTGCTGAGCGCTCGTCCACCGGCCCGTGGTCACCTCCGACAAAGCGCTCCCGCGACCCTCCGGTCCTGCCTACGGTGGCGGGCAGGCGCAGAAGGGACTCCAGATGAAGATCGTCGTCGTGGGTGGCGTGGCTGCCGGGATGTCGTGTGCGGCACGGGCTCGGCGGCTGGACGAGTTCGCCGAGATCGTCGTGCTCGAACGTGCCCACCATGTGTCCTTCGCCAACTGCGGGCTGCCCTACCACATCGGGGAGGTGATCAAGGACCGGGACCGGCTGCTGCTGCAGACCCCGCAGAGCCTGGACGAGTCGCTGGCGCTGGACGTGCGGACCGGCCATGAGGTCCTGGCCATCGACCCGGCGGGCAAGACCGTCGCGGTGCGCGACCTGGGCACCGGCGAGGAGTACTCGGAGTCCTACGACAAGCTGGCGTTGTGCCCGGGTGCCAGACCCGTGGTCCCGCCACTGCCAGGTGTGGACCATCCGGGCATCCACGTGCTGCGGCGGGTGGGGGACATGGACCAGATCAAGGCCGCGGTGGACGGCGACCCGGCCACCGGACGTCCACCCGCGCGGCACGCGGTGGTGATCGGCGCGGGTTACATCGGGCTGGAGCTGGCCGAGAACCTCCATCACCGCGGCGTGCAGACCGTCATCGTCGAGATGGCCGACCAGATCATGCCGCCGCTGGACCGCGAGCTCACCACCCAGATGGAGAGCTACATCCGCGGACACGGCATCGGTCTGCACCTCAACACTCGTGCCGCGGCGTTCAGCCAGACCCCTGCCGGACGGTTGCGCGTCGAGCTGGAGAACAACGAGTTCGTCGAGACCGACCTGGTGGTGCTCGCCGCCGGGGTGCGACCCGCGGTGGATCTGGCTGTCGGCGCAGGCATCGAGCTCGGTCCCCGCGGCGGCATCAAGGTCGACCAGAACCTGCGCACCAGTGTCCCGGACATCTGGGCGGCGGGGGACGTCATCGAGGTGGAGCATCTCGTGCTGCCAGGGTCACACCTGATCCCGCTCGCGGGTCCGGCGAACCGACAGGGCCGCGCGGTCGCGGACAACATGTGCGGACGGGACACCACCTGGGGTGCCGTCCAGGGCACGTCGATCGTGAAGATGTTCGACATGGTCGCTGGCGCGACCGGCGCCAACCAGCGCCAGCTGACCGAGGCGGGCATCCCGTTCGAGCGCGTCCAGGTGCACCCGTCCGGACACGCGGGCTACTACCCGGGCACGGCGAAGATGCACCTCAAGGTGCTCTTCGAGCCGGGCACCGGCAAGCTCCTCGGCGCCGGGATCGTCGGCTTCGACGGGGTCGACAAGCGCCTGGACGTGCTGGCCACCGCCGTCCGCGCGGGCCTGACCGTGTTCGATCTGGAGAACCTCGAGCTGGCCTACGCCCCTCCCTTCGGCTCGGCCAAGGACCCGATCAACATGGCCGGGTTCGTCGGGTCGAACCTGCTCAAGGGCGACGTGTCGCTCTGGTACCCCAGTGAGTACCCGCGGGCCACCGAGGGCGCCCGCATCATCGACGTCCGCGGCCCGCAGGAGTACGCGATCTGGCACCTGCCCGGTGCGCAGAACGTGCCGCTGGCCTCGATCCGCGAGGTGTGCGAGGACTGGGACCGCGACGTCCCGCTGCGCGTGTACTGCGCAGTGGGGTTCCGCTCCTACCTGGCCTACCGGGCGCTGGTGAATCGCGGGTTCGCCGACGTGAAGATGCTCTCTGGAGGCATGAACACCTTCCGCGCCTTCTACGACGTCACCCCCGAGGAGACCATCGACTCCTTCGAGCCGGTCGTCAACTACGCCGAGGACGTCACCGGCGTGAACACCGGACGTGCTGCGCCGGTCACCGTGGCCCGCACCGGGGTGAGTGTGGACCTCGACTGCACTGGGCTGGCCTGCCCGGGCCCGATCATGAAGCTGCAGGAGCGGGTCAACGACCTCGAGGCCGGTGACGAGGTGCTCGTGCACGTGTCCGACCCGGGGTTCCGGCTCGACGCGCCGGCGTGGGCGGACAAGAACGGCCACGAGATGCTCGAGATCCGTCCCGAGGGCCCCGGGTACGCCGCCCTGTTCCGCAAGGGAGGCGGCGCCGGGGTGTCCAGCGCCGCGTCCCGGATCAAGGACAAGAAGACCCTCGTGGTGTTCTCCGGGGACTTCGACCGGGTGCTGGCCTCGTTCATCCTGGCCAACGGCGCGGCGGCGATGGGCGACCAGGTGTCGATGTTCTTCACCTTCTGGGGCCTCAACGCCCTGCGCCGATCCGACCCACCGCCCCGGGACCGGTCGCTGATGGACCGGGCCTTCGCCGCGATGATGCCCTCCGGCCCGGACGCCATGCCGTTGTCGACGATGAACATGCTCGGCGGCGGCCCTGCCATGATCAAGAGGATCATGAAGGACCACAACGTGCCGAGCCTTCCCGAGCTGATCGCGTCGGCTCAGGAGAGCGGGGTTCGCCTGGTCGCCTGCACGATGACCATGGACCTGCTCGGCATCGCCAAGGACGACCTCATCGACGGAGTCGAGCTGGGCGGCGTGGCGATGATGTACGGGGAGTCGAACGAGTCCAACGGCCAGTTCTTCATCTGAGGGCGGCTCTGGGACGCTGGGCCGGTGGGTCCCGTCCAGCCGCAGGTCACCCGACTGCCCGACGACCAGTGGCGGGCCGCGGGGGAGTGCCTGACCCGGGCGTTCCTCCCCGATCCGCTGTGGTCGAGGCTCTTCCCCGACAGGGACCGACGGCTGGACCGGCTCACGGCGCTGTTCACGGGCATGGCGCGCTCCTCGGTCTACGGGGGCCTGCCGCTGGCCACGCCGAGCATCAGTGCCGTCGCGCTGTGGCAACCACCCCGGCACCCCCGCCTGCTCCCGGCGCTGCGGTCAGGCCTGCCGATGCAGCGGTTCGTGCTCGGGCTGACCGGCGAGGAGCGTCGCCGGTTCCTGGCCGTGGTGTCTCGCCTCGACGAGCGGCGCGCCACCCTGATGGCCTACCCGCACTGGTATCTGGAGGTGATCGGTGTCGAGCCGACCTACCAGGGCGAGGGCCTCGGCTCGGCGTTGGTCTCAGACGGGTTGACCCGGGCGGACGAGGACGAGCTGCCGACCTACCTGGAGACCCAGAGCGAGGTCAACGTCGCGTTCTACACCGGGTTCGGGTTTCGCGTGCTGCAGGAGGTCCGCACCCGTGAGCTGGGCGTGCCGATCTGGCTGATGACCCGCGACCCGGTCCGGCAGCCCGAGCTGACCGTCCAGCAGGGCTGGTGATGCGCGCCGGAGCCCTCAGCCGGTCGGGTTGGGTGAGCGCCGCGAGCGGGCGCTTCTGGTGATCTGGACTGCTGACCTCGGGCCGCCGCGGCTGCCTGCCGCGCACCTCCTGGTGATCCACGGCGGTTCTGGTGCTCGGCGGCCATGATCGACGGCGGATCTGGTGCTCGCAGCGCACCGATCCCGCCGTGGATCATGGTGCGAGCGCACCGATCCCGCCGTGGATCATGGCGTGGCCCGTCGGACGAGGCCATCGGCGCGCCCACGCTCGAAACTCGCCCGCTGCCACGCTCGCCCGCGCCGGACCTGCTCGGGACGCACCCTCTCGGCTTCGCAGCCGTCGGGGACGGTGGGTTCGCTGTGCTCGGCGAGCATCTGCGCCCGCAGGGCCTCGTCGCTCACTCCACCCGCGTACGCCTGAACCGCCGGATGTGGCCACGGGCCCAGTCGTAGTGGCTGGTGGTCGCCGACACCGCGTAGCTACCGACCGAGGTCGTCCCCGTCCAGGCGAAGCGTCGCTTGGTGAACAGGTCCTCGTCGCGGTAACGCTCGATGACGGCACGGATCCTCGCGTGGGAGTCCCGCAGCCGAGCGACCACCTCGTCGGTCGGGTCCTCGTGGGTGCGCTCCCAGATGGCCTGGTTGAGGGCCGGGAGCTGTGCCCAGGTGTAGCCCGGAGCCGGCATCGCCGGCGACCCACCCTCCGCCCCCTCTCTCTCCCAGGTCAGCAGCATCTCGTGCCATGCGTCGAGGTGGGCAAGCAGGTCGGTCACCGACCAGTCCTCGCACGCGCCAGGCATCCGGCGTTGGTCCGGCTCCAGAGAGTCCACGAGCGCCATCAACCGGTCGAACTCGCTGTCGAGGCGCTCCAACAGCTCGTCCCGGGTGGTCGGGCGACTCATCGGCCACGCCTGTCCTCGGATACGTCGTCCGGATCACCGGCTGCCGTCGACCGGGCGCCCCGGAGGTCTCGCTCCTGCCTCTCCACGACAGCAGACTGGGCCTGCGGGTGGAACACCTCGTTCAGCCCGAACAGCGCCGAGGCTCCCATGCTCCCGGTGCCCTTGGTCCGGTAGTAGACCCAGCCGCGGCGCTCCATGGCCAGCAGGGCTCGGTGCAGCCCGTAGGCCACCGCAGCCACCGCAGCCAGCACTGCCAGCACCCGGATCCCGGCCACGTCTGTGAGTATGGGCGACCGACAGACCGCCCGGCAACGCCCCGAGGGCCGAGGAGGACGAAGGGACATGGAGCGGCAACGCCGCGCGGTGCCCCGCAGCCGCGACGACGACTACACCGCGGCACAGGCGACCGCCCGACGCGACTTCGTCCGCCAGGAGACCGGCGCCACCGTCGAGCACGTCGGGTCCTACTCGCTGGACGAGGGCACCCTGCCCGGCAACATCGAGAACTTCATGGGCGTGGCCCAGGTGCCGATCGGGTTGGCGGGCCCGTTGCTCGTCAACGGCGAGCACGCCCGTGGGGAGTACTACGTCCCGCTGGCCACCACCGAGGGGACGCTGGTGGCCTCCTACAACCGTGGCATGCGTCTGCTCACCGAGGCCGGCGGCGTGCGGGCCACCGTCGTGGACGACCGGATGCAGCGTGCCCCGGTGTTCGTGCTGGACGATGCGCTCGCCGCGCGCGAGTTCGGCAGCTGGGTGGCCCAGCACCAGCCCGAGATCGCCGCAGCGGCCGAGGCAACCACGACGGTCGGACGGCTGATCGAGATCGAGCAGTACGCGCTCGGACCGCTGCGCTACCTGCGCTTGGACTACTCCACTGGCGACGCGGCAGGTCAGAACATGGTCGGACGGGCCACGTCCGCAGCGTGCGAGTGGATCCAGCAGACCTACCCCGGTCACCCCCGCTACGTGCTGTCAGGGGCGATCGACACCGACAAGAAGCACTCCCAGCTCAACATGCTGCGCACCCGTGGCAAGCGGGTGGTGGCCGAGGCGACGTTGCCCGCCGACCTACTCGAGCGGCACATGGGGGTGCGTCCGGAGCAGCTGTTCCGGGCCCGCCAGTACAGCCAGGCCGGGGGGTTCCTCGCCGGCTCGGCCAATAACGGGGCACACGCCGCCAACGGCCTGGCGGCGCTGTTCATCGCCACCGGCCAGGACGTTGCCAACGTCGCGGAGTCCCACGCCGGGATCGTCTACTCGCAGCCCACCGAGGACGGCGCCTACTACTGGTCGATCACCCTGCCCTCGCTGATCGTCGCGACCGTCGGCGGTGGGACGGGGCTGGCCACCCAGCGCGAGTGCCTGGAGATGCTCGGCTGCCACGGCCCCGGCCGGGTGCGTGCCTTCGCCGAGATCTGCGCCGCGGTGGTGCTGGCCGGTGAGGTGTCGCTGAGCAGCGCCGTTCTTGCCGGTGACTGGGTGACCAGCCACGAACGGCTCGGCCGGAACAGGTAGCCCCATCACGGGCGGTGCTTGTGCCTGGGACGCGCGAGTGACACCGTTGACGGCGTACCGGCGGAGGAGGCCACTTAGTGGAGCGTCAGCAGGAGTTGCGTGCCGCGGGCCGGCTGGCCGGCGACGCGCTGGCCGGAGTGACCGAGGTGGTGGCCGACACCCATACCTCGATCGTGGACCGAGTCGTGCGCCATCTGCCCACCGCAGAACCCGTGGCGACCGTCCACAGGGCCGCGTCCGGGGTGCTCTACGCAGGGGTCTCGGTCGGGCTGCGTGCCCTGGCCCTGGGCACGGCGGAGGTCCTGGCTCGCCGGAGCCATCCTGACGCTGCCGCGCCATCCAAGACCCCGGGCGGTCGCGCGGTGCTGCCGGTCATCAACGGCTTCTGGGGCGACCATGTCGAGCAGCGCCATCCGATGATGGCGGTGCCGATGGCGGTCAGGGTCGACGGGCACGACGTGGCACTCGAGCCGGACCTGGTCGCTCAGCTGTTCCCACAGGCGACGGGTCGCGTCGTGGTGTTCCTGCACGGGCTCGCCGAGAGCGAGGACGCCTGGAAGCTCGGATGGGTTCACGGTGACCCGCAGACCACGCCCTACGGGCAGCGGCTTCACGACGACCTCGGCTTCAGCCCGGTGTACGTCCGCTTCAACGCAGGCCTGCGGGTCAGCGAGAACGGACGCCGCGCCAACGACCTGATGGCCCGACTGCACGCCGCCTGGCCGGTACCGGTCGAACAGATCGTGCTGATCGGCCACTCCATGGGTGGACTCGTGTCCCGCAGCGCCTGCCACTACGGCAAGGCGCACGGCGCAGCATGGGTGTCGAGCCTGACCACCGTCATCACGTTGGGCACGCCCCATCTCGGGGCGCCGCTTGAGCAGGGCGCCCATGTCGCTCACGTCGTGCTCCGCTCGTTGCCGGAGACCGAGCCGCTCAGCCGGATCCTCGGGCGACGCAGCGTCGGCATCAAGGATCTGCGCTACGGCCACCTCGTCGACGAGGACTGGCACGGCCACGACCCCGACGAGTTCCTGAAGGACCGCAGCACCGAGGTGCCTTTCGTCGATCACGCCACGTACTACTTCGTGGCGGCCTCGGTTACCCGTGATCTGCAGCACCCCGCCGGGCACCTGCTCGGGGACGGAATGGTGCGCTACCCCAGCGCGAGCGGTCGCAGCCAGGGCAGGGAGATCCCGTTCGAGATCGACAACGGTGTACACATCGGCGGAGTGCACCACCTGTCGCTGCTCAACCATCCGGCGGTGTACGAGCAGCTGTGCCGATGGCTGGGCCCGGAGGAGGACCGAAGCGATGACCGTCACGGAGACTGACCCGGTTCTGGGGGGACGTCCCGCACGGCAGATCGTCACCGGTGAGGACTACGTCGAGAGCCTGCGCGGTCGAGACCTGCGGGTGCACTACCTGGGGGAGCGAGTCGAGGAGCCGGTGGACCACCCGGTGGTGCGGCCGTCGGTGAACGCGATGGCACGCACCTACGACCTCGCCGTCGAGCACCCGGACCTGGCGACCGCCTACTCCTCCATCTCCGGGCGAGCGGTCAACAGGTTCCTGCACGTGGCACAGAGCGCCGACGGCGTGGTGATGCTGAACAAGATGCAGCGCCGCCTGGGCCAGGACACCGGCACCTGCTTCCAGCGCTGCGTGGGGATGGACGCGTTCAACGCGCTCTTCTCGGTCACCTACGAGTGTGACCAGGCTCGCGGGACGTCCTACCACGAGCGGCTCCGGTCGTTCCTTCGCCACTGCCAGGAGGGCAACCTCGTGGTCGGCAGGGGCGATGACCGACCCCAAGGGAGACAGGGGCAGGGGTCCGGCAGCCCAGCACGACCCGGACCTGTTCACCCGGGTGGTCGAGCGCCGCGAGGACGGCGTGGTCATCCGAGGGGCCAAGGCGCACCAGACGGGGTGCCTGAACAGCCACTGGATCATCGTCATGCCCACGATGCGGATGACCGAGGCCGACCACGACTACGCGGTGGCCGCCGCGATACCGGTCGAGCACCCCGGGCTGACCTACGTGCTCGGATGCCAGTCCTGCGACACCCGGTCGATGGAGGGTGGGGACATCGACGTCGGCAACGCCCGCTACGGCGGGCAGGGGGCGATGAGGTCTGGATCGGCCAAGTGCTCAAGGGTGGTCAGGCATGGTGGGAGGAGATCCTGGCGCAGATCCGAGGGTATCCAGCGTCGCTTGACTCACGCGCCTGCGCTCGGGAGCGCGATCATGCCGCTCCCCTCCGCGCCAGCGACGCAGGAGCTCCATCCCGACCCGCGGTCCGCGCAGCTGATGGCCGTGGCTCGGCATCGCAGCCACTGTCGCGACCGCGGTCTCAGCTGTCATCACCGGCTGGATGAGGCTCCAGGCGTTCGACGTGCGGGCGCGCCTGTACGAAGTGACCGCAGCCCGACTCGACCTCGCGGACGCCTCTCGTCCGGTGGTCCCCGACCCGGGGCTGGTCCAGGCGCACATCCATTCCTGCGAGGACATTCTCCTCGCCGAGCAGGGGCTGTGGTCGGAGCAGACCCCACGGGCGGTCAGGGAGCCCGAGCCGGCGCCCGAGCCCTGAGGCCCAGCGATGGCTGTCTGCCAGGGCCTTGGCATGGACGAGGCGTGCGAGGCGGGTGGACTCGCGGCGTGTGACCGGCGGTTCGGCTTGGCTTGCGCCGGCTCGGAGTATGGGAGCTTCGACAACTCCTGCGGCGGTCGAACGGACGGATCCGTCTTCTGCGCCCGGTAGTTCCCGACAGCGCGGCCGTCAGCCGCGGTCGAGCCGGTCGCGCAGAACCCGCTGCTCACGCGGCCCGTCGGTCTCCCGGGACGGGGCGGCTGCCGTCGGGCGTGACCAAGTGCATGCCGAGCAGGCGAAGCCGTCCAGCGGCCGCCGACGCCACGGCGTCGGCCCAGGCCCGGTCGTCGTGGGTGACCGACAGCCCGCCCGGGCGGGCGATCGCGCCCAGCACCCCCCCCCCCGTCCGGCTCCAGCTCGGCGATGTGCTTCAGCACCGGTTCGAGCATCTCGGCCCGGGACGGTCCCGAGGGTGCGTCGTCCAGCTCGTCGATGCACATTGGCAGCATCAGGCGGTCGCCCGGGTCGCAGAACAGCAGGTACAGCGCGCCGACGGCGCGGGACTGCTCGCTCACGACGAGGTCGAGGACGTCCGGAAGCAGGGCAGGGTCGGTGATAGCTCGGGTGGACCAGTGCTCAGGGAGGTCGGTGAATGCCATGCCCCGATCGTGGCCGGTCCCGGGCGGTCGCGTCGTCAGCCGTCCACAACCCGTCGGAGCACCCGGTGCTCCCACGGCTGCAAGCCCACCGAGCCGGCCGGGGAGTCCACGGACGGCAGCGTCGGATCCGGTCCGCCCAGCATCAGCTCCGCGTCCGTCCAGCGGTCGAGCTCGCCGAGGACGGCAGTGGCCGGTTCGCCGGAGACGTTGACCAGCACCAGCAGCTCGGTGTCCTGCCATCGTCGGGTGAACGCGTACACCTGCGCGTCGTCTGGCATGAGCATCGTGAAGTCGCCGTGGACGACGACCGGCAACGTGTGGCGCAGCTCGACGAGGCGGCGGTAGTGGCCGAGCACGGACTCGGGGTCGTCGCGTTGGGCCGCGGCGTTCACGGTTGTGTAGTTGGGGTTGACCGGCAGCCAGGGGGTCCCGGTGGTGAACCCTGCGTCCGGCCCGTCGTCCCACTGCATGGGGGTACGGGCGTTGTCCCGCCCGCGCGCCCGGACCGCGTCGAGCACGTCGCAGGCGTCGGCGCCGGACTGCAGCGCCTCGCGGGCGTAGTTGAGCCCCTCGATGTCGACGATCTCCTCCAGCGAAGCGAACGGGTAGTTGGTCATCCCCAGTTCCTCGCCCTGGTAGATGAAGGGTGTCCCGCGGTGCAGGTGCAGCAGCGCGGCCAACGCCTTCGCTGAGCGCGTCCGGTGCTCGCCGTCATCCCCCCACCGCGACACGATGCGCGGCTGGTCGTGGTTGTCCCAGTACAGCGAGTTCCAGCCGACCTCGGCCAGCCCGCGTTGCCAGTGGCCGAACGAGGCCTTGAGCGCGCGAAGGTCCAGCGGGCGCACGTCGTACTTGCCGCCGGGTCCGTGGTCGAGGCCCACGTGGTCGAACTGAAAGACCATGTCGACCTCGCCTCGGGCCGGGTCGGTGTACCGGCGGGCCTGCTCGACGCTCACCCCGGGCATCTCGCCGACGGTCAGGAACGTCCCCTCGCGCCCGCCGAACACCTCTCGGTGCATCTCCTGCAGGTACTCGTGGATCCGCGGCCCGTACAGGAAGTGCGGGAACCCGTGGCCCAGTGACTCACCCGGCGGCACCCACCCGTCCGGCAGGGCCGGGTCCTTGGAGACCATGTTGATCACGTCCATGCGGAACCCGTCCACGCCGCGGTCCAGCCACCAGCGCAGCATCGCGTAGATGGCCTGCCTGACCTGTGGGTTCTCCCAGTTGAGGTCCGGCTGCTTGGCGGAGAACAGGTGCAGGTAGTACTCCCCGGAGCCCGCGTCGAGGGTCCAGGCGGGCTCGGAGAAGAACGAGCGCCAGTTGTTCGGGCGCTGGCGCCACCAGTACCAGTCCCGCTTCGGGCTGTCCGGCCCGCAACGCGACTCGACGAACCACGGGTGCTCGTCCGAGGTGTGGTTGAGCACGACGTCCAGGATCAGCCGCATGCCGCGCTCGTGGACCGCCTCGAGCAGGCCGTCGAACTGGGCCAGCGTCCCGTACAACGGGTCGATGTCCTGGTAGTCGCTGATGTCGTAGCCGAAGTCGTCCTGCGGTGAGGGGTAGACCGGCGAGAGCCAGACGACGTCCACGCCGAGGTCGGCTAGGTAGTCCAACCGGGCGAGGATGCCTCCCAGGTCGCCGATGCCGTCGGAGTCGGAGTCGGCGAAGCTGCGGGGCCAGATCTGGTAGACCACGGCGCTCGTCCACCACGGATGCTCGCTCACGACAGCATCCCATCAGACCCTCGCTCGGCCGTCCCAAGGGCCACCTGATGGGTGCGGCCGCGCCCGCCCGTGGATCATGCCGTGGATCGGGCTGCGAGGCCATCGGCGCGCGGACGCTCGAAGACCCGGCTCGCCATCTGCCACGCTCGCCCGCGCCGGGCGTGCTCCGGACGTACCCAGTCGGCTCCGCAGCCGTCGGGGACGGTGGGTTCGGTGTGCTCGGCCAGCATCTGCGCCCACAGCGGCTCGATCAGCTGGTAGGTCACGAGGCGCTCCAGGTCGTGGTAGCCGTCGAAGCCCCGCTGGGTGAGCCTGACCCCGCGCTCGGTGCGGTCCACCAGGCCCATCGCCTCGAGCCCGACCAGCACGGCGCGAACGAGTCGAGCAGTCCCCGGACCGAAGGACGCGCCGAGCGCCTCCCGGCTCACTCCACCCGCGTAGGCCTGCCAGAACGCGTCGTAGGCGGCTCCGGCGAGCGGGCCGAGGTGAAGCCAGCGCGCGATGGGCAACCGACCGTGCTCGACGTCCTCGGCGTAGGCGGTCACCCCGAAGTGGTTGACGTAGAAGTCGCGACCGGTGAACGAGGCGCTCCCGGCGCCCATGCCGATGAACCGGCGCCGGGTTATGGAGGTGTAGGCGGGCGCGTCGGCGCGGTTGAACGTCCACACCGATCGTCTCTCGTACCCCATCCGATGCCCCAGGGCGGTCACCTGGGCCAGCACCTCGTGCTCCCGTGGACGGTCGTGCCGCGCGGTCCCGAAGGGGGTGTAGCCGAACCGCATGAGGGGGTAGGTGGACACCTGGTCCACCCCCAGGGCGAAGCAACGCTGCACGTCGGCGAGGAAGGCTCCGGCGAGGGCCTCATCGTCCTCCCAGGCGACGTCCACGATCAGGTCCACGTCCACGCAGTCGAACCGCCCGAGAGCGTTGCGCACCGCCGCCAGACTGGTGGCGGCGTCGTGCGGGCGGTGCAGGGTGCGCAGCACCGGGTCGTGGAAGGACTGGGCGCCGATGCTGACCGCGGTGATGCCCATGCCCGCCAGCTCGTCGAGCCGCTCGACGGTGCCGTGGTTCGGCAGCACCTCGACCGCGCGCTCCCCGTCCACCGGGACGGCAGCGACCAACGCGGCCAGCACGCCTGGGTACAGCGTCGGGGTGCCGCCGCCGACGTAGAGCGAGGTGAAGCGGCCCATGCCAACCCGACGCCGCAGGGCCTCGCGGTAGCCGTCGATCTCGCGGGACAGCGCCGCGAAGTAGCGCGCGGCGAGATCGTCCCGGGCGCGCACCTTGTTGTACGGGCAGAAGGGGCAGATCCACTCGCAGAACGGCACGTGCACGTAGGCGCCAACCGGGCCGTCGCAGGAGCCGAGCACCTCGTCCGGATCGAGCCTCGTCACCACACCGTCAGGCTCGTCCGGACGCCTCCGGTCGACTAGGGTCTTCAGGGAACAAGATCACTACCGAGAGGCCCACGATGCCCGCCACCGACGTCGCCACGTCGGCAGAGCTAGACGATCCGCGGTTCGGCTCGCTCCGCCGCTACAACCTCGTCGCCGCAGCCTTCCACGCGGCGCAGGCGGCTCTTGTGCTGTTTCTGTCCAACGAGTTCACCCTCCCGGTGACCGGCACCTACCTCGCCGGCCCACCCGGCACCACCCCCAGCGACACCGTCACGATCATCGACACCCGGATCGGCTGGGCGGTCGCCGCCTTCCTGGCGCTGTCCGCCGTCTTCCACGTGGTGGTGGCCTCGCCCGGCTTCTTCGGCCGGTACCGGTCCGGCCTGGCCCAGAACCGCAACTACTTCCGCTGGGTGGAGTACTCGCTGTCGAGCTCGATCATGATCGTGCTCATCGCGCAGCTCACCGGCATCTCCGACGTCGCAGCCCTGCTGGCCATCTTCGGGGTGAACGCGTCGATGATCCTGTTCGGCTGGCTGCAGGAGAAGTACGAGCAGCCAGGCGACGGCGGATGGGTACCGTTCATCTTCGGCTGCATCGCCGGGATCGTGCCGTGGCTCGCGGTCCTCGTCTACGTCGTGGCCCCCGGGTCGACCAGCGAAGCCGAACCGCCCGGCTTCGTGTACGGGATCATCGTGTCGCTGTTCGTGTTCTTCAACGTCTTCGCGCTCAACCAGTGGCTGCAGTACAAGCAGGTCGGACGCTGGCGCGACTACCTCGTGGGCGAGCGTGCCTACATCACGCTCAGCCTGGTGGCGAAGTCGGCGCTGGCGTGGCAGGTGTTCGGCGGGACACTGGCCGGGTAGGCGGGGTCCCTGCCATGCTCGGCAGATGGCCGAGCATCGTCGGCTTCGGTTCCCGGCACTTCTGCCACGCCACCGGCCGGGAGGGCGACCCCGACGTGCTGGCGAGCTGATCGACGACGCTGCCCGCTGAGTAGCGCGGACCCTGAATGGGAGCATCACGTGAGTGACGCCGACCTGGATGTCGTGGTCGTCGGGGCGGTCGGCGTGGACACCGTCGTCTACCCGCCACCGACATGGTCCTGGGTCGCCGCGCCGGAGGGGACGTTGGCCGAGGTCTGCGACGTCGTCGCCCACTCAGGCGGCTACTCCGCACGCGGGTACGCCGCGCTCGGCTACCGCACCGCGTTCCTCGGCCACGTGGGCGCCGACGCGCACGGACGATGGGTGCGGGACACACTGGCAGCCGACGGCATCGACCTGCGCGGGTGCGTGACGAGCGGGCGAACCGCGCACAGCGTCAACGTCGTCGACAGCACCGGAGCACGACGCAACTTCTACGACCCTCGCCTGGTCGGGGTGGAGCCCCCGGACGTCGACCTCGCCACCGCGCTGCTGCGCCGCGCCCGCATGGCGCACGTCAACCTGCCGGACTGGGCGCGCACCGTGCTGCAGCCGGCCCGCCGACTCGGAGTGGTCCTGGTCGTCGACCTCCAGGACACCCCGGGGCCCGACGACGACTACCGTCGCGACTTCGTCGAGGCGGCTGACGTCCTGCTGGCCTCGGGTGCCGATCTGGACGACCCGCACGGGTACGCGCAGTGGGCGCTGGCGGCAGGTCCGGCACGCCTGGTCGTGATCGGGATGGGTGCGGCGGGCTGCCTGGTCGTCCCCCGCGACGCAGAGGCATCGACGGTGCCTGTTGCCTGGCTCCCTCCCGATCCACTCACCGGTCGAGCACCCCCCATCGTCGACACCAACGGCGCCGGCGACAGCCTCGCGGTCGGCATCGCGTCCGCGCTGGTGCTCGACGGGCTCCCGCTCGAGCAGGCGGTGCGACGGGGTCTGCTGTGCGCGCGCTGGTGCTGCACCCTGCGCGGCACCAGCGACGGTCTGCTGTCCGAGGACCGCCTGGTGACCCTGGCGCCGTGATCAGGACGGGCGCACTGATGCGCCGCCTCGGGTCGCGCCCTTCGCCCGGCTCACCGACACTGAGGGCATGCCTGCCTGGTCCGTCGCCGACGCACCCTCTCAGTCCGGACGCACCGCGCTGGTGACCGGCGCCACCTCGGGTCTCGGTCTGGAGACCGCGAAGGCCCTGGCCTCGCGCGGCGCCCATGTGCTGGTCGCCGGGCGAGACCCGGACCGCACAGCAGCCGCCGTGGCTGCGGTCGCTGCGTCGGCGGCGGAAGGCGGCTCTGCGGAACCGCTGGCGCTCGACCTCGCGTCGCTGGCGTCCATCGAGGCCGCTGCCCGAGACGTCGTCGAGCGCCACGAGGTGCTCGACCTGCTGGTGAACAACGCCGGAGTGATGGCCCCGCCCTACGGGCGCACCCAGGATGGGTTCGAGACCCAGATCGGCACGAACCATCTGGGGCACTTCGCGCTGACCGCTGGGCTGATGCCCGCGCTGCTCGCGTCGCAAGCGCCGCGGGTCGTCACAGTGTCCAGCGGGGCACACCGGATGGGATCGATCGACCCCGACGACCTGCACTACCAGCGGCGCCGCTACTCCTCGTGGCCCGCTTACGGCGCATCGAAGCTGGCCAACCTTCTGTTCACCGCCGAGCTCCACCGCCGGGCCGAGCAGGCCGGGACTCACCTGGTGGCCGTGGCGGCCCATCCGGGATGGGCGGCGACCAACCTTCAGTACTCCGGCCCCCGGTACGCCAAGAACCTCGTCGGACGGATGGTGACCCGTGCCGCGAACGGGCTGCTCGCCCAGTCGGCTGCGGACGGCGCCCTGCCGCAGACCTACGCGGCCACGATGCCCGACGTCGTGGGCAACGAGTACTTCGGCCCCGATGGCCTCGGTGAGAGCAGAGGAGGACCCACGCGGGTCGGTCGCTCGTCCGCGGCCGGCGACGCAGCGATGGCGCGGCGCCTCTGGGACGTCTCCGCGGACCAGACGAACGCCAACCCGGCCTTGGCCCGCTGAGCGGCTTCCTCAGCGGACCTCCAGCCGGGGGATCCTGCCGCCGACCGGGATATCCATGGGGCCGCCGGTCGGATTAGAGTCGGGGTGTACGACTTCCGACTCGAGAAGGCGATCTGAGTGACTGCACTGTTGATGACCGGGTTCCCCGGGTTCCTGGGCTCTGCCCTGCTTCCCCGACTGCTGGCGCGCCGGGAGGGTGTGCGCGCCATCTGCGTGGTCCAGCCACGGCACATGGCGACGGCCAGGCAGCGCCTGCGCGACATCCAGGCTGCCCATCCGGACACCGTCGACCGCGTGGACCTGGTCGAGGGCGACATCACCGAGCCGGACCTCGGTGTCGACCGCGCCCACGCGCAGGCTCTCGACGACGTGACCGAGGTCTGGCATCTCGCGGCGATCTACGACCTCGCCGTGCCGCTGGAGATCGCCCGTAAGGTCAACGTCGACGGCACCGCCCGGGTCATCGAGTTCTGCCAGGAGCGCACCGACTTCAGCCGCCTCCAGTACGTCAGCACCTGCTACGTCAGCGGGCAGTTCGTGGGCGAGTTCACCGAGGAGATGCTCGAGGAAGGTCAGAGCTTCTACAACCACTACGAGTCCACCAAGTTCGAGGCGGAGGTCCTGGTCCGCAAGGCGATGGTGGACGGCCTGCCTGCGACGATCTACCGACCGGGGATCGTCGTGGGGGACTCCCATACCGGCGAGACACAGAAGTTCGACGGGCCGTACTTCGTGGCCGCCTTCCTGCGCAAGCAGCCCTCCACGGCGGTGCTCCCCGCGGTGGACAAGAGCGTGAAGGCCTCGCTGGTTCCCCGTGACTTCGTCATCGCGGCGATGGACGAGTTGTCTGTGCACCCGGAGTCGGCTGGCAAGACCTACGCCCTGACCGACCCCAACCCGCCGACCGCGTACGAGGTGGGCTCCGTCCTCGCCGGGAAGCTGGGCAAGCGGCTGATCTGGGCGCCGGTACCGCTGGGGCCCCTTCGGGCTGTGGTCGGCGCAGTGCCCGGACTCGAAGGGCTCCTCGGGCTTCCCGCCGAGGCGCTGGACTACTTCGCCTCGAAGACGACCTACTCCGCCACGAACACCGTGGCCGACCTGGAGGGCACCGGGGTCGAGTGCCCGCGGTTCGCCGACTACGCGGGGACCCTCATCGACTACATGATCGCCCATCCGGAGGTCGGCTCCAAGGCGATGGTGTAGATCGACGCAGTGACCAAGGCCCGCCACCCGCGCGCGACGACAACCCACGGAGGAGCCATGCCGCGCAAGAGCCCGATCCTCGTGGTCAACGTCAGCCTCACCGAGTCCGCGCGGGACTACGACGAGCAGGTCACCTTCCTCACCAACGAGTTTCGCCTGGTGAGGGTCGGGACGAACGGGGACGTCGACGCCGCGAAGGCGCTGGTCCAGAAGTGGGCCGAGGAGGCCGACTCCATCGCGGTGACCGGGATCCGCGAGGCGCGGGCGGTCGGGCTGTACGACGGAGAGCTCGAAGCGATAGAGCAGGTCAAGCAGGCCACCTCCGCCGTCCCGGTCGCCGACGGCCACTCGCTGCGCGACGTGCTGCAGGAGTGGGCCATCCGCCATGTGCAGAACGAGATGCCCGGGTACTTCGCCAACGCCCGGACGGTGGTCCTGGGGGGGACCAACCATGACCGCACCACCCGCATCCTGCGTGAGTTCACCCAGAACCTGGAGTTCGCCGACCCCCTGCTGCGACTCGAGCTCACCTCCGACTCTCACCCGATCATCGGACTGGCGGCGGACGCCGGGCTGTGGCCGCTGAACAAGCTGCCGGCACCGCTGCGGGCGCAGATCAAGACACCCGGCCACCGGATCAGCCATGTCATGGCGCGCCGAGCCGCGCGCAACTGCGACGTCGTGGTGGCCACCTACGACGAGCTCACCGGCTTCGGGCTGGAGGATCTCGCCGGCAAGACCCTCGTCAGCGAGTCCATCTCCGACGAGAGGCTCAGCGACCTCGGAAGCCGGGGCGCGGACATGGTGCTCGACACGACCCCGCAGCCCTTCGGAGTCACCGTGTCGGCGGCCGTCCTTGAGGCCATGATGCTGGCGGTCGCTCCCAGCCACGGCCATCTCACCGATGACGACATGCTCGACATGATCGTCGCGGCCGGACTCGAGCCCCGCATCCTCTACCCGAACGGGCCCAGGAGGAAGAGCAGGTTCGCCTTCGTCATCCACCCTCTCTCGCAGGAGGACTTCAGCAGGCGACCCCCGCTGGACACGGTCTTCAAGGTCGCGCCGCCGCCGGTGCTGGACGCGATGGAGAAGGCACTGGCCTACCTGCCGCCGTTCGTCTACAGCCACGTCACCGGGATCACGTCCCCGACAGGAGCCGAGGCCGAGGGCTGGCTGATCACGGTGGGCGGCACCCCCAAGGAGCTGCTGGCCCATAGCCCCGAGTTCACCTACGGACGACTGCTCGCCGCCGCGGAGACCGCCAAGAAGCTCGGCGCCCAGGTCATGGGCCTCGGTGCGTTCACCAAGGTGGTCGGCGACGCCGGTGTCACGGTCGCGCGGCGGGCACCGCTGCCGATCACCACCGGCAACAGCTACAGCGCCTCCGGCGCGCTCTGGGCCGCGCACGAGGCGCTGCTCAAGCTCGGGGTCGTCGATGTCGACGAGGACGGCCGGATCGGGGGCAAGGCGATGGTCATCGGCGCCACGGGTGCGATCGGCTCGGTGTGCGCGCGGCTGCTCGCGCTGGCCAGCGACGAGCTCTGGCTGGTGTCGCCGGAGACCGCGAAGCTGCTCGCGCTCAAGCGGGAGATCCATCGGGAGAACCCCCGCGCCGAGCTGCACGTCGCGGCGACCCCCAACGACCACCTGCACGAGATGGACCTCATCGTCACCGCCACGTCGGGGGCCGGGAAGCGCATCCTCGACATCATGAAGGTCAAGCCGGGTTGTGTGATCACGGACGTGGCTCGCCCACTGGACCTCCCCCCCGAGGACGTAGCCAAGCGCCCCGACGTGCTGGTCATCGAGTCCGGGGAGATCGAGCTGCCCGGGGACGTCAAGATGAAAGGCGTCGGCCTGCCCAAGGGTGTGGTATTCGCCTGCCTGGCCGAGACCGTGGTGCTGGCCCTGGAGGGGCGCTACGAGACGTTCACCGTCGGCCGGAACATCGAGTGGGAGAAGGTCAAGGAGATCTACCGGCTTGGCCTCAAGCACGGGATGAAGCTGGCGACGATCTCGGGGGTCAACGGCGTCTACACCGACGACGACTTCGCCAGGATCCGCGCGGCGGCGCTGGACGCTCGGGCCCAGACGACGGCAGCAGGAGACGGCTGAGGGCGATGCTCGGGCTGTACCGGGAGTACGTGCTGCCGCACCTGGTCGAGCGAGTGCTGGGTGGCTCGGGATGGGCCGACTGGCGGGAACGCACGACGCAGGGACTGTCGGGCACTGTCGTGGAGATCGGGTTCGGTTCCGGGCTCAACGTCCCGCACTACCCCGACGAGGTCGACCAGGTGTACGCGGTCGAGCCGGCGCTGCGGGCCCGGCGGCTCGCCGAGGGACGCATTGCCGACTCGCACGCCCGAGTGCACCATGTCGGGCTGGACGGTGCTCGACTGCCGTTGGCCGATGACTCCTGCGACGGCGCGCTGTCGACCTTCACCCTGTGCACCATCCCGGACGTGGAGTCGGCCATGTGCGAGCTGCGACGGGTGCTGCGTCCCGGTGGCGTGTTCCACTTCCTCGAGCACGGCCTGGCTCCAGAGCGCGGCATGGCCCGTCTGCAGCGCACCTTGGAGCCGGCGCAGAAGTTCTTCGCCGACGGCTGCCACCTGACCCGTGAACCGGCGAGCCTGGTCCGTGACGCCGGTTTCGAGCTCGTGCAGGTGGAGTCCCGCTACGTCGGAGGGCGGGCCCCCTGGAACTACCTCACCCTCGGTGTCGCCACCGCTCGGGCCACCCAGGCCTCGACGTCCACGCCGTAGGTCGTCCCGCCGCTCGCGAGGTAGGACTCGAGCCGGTTCCTGCCCCGATCGAGCAGTCGGGAGGCTCCGACAGAGTTCCCGCGCATCTGGTGGGTGATCCCCACGCACAGCTGGGCCAGTCCCTGCCACAGGTCACGCTCGGTCGCCGGCGCCGCCTTCCAGCGGGCCTCGAACACCTCGTGGGCGGCGAAGGGCCGACCGGCCTCGAGCAACCGCGTCGCCTCGGCGATGGTCTCGGCCGGCGGGAGCGGCTCCTCCGCAACCGGCTCCACGCCGGAGGTGCCGTACGGGAGGGGTCGACCCAGCGCGTCCCGGGGCCGGGCCTGCCGGGCCCGTCCGTCCGCGTCGCGATCGCGGGGCACCGCCACCCGCCCAGGGTAGGTGCTGCCAGGATGAGCTGATGTCCTCGTCAGGCAGCGGCGCCGTGGAGCCTGATGAGCGCGTGCTGGTGCAGCTGATCACGCTGCAGGCTCACGGGAGACCGAACGAGCGGGCTATGTACTCCTCGATCGAGTGGGGTGCCCAGGCGCTGGCGAGCAGGCACCTGCGACGGCAGTACAGGTCCCGCATCCTGCTGCGCGGGAACGACGCCACGGCCGACCGCCTCGTCCAGGCGCTGGCCTGCGCCACGGCCACGCCAGGTGTGCGGGCCGTGGACCTGCTCGTGCATCCGCACGGCACGTCACGCCAGCTGCTGTTCACCGATCGGCCGGTGGAGGCGCCCCAGCTCGCCACCGCCCTGCAGTCCGCGCTCACCCCGGTGCAGCGTCGGCGGCTCCGCGTGGTGATCTCCACCGCCTGCTACGGGATGAGCCACAACGACGCCTGGCTTCGTGGCGGCTTCGCTGCGGCTGTGGGGGCGCGCGGCATCTATGCCGACGGGCTGACCAGCGTCCCACGGATGCTTCGGGCGTGGGGTCACGGCCGAAGCGTCCTGACCGCCGCGGACCACGCGAACGCAGCGGACCCACGTCATCGGCAGGACGCGCTGGCGGCGGCGTACTACCGCCGGACGGGCAGGGCGGCCGAGGCGGCTGCGGTCGACAGCATCCGGGTCGTGGACGGGGCGGGCGGCATGCTCATCAGCACCGACCCGGCGACGTGGCGCCCCTCGTCGTTGCCCGCGTGACCGCTCGCGAGTTCAGCGGGGGAGCGCTCGGCAAGCCGGGTCATGGCGTCGGGGGTGTGCTGCGGTGGTGGGGGTGGGGGGGTGCGGTCTGCTTGGGGTGGTCTCGTCCCAGCGGACGGTGCTCACGCCGTGGCGTGCCACCGCGTGGGCTGCTCGAGCGGTGCCGATCGTGGACACGCGGGGCCTCAGGTGCTGGGGATCGAGCACATCGGCTAGGCCCTGCGCAAGAGGTTCCCGACCCCGCCCTCACCCCCGAGGCCACCAAGGTCCTGAACGCCTGCTCACCGGGGTGACCAGCCTGGCACGAGTCAGGTCGTCGGTCCGCTGCGCCCGAGACGGCCCTGTGCGCGTGTCGGTCGCGCCTGAGCCCATGATCAAGGCGCGCGGAGTGTCGTTGGAGCATGATCACAGCGGCTTTGGTGTTGCTCCTGCGATGATCAGCGCGCCTGCGGTGTTGCTCCAGCGACACCTACAGCGCCCTGATCATGCTGGGAGCCGCACCTACGGCGCCCTGATCAAGCCCCAGCAACACCTGGGGCGCCCTGATCATCGCCGGAGGTGCACCTAGC
>CAYHHE010000011.1:36002-45847 GCA_964356295.1 uncultured Actinomycetes bacterium | reverse complement strand
CGTCGCGCCCCATGTGCTGCAGCACCGCCCAAGCCGACGCAGCGGGCGCGACGGACCGACTCGAGAGCAACGTGGTGTTCACCAGCGGGTAGCCGGGCCAGCGGGTGTCGGCGAAGTAGTGCAGGCGACGCAGCGCGTCCTGCGCGTGCAGCAGCACCGACACCCCCTTCGGGGCGTAGCCGTACTTGTGCAGGTCCGCCGACACCGACGTCACACCCGGCACCGACAGGCCCACCGGCGGCAGACCCTCGTCCTCGCCGACGAACGGCACGACCCAGCCACCGATGCACATGTCCAGGTGGCAGAGGAGGTCGCGCTCGGCCGCGGCCGCGGCGACCTCCCCGACGGGGTCGATGGTGCCGTGGGCGTACTCCGGGGCGGACACCACCACCAGGGCGGCGCGGTCGGTGAGCCTGCTGCGGACGTCGTGCGGGTCCGGGCTGAAGGTGACCGGGTCGACCGGGACGTCCACCACGTTCAGGTCGAACAGATGGGCAGCCTTGCGGAAGGCCGGATGGGCGGTGACCGGCAGTACCAGATCGGGCCGACCGGTCCGGTCAGCGTGCGCCAGTCGCCACCGCTCCCGCGCACCGAGGACAGCGAGCAGACACGACTCGGTGCCGCCGCTGGTGACGGTCCCCACCGTGCGGTCGTCCCCACCGTGCACCTGCGCGGTGGCCCTCACCAGGTCGTTCTCGATGGACGGCACGCTGGGGTAGGCGATGGGATCCAGGCCGTTGGTGCCGATCATCAGCGCGCCCGCCGCCGCCACCAGGTCACGGATCTCGGGCAGCCCGGACTCGAAGTGCCGCGAGGTGGCGCGGTCGACCTGCAGGTCGTGGGCGCGGCGGTCGCGCAGGTCGGCCAGCACCTCCTCGACGGGCCGGCCGTGCTCGGGCAGTGCGCTCATCGGGTCGGACTCCCTTCGAGCAGCTCGTGCAGCCGCTGAGCGGTCAGGTCGTAGCGGCGCACCAGGGGGACGCTGAGGGCGGTGAGTACCGCGGGGATGACGGCGAAGGCGACGACGATGCCGGTGAGCGCCGACCCCGGCTGGGTGGCCGTCGCGCCTTCGGTGCTGGACACGAAGCCGGTGACGGCCAGGACCGCCGCCAGCACCGCCGGCCCCACCGCGAAGCCCGTCGTCTCCCCTGCGGTCCAGATCCCGGTGAACACCCCCGCCCGCTGCCGTCGCGAGGTGACGGCGTCCGCAGCGAGGGTGTCCGGCAGCATGGACAGCGGGAACATCTGCATGCCGGCATAGGCGGTGCCGGCCAGGCCGACGCACAGGTACACCAGCGGCGGTGGGTAGGCCCGCAGGAACACCAGGGCGACCATCGCCGCGGTGAACAGCAGGGTGGCCATCAGGTAGCCGCGCTGCTTGCCGACCCGCAGCCCGACCGCCCGCCACACCGGCATGACCAGCAGCGCGGGGGCGATCAGGCTGGCGAAGATGACGCTGGTGAGTGACTGGTCGCCCAGCAGGTAGGTGGCCACGTACACGATCCCGGAGAAGGCCGTGCCGACGGCCAGCGCCTGAAGCAGGAACGCGGCCAGCAGGTTGGCGAAGGGCCTGTTCTCGCCGATCGCCGCGACCTGCTCGGCGAGGCTAGCCGGTTCGGCGGGCGCCCCGTGCGCAGTCGTGGTTCGGGTGCCCAGCCAGGCACCCAGCATGGCCAGGCCGAGGGCCGCCCCGACCACGACGGCCATGACCGTGTACCCGGCCCGGCCGCCGCCGCCGGCCTCCACCAGCAGCGGTGCGGCCACGCCGAACAGCAGGATCGCCAGGCTGAGGAACACGATGCGCCACGACATCAGGTCGATGCGCTCGCGGTAGTCGTCGGTGATCTCGGCCGGCATGGCCAGGTAGGAGACCTGGAAGACTGAGAAGGCGGTCACCGAGGCGATGAAGAACACGGCGACCCACAGCGCCGCTGCCTGCCCCGGCAGTCCGCTGGGGGCGGCGAAGGTCAGCAGGAAGGCCAGCGGGAGGGTCAGCCCACCGAGCAGCAACCACGGCCGTCGCGTGCCGCGCCGAACCATCGTGCGGTCCGACAGCGACCCCAGCAGCGGGTCGATGACCACGTCCCACAGCTTGGGGAGGAAGACGACGACACCGGCCACGGCGGCGGCGACACCGAGGGTGTCGGTGAGGTAGAACAGCAGCAGCAGACCCGGCACGGTTCCGAAGCCGCCGGTGCCGAACGAGCCGACCGCGTACCCGATGCGCTGGCCGCGGGTCAGGACGGCGGCCACGACGCCTTCGGCTCCTGCTGGGCGACCCTGGCGAGCAGCCCGTTGACGAACCGGGGGGACTCCGCGGTCGACAGCTCGGTGGCCAGGTTCACTGCTTCGCTGAGCGCCACGGCCTCCGGGACCTCGTCGCAGTAGAGGATCTCGAAGACACCGATGCGCAGCAGGTTCCGGTCCACGGCAGGCATCCTGTCCAGGTCCCAGCCCTGCGAGTACTCGCTGATGAGTGCATCGATCCGCTCCTGGTGGGCGGCCACCCCCTCCACGAGATGCGTGGTGTAGGCGCTGATCGGCGGCTCGCGAGGGTCGTCCTGCGCGGCCGCGCGACGCTGCGCCAAGGTGGCGCCGAGCGGGAGCCCACGCGCCTCGCACTCGAAGAGCACGTCCAGGGCGCGCTTGCGTGCCTTGGTCCGGGCGCTCACCGGCGACCTGACCCGGGCCTCATGCCCGACCGAGGTACGAGCCGTCCCGGGTGTCGACCTTGACCACCTCACCGGTGGTGATGAACAGCGGAACTTGCACCACCAGACCCGTCTGCAGTGTCGCCGGTTTCGTCCCGCCGGTCGAGCGGTCGCCCTGCAGCCCCGGCTCGGTGTACTCGACCGTCAGCACGACCGAGGCAGGCAGCTCGACGAACAGCGGCGCGCCCTCATGCAGACCGACGACCGCGTCCTGGTTCTCCAGCATGTAGTTCGCGGCGTCGCCGACGGTCGCCGCCGGCACGCTGATCTGGTCGTAGGACTGCATGTCCATGAACACGAAGTCCTCCCCGTCCCGGTAGAGGTACTGCATCGCGCGCTTGTCCACGGTTGCCGTGTCGACCTTCACCCCGGCGTTGAACGTCTTGTCCACCACCTTGCCGGACAGGACGTTCTTGAGCTTGGTGCGCACGAAGGCGCCGCCCTTGCCCGGCTTGACGTGCTGGAACTCCACGACGGTCCACAGCTGACCGTCCAGGTTGAGCACCATGCCGTTCTTCAGGTCGTTCGTCGTTGCCATGTCAGCGCCTCATTCGTCGACCACGAGCAGAGCCTTCGATGTCGCGGTGAGCACGCGCACCCCGTCCGGCCCGACCGCGAGGGTGTCCTCGATGCGCACCCCGCCCTTGCCCGGGAGGTAGACCCCTGGTTCCACGGTGACCGTGCTCCGGCCGGGGAGTGTATCGGCCAGGGTCGCGGCGGGGCTCAACCACGGTCGCTCGTGGATCTCCAGCCCGACGCCATGCCCGAGCCCGTGGACGAAGAAGGGGCCGTAGCCGGACTGCTCGAGGACCGTTCGAGCCGCCCGGTCGACCTCCCCCGTCGCCCGCCCGCAGGCCAGTGCGTCGCTGCCTGCCTGCTGAGCTGCGGCCACCGCGCGGTAGACCTCCCGCTGCCAGTCCACGGGCTCCCGGCCGACGGCGACGGTGCGGGTGCAGTCGGCGTGGTATCCGGCCAGCTGGGCGCCGAAGTCGATCGTCAGCAGGTCCCCGGCCTGCACCTGGCGGTCGGTCGGCGCATGGTGCGGGACGGCGCCGTGGTCGCCGGCGGCCACGATGGTCGTGAAGGCGAGTCCGTCGGCGCCCAGCGACAGCATCCGGACCTCCAGGTCTCGCGCCAGCGCCCGCTCGGTGCGGCCCCGGACCCTCCCGGACAGCAGCCCGCGCAGGGCGTCGTCCGAGATCGCGCAGGCCTGCTCCACCAGTGCGACCTCGGCGGCGTCCTTGTCGACCCGCAGCTCCTCGACGGCGCCGTGCAGGTCGATCAGGACGGTGCGCTGAGACGCCGCGTCCTGCAGCGCGGTCGCGTCGGCCACGGTGACGTGACGGTGCTCGATCGCCACCCGGGCGGGTCCCTCGACGCGACGCAGCAGCACCGCTGCCACCGCCCGGTCGGTGATCACCTCGAGGTCACCGGCCAGTGACGCAGCCGCCTCGGCGTACCGGGAGTCGGTGGCCAGCACCGTGGCCCCGTCGGCTGTGACGAGGCAGGCAGCGTTGCTGCTGGCCAGCCCGGTCAGGTACCGCACGTTGACCGGGTCGGTGACCAGCGCGGCGTCGGCCTCGCGAGAGGCCAGGAGGTCGGCGAGCCGCCGACGCCGGGTGGCGTAGTCGAACGCGGGCGGCGGCATGCTGCCTAGTCTGCCGACTCGTGGCGCGTTGTCAGACACCATCCGTGCTCGCCGCCGCAGCGAGTGTGCTGGGGGCCGTCGGCTGCTCGGCGTCGTCGCCCGACCCGGCCCCGACGGCCGAGGCGCTCGCTGCCGGGCTCGGCAGCGGTGAGATCGTCGGTGTCCCGGTCGCGGGCAGTTCATCGGCAGCGCAGGACGCGTTCGTCGGGATCACCGAGGGCATGGGGCCGGCCACCCTCGAGGTCGACGTCGTGCAGACCGTCCGGGACGCGTCGGCCGACGGCGAGGCGGTCACCACTGTCGAGCTTGCCTGGGACCTCGACGGGCCTGGTACCGCACAGGCGGCGTGGACGTACCGGTCGCAGGCCACCCTGAGGCTGTCCGAGGCCGAGGAGCCGGTCTGGGAAGTGGTGTGGGACCCCGGGATCGTCCATCCCGACCTCGAGCCGGGCGCCGGTCTGCGCTTGGACCGTGTGCAGCCGACGCGGGCCGCGATCCTGAGCCAGGCCGGAGCCCCGCTGGTCGTCGAGCGTCCGGTCGAACGGGTGGGTATCGACAAGACCCAGCTGGGGCTGGCCGACCCGCAGGCGTCCGCCCGTGCACTGGCGGCGCTGGTCGGTGTGGATGCGGACCGCTACGCGCAGGCAGTGCAGCAGGCCGGGCCGCAGGCGTTCGTCGAGGCAATCGTCCTTCGCGAGAGTGACGCCGACTCGCTGCGCGACCCGGTTGCCGCGGTTCCTGGCGGACGGCTGCTCACCGACTCGCTGCCGCTGGCACCCACCCGCGAGTTCGCCCGTGCGCTGCTCGGAACCGTGGGCGAGGCCACCGCGGAGATCGTCGAGCAGTCCGGCGGCGACATCGCTGCAGGGGACCTCGTCGGGCTGTCCGGCCTGCAGGAGGCCTACGACGAGCAGCTGCGGGGACGACCGGGATTCACCGTCTCGCACACGAGCAGCGACTCGACCGACGAGGTCGCTCTGGTCAGCCTGCCCCCGACGCCCGGCGAGCCGGTGAGGCTGACACTGGACCCGCGGACCCAGCAGGTCGCCGACGACGTGCTGCGCGACGTGGGACCACCCAGCGCCCTGGTCGCCCTCCGGCCGTCCTCCGGTGACCTGCTGGCCGTGGCCTCCGGCCCAGGCAGCAGCGAGTACTCCACCGCCACCCTCGGGAGGTACGCCCCTGGCTCAGTCTTCAAGATCGCTACGTCGCTGGCGCTGCTGCGTGCTGGCCTGTCCCCGACCGACCCGCTGCCGTGCACCGAGTCGGTCACGGTGGACGGCCGAGTCTTCGGCAACTACTCCGACTTCCCCGCCGACGCCCTCGGCGAGGTCTCCCTGAGCACCGCGTTCGCCCGGTCGTGCAACACCGCGTTCCTGTCCCAGTCAGAGGTCGTCACGGCGACCGGTCTTGCCGCGTCCGCAGAGTCGCTCGGCATCGTCGACGAGGTCGACATCGGAGTGGAGGCCGTCCTCGGCTCGGTCGGGGACCCGGCCACCGTCGTGGAGGAGGCGGCCTGCCTCATCGGGCAGGGCACCGTGCTGCTCTCCCCGCTTGGAGCAGCGACCATGGCCGCCTCCACGACCGGCCGGACCGTGGTGCCGCGGCTGGTCCTCGACGACGTCGACGACCCCCGATCCCCCGGCGCAGCGGCGAACCCGGTCAGCCCCGAGGAGTCCGAGGCCCTGCTGGCCATGATGCGGCAGGCCGTCACCGACGGCACCGCAGCCGTGCTCGCCACCGTCCCCGGCGCACCGGTGGCTGCCAAGACCGGAACCGCCGAGTACGGCACGCAGGTGCCGCCGGCCACGCACGGCTGGATCGTCGGGGTGCAGGAGGACCTGGCGGTCGCCGTCTTCGTCGAGGATGCCGAGTCCGGGTCGGCCACCGCGGGCCCGCTGCTGGCGGACTTCCTCAGCCGGGTGTCGACGTCAGACGCCTGACCGCCTGCAACGCCAGCCGGTAGGAGTCCAGACCGAAGCCGGCGATGGTGCCGGTGGCCACACCTGCGATCACGCTGGTGTGCCGGAACGACTCGCGGGCCGCCGGGTTGGTCAGGTGTACCTCGACCAGCGGTGCGCGCAACGCGGCGCAGGCGTCGCGCAGGGCGTAGGAGTAGTGCGTGAACGCTGCGGGGTTGAGCAGCACGGGGACTGCCCGGTCGGCCGCCTCGTGCAGCCAGCCGACCAGGACGGCCTCGTCGTCGGTCTGACGGACCTCCACCTCGAGGCCCAGCTCGGCACCCACCTGGCGGCACAGGGCCTCCAGGTCGGCGTGACTGGCCGACCCGTAGACCTCGGGTTCGCGGCTGCCGAGCCGTCCGAGGTTGGGCCCGTTGAGCACCAGGACCGGCCGAGTCACGGCACCTGCTCCTCTGCCACCTCGCCGTAGGCCGCGGCGAGCAGCTGCGGGTCCGGTGCCTCCATGATCGCCGGCCGGGCGAGGGCGTCCAGGACGACGAAGCGCAGCCGGTCTCCGCGGGCCTTCTTGTCCACCCGCATCGCCTCCAGGAGAGCCGGCCAGGCCGAGGCCCGGTAGCGAGTCGGCAGACCGAGGGACTCCAGCACCTGGCGGTGCCGGTCCGCGGTCGCCTCGTCCAGCCGTCCCGCCAGCCGGGCCAGGTGGGCGGCGTAGACCAGCCCGATGGACACCGCTGCCCCGTGACGCCACGTGTAGCCCGCCACCCGTTCGATGGCGTGGCCGAGCGTGTGGCCGTAGTTGAGCACCTCCCGGCTCACCCCGGAGGTGGCGGTCTCGGTGAGGTCGGCCGCGACGACGTCGGCCTTCACCCGCACCGATCGGATGACGAGCTCGCGGGTGAGCGTCGGGTCGAAGGCAGCCGCCCTCACCGGGTCGGCCTCGATGAGTCGCAGGATCTCCGGGTCGGCGATGAACCCGGCCTTCACCACCTCTGCCATCCCGGCCCGGTACTCCTGGGCGGGGAGCGTCGCGAGGGTCGCCATGTCGCACAGCACCCCGGACGGGGGGTGGAAGGCACCGACGAGGTTCTTGCCCTCGGGGATGTTGACAGCTGTCTTGCCGCCGACCGCGGCGTCCACCATGCCCAGCAACGTGGTCGGGACGAGGACCAGCCGCACCCCGCGCAGCCAGGTCGCGGCCACGAAGCCGGCCAGGTCGGTCACCGCCCCGCCGCCGACGCCGACGACGACGTCCGTGCGGGTGAACCGGCACCGGCCGAGGACGGACCACACGAACTCGGCCACCGCGACCCGCTTGGCCTCCTCGGCGTCCGGGACCTCCACGGCGTGCGCCTCGAAGCCGGCGGACGCCAGGTCGGCGCGCACCTGCTCACCGGTGGCACGCAGCGCGCGCGGGTGGACGACCGCCACCTGCCGGGGTGGCTCACCGACCATCGCCGGCAGCAGTGCTCCCAGGCTCTCGCCCACGACGACGTCGTAGGGCCGCTGCCCAGCGACGGTGATCATCGTCGGGTCACTCATGCCCGTCACCGTCGTCGATGAGGGCGAGGACGTCGTCGGCCACTGCCTCCGGTGAGCGGTCGCTGGTGTCGACCGTGGCGTCGGCCACCTCCAGGTACAGCGGACGTCGAGCGTCCATGAGCTGTTTGAGCTGGGCACGCGGGCTGCCCAGAAGCAGCGGGCGGTCCCGGGCGAGCCCGACCCGGGGGACGGCGGCGGCAAGCGAGACGTCGAGGAAGACGACCCGGTGCCCGGACAGGGCGGCTCGGGTGGAGGCGTCGAGGACGGCCCCGCCACCGAGGGCCAGGACTCCGGGGTGCATCGTGAGGGCCTGGCGGACCGCGTCCCGTTCGGCCGCACGGAACACCGGCTCGCCGTCCTCGACGAAGATGTCGGTGATCGGCTTGCCCGCGGCCTGGGCCACGTCGTCGTCGGTGTCCCGGAACGGCACCCCGCGGCGCTGCGCGAGAAGTCGACCCACGATCGTCTTGCCTGCCCCCGGCGGTCCCACCAGCACCACCAGCGGTGCGCTCATCCGGGCGTCACCACCAGCGCCTGCCGGTAGGCGGCATGGTTGCGGGCGGTCTCCTCGACGTTGTCGCCACCGAACTTCTCCAGCGCCGCGTCGGCGAGCACCAGCGCGACCATCGCCTCGGCGACCACGCCGGCTGCGGGGACCGCGCACACGTCCGAACGCTGGTTGATGGCCACGGCAGCCTCGCCGGTGGCGACGTCGACGGTGGCCAGCGCGCGGGGGACGGTGCTGATGGGCTTCATCGCGGCGCGGACGCGCAGCAGCTCTCCGGTGGAGATACCACCCTCGGTGCCACCGCTGCGGCCGGTTCGCCGGCGCACCCCGGTCGCGCTCGGCTCGATCTCGTCGTGGGCGGACGAACCACGGGTGCGGGCCAGGGCGAAGCCGTCCCCGACCTCGACGCCCTTGATCGCCTGGATACCCATCAGGGCACCGGCGAGCCGGGAGTCCAGCCGTCGATCAGCGTGCACATGGCTGCCCAGCCCCGGTGGGACGCCGTAGGCCAGTACCTCGACGATCCCGCCGAGGGTGTCTCCATCACGTCGGCAGCCGTCGATGGCCCCCACCATGGCCGCGCTGGCGGCGGTGTCGAAGCAGCGCACCGGGTCCGCATCGAGGGCCAGGACGTCCTCGGGTCGAGGCAGCGGTGCTGCCGCGGCGGCGACCCCGCCGATCTCGACGGTGTGCGAGACGAGCCGGATGCCGACTGCCTGCTCGAGGAAGCCGGCGGCGACCCGTCCGAGGGCGACCCGGGCGGCGGTCTCTCGGGCGCTGGCCCGCTCCAGGATCGGTCGGGCATCGTCCATGCCGTACTTCTGCATACCGGCCAGATCCGCGTGCCCAGGTCGGGGTCGGGTGAGCGGAGCGTTGCGGGCGAGCCCAGCGAGCTCGACCGGGTCCACGGGATCGGCCGCCATCACCGTCTGCCACTTGGGCCACTCGGTGTTGGCGATGCTCACCGCGACCGGGCCGCCGAGGGTTCGCCCATGCCGGACTCCGCCGACCAGGCTCACCTCGTCCGCCTCGAACGCCATCCGGGCGCCGCGTCCGTGACCCAGGCGGCGGCGGGCGAGCGCCTCGGCGAGGTCGCTGGTGGTGATCGCGACCCCCGCCGGCAGGCCCTCGAGGATGGCAGTCAGGGCCGGGCCGTGGGACTCCCCAGCGGTCAGCCAGCGCAGCACGTGCTCCATCCTCCCACGTCGGCGCCGGTTTGCCGCCTCGCCTCACGCTGCTGTGATCTTGGGTGGGTGCGCGCGGCCCAGCGAGGGGCCGCCTGTGGTGCCCGGGGCTTGATCACGGCGGGTTTGTGGTGCCTGAAGCATGATCAGAGCGCCTCAGGTGTCGTGCGTCGCTGCGTCAGAGCGCCGTAGCTGTCGCTGGGACGACACCTGCGGCGCTCTGATCATCGGGACCAACCACCACCAGGGCGCGTTGATCAAGGGCCAGCGACCGCGCAGGCGCGTTGATCAACGGTCCGCGACCACCAGGGCGCGTTGATCAAGGGCCAGCCA
>CAYHHE010000011.1:0-35902 GCA_964356295.1 uncultured Actinomycetes bacterium | reverse complement strand
CGACCACGAGGGCGCGTTGATCAACGGTCAGCGACCACGAGGGCGCGTTGATCAACGGTCCGCGACCACCAGGGCGCGTTGATCAAGGGCCAGCCACCCGTCACGCGAGCGACGCAGGCGCCGAGACGGTGCCTGGGGCTTGATCAGGGCGGGTTTGTGGTGCCTGAAGCATGATCAGAGCGCCTCAGGTGTCGTGCGTCGCTGCGTCAGAGCGCCGTAGCTGTCGCTGGGACGACACCTGCGGCGCTGTGATCATCGGGACCACCACCACCAGGGCGCGTTGATCAAGGGCCAGCGACCATGCAGGCGCGTTGGTCAACGGTCAGCGACGGGGCGGGCATCCGAAGCGAGCCGCTGGTGGACGCCCGCGCGGGCTAGCGCAGGTACCAGGCCGTGATGGGCTCGGCCCAGACGGCGGCCACCAACGCACCGACGAGCATCGCCGGGCCGAAGGGGATGGCCGTGCCACGTGTGGCGCGACGCGCCAGCAGCAGGACCAGTCCGACGAGCCCGCCGATCAGGAACGCCGCGAAGGTCCCTACGATCACCGCCGACCAGCCCAGCCACCCCAGATGCAGGCCGAGGGCGCCGGCCAGCTTGACATCGCCCAGGCCCAGCCCAGCCGGGTAGATCAGCGCGAGGACGAGATAGAACAGCAGCAGCGCTCCGGCAGCGGTCCACGCACGAGCGTAGGACGTGCCGCCACCCTCGGCGGCGAGTGCGGCAGCTGCGAGCAGGACGGCGCCGAGGGCGAGTGCGGGGACCGTCATCCGGTCGGGCAGCAGGTGGCGGCGCAGGTCGACATAGGCCATGCCTGTGCCCAGCACGCCGAGGACGAGGAACGCCGGGAGGTCGGGCTGACCGGTTCTGGCCCACCCCAGCAGTCCCCCGACCACGGCGGCCGCGCCGGCCAGCAGTCCCGGCAGCGCCCGGGGGGCTGCGATGGCCGCGTAGGTGACCGAGTCGTCGACGTCGCGTTCGGGGAGGGTGCGGACGAAGGCGGGCAGCAGCAAGGCGGCCACGGCCGACACGGCCGCGGACCCCAGCACCCAGACCCCCGTCGCGACGTCCACCTCAGGTCCGCCCCTGCTGCGCCACCGCTCGGCGCAGCACCTCGACCGGCACTTCGCTGCCGGTCATCAGCCGCACCTGATCGACCGCCTGGTGGACCAGCAGGGCCAGCCCTCCTATGGCGCGCCCGCCGCGCGCCTGAAAGGCGCGGGCGAGCACGCTCGGCCATGGGTCGTACACGACGTCCATGAACAGGCCCGGTGCCGCGGGGACGTCGGCGGCAAGAGCGTCCGTGGCACCGGCCGGAGTCGTCGCGACCACCAGCGGGGCCGCGAGGAGACCTGCCGCCTGCGACCAGTCCACCAGGGTCACGGCCGAGCCGAGGCGTTCGGCGACATCGAGCAGCCCAGCGGCACGCAGCGGGTCCCGGGCGCAGACCACCGTCTCATCGGCCACGTCGGCCAGCGCAGCGACGGCCGCAGCGGCAGTGGACCCGCCGCCGAGGATGGTGGCCCGCGCGATGTGGTGGACTCCCGCATCGGCCATGACGGCGCGCATCCCGGAGACGTCGGTGTTGTGCGCGACCAGGCGCTCCTCGAGCAGGAGCGTGTTGGCCACGCCGACGGTCGGGACCGGCGGCATGGCCAGGTCCGCCAGGACGACCGCCGCCCGCTTGAGCGGCATGGTCAGCGACAAGCCGCGCCACTGCGGGCCCAGCCCGCTGACCACGGCGGCGAGCTCGGGCTCGGTGACCTCGATGGCCTCGTAGGACCACGGCAGGCCGAGGAAGGCGTAGGCGGCCCGGTGCAGCGTCGGGCTCAGCGAGTGCGCGATGGGTGAGCCGAGCACAGCGCACCTACGGGGCGCGGAGTGCTGCGTCAGCTCTGGTTCTCCGCGATCCACCGCTGCAGCTCGGCGACGTTCTGCTCGTGCTCGGCCAGCGTCTGCGAGTAGCGGGTCTCCCCGGTGTCGAGGTTGACCGTGACGAAGTACAGCCAGGGCCCGTCCGCGGGGTCGAGAGCCGCCTGCACGGCCTGCTCGCCTGGGGAGTTGATCGGGCCCGGTGGCAGCCCCGGGTAGAGGTAGGTGTTGTAGGGGGAGTCCACCGCCCGCTGCTCGTCGGTGGTGAACACGGTGGCCACGCCGTTGGCGTAGGCGACCGTGGAGTCCATCTGCAGGTTCTGGCCCGCCTCGAGCCGGTTGTAGACCACCCGGGCGACCTTGGCGAAGTCCTCGGGGAGCCGCGCCTCGGCCTGGACGATGCTCGCGACGGTGACGAGCTCCCGCGGGGTCAACCCGAGGGCAGCGCTGCCCTCGGCAAGCCCCAGTCCGGCGGCGACCTCGGTGAACTTGGCCGTCATCGCCGCGATCGCGTCCACCTCGGAGCTCGTCGGCTGCACCTCGTAGGTGGCGGGGAAGAGGAACCCCTCGGCGGCACCCTCCGCCTCCGGCGGCAGGCCGATCGCCGCGGGGTCAGCGACAGCGGTGTCCAGGGCGGCCCGGTCCATGCCTGCCTGCTCCTCGTAGGCCCCCAGCGTCTGCTCCACGCGCAGCCCCTCACGCACCAGCACGGCGTCGACCAGCCGGTTGCCCGGATCGACGAGCAGGGCCAGGGCCTGCTCCGCAGGGATCTGCTGCGGCATCTCGTACGTGCCGGGTTGGATGCCCGTGGCTGCGGCGTCCCGGGAGGCGGCTTCGGTGAAGGCCTCCGGGGAAGCGACGACGTCGTTTGATGCCAAGGTGGCTGCGATGTCGGTGACCGAGTCGCCGGGCTCGACGACCACGACAGTGGTGGTGCCCGGTCCAGGGCCGGGGTAGTCAGCGGGGCCGGACAGCAGCGCATCGCTCGCCCGGGTGAGCAGCGACTGCCCGGCGACGACCGCGCCGATAGCCAGGCCGGCGACCACGACCAAGGAGAGGACGACGGCGAGGCGCCCGCTGTGCCTACCGGTGCGCCGGGCTCGGCGTGGCGGTGGCCGCTGGGCGCTCGGCGCGGCCTCCTTCTCGGAGGTCGGGATCAGCCCGAACTGGCTCATCTGCTCCCCGTTCCGTCGACGACCTCGCCCGCCGGGACTCGCCCGGCGCGCTCGATGTCGAGCGCTGCCTGCAGGATCGCCGCCGCCGCGACCTGGTCCACCACGTGCCGGGCCTGCCGGGAGCTGAGCCCAGCCTCCCGAAGGCCACGCGACGCGCCCACAGTCGTCAACCTCTCGTCCACGAGCTGCACGGGTGTGGGAGACACCCGCCTCGCCAGCTCCAGCGCGAACGCCCGGCTGGACCGGGCGGCCGGGCCCTCCCCACCGGACAGCGTACGGGGAAGACCGACGACCAGGCCAGCAGCGCCACGCTGGCGCGCGAGCTCGGCGATCGTCTCCAGGTCGCCGGGGCTGCGCAGGACGGTCGTCAGCGGGACGGCGACCCTGCCGTCGGGGTCGCTCACCGCGACACCGATGCGCACGGTCCCCACATCGATACCCAGCAGGGGCCCCGGCCTCGGCTCGCTCACGCCGCCGGAAGTGCCTCGGCGACCAGCGACGGCACCCGCTGCAGGGTCGGGTCGACCGCGTCTGCATCGCTCCCGCCGCCCTGGGCGATGTCGTCCTTGCCTCCGCCGCCGCCGCCCAGCGCCGCAGCCACCCGTCGGACCAGGTCGCGGGCAGACAGCCCGGCGTCGCGGCCCGTGGCGTTCACGGCGACCACCGTGCTGGGCCGCCCGTCTGTGACGCCGCCCACCACCACGACGCCGACGCGTTCGGCGGGCAGTCGAGACAGGACGTCAGTGGCCAGACGACGCAGGTCGTCGCTGCTCGTGCCGTCCGGAACCCGGTGGGTGGCCACGAGGGCAGAGCGGATGTCGGTGGCTCGGGCGGCCACCCCGGCCGCGGCCTGCAACACCTGCCCAGCGCGCAGCCGCTCCAGCTCACGCTCCGCCTCGCGCATGCGCTCCAGCAGGGCGTGGACGCGCTCGGGCAGGTCATCCGGACGCACCTTGAGCGTCTCGCTGAGCTGGGAGACCAGCACGTGCTCACGGGCCATGAACCGGAACGCGTCGAGGCCGACGAGCGCCTCCACCCGCCGGACGCCCTGGCCGATGGACGACTCACCCAGGACGGTGATCAGGCCGAGCTGGCCCGACCGGGCCGCGTGGGTACCCCCGCACAGCTCCCGAGCCCAGTCGCCCACCGAGACGACGCGGACCTCCTCGCCGTACTTCTCCCCGAACAGTGCCATCGCGCCGCTGCGGCGGGCCTGCACCAGCGACATGATCTCGGCGTGCACCCCGAGGTCGGCCTCGACGAGGGTGTTGACGCGGTCCTGGACGTCGCCGAGAACCGACGGCGGCACCGGCCCTGAGGCGCCGAAGTCGAACCGCAGCCTGCCGGGGGCGTTCTCCGACCCCGCCTGCGCGGCGGTGTCGCCGAGGGCCTCGCGGAACGCTTTGTGAAGCATGTGGGTGGCGGTGTGGGCGCGTGAGATGGCCATCCGCCGCTCCACGTCGACCAGGGCGCGCGCTGGGGCACCCAGCTCCACCTCGCCGGAGAGCACCCGACCCCGGTGGACGACCAGACCACCGATGGGAGCCTGGACGTCGGCCACGTCGATGACGGCTCCGGAGGCGAGCTCGATACGTCCACGGTCGGCCAGCTGCCCACCCGCCTCGGCGTAGAACGGGGTGCGGTCCAGCACCACCTCGAAGTCCTGGCCCGCCTCGGCGGACGAAGCGCGCCGCCCGTCCACCACGATGCCCCGCACCGTGGCGTCGCTGACCACGGCCTCGTAGCCGGTGAAGGTCACCGCCCGCCCGAGCGTGTCAGCGACCTCCCGATAGACCGAGGTGTCGCCATGTCCCTGCTTCTTGGCCCGGGCGTCGGCCTTGGCCCGGTCACGTTGCTGCGCCATGAGTCGCTCGAACTCGGCCTGGTCGACCTGCAGGCCGGTCTCGGCGGCCATCTCCAGGGTCAGGTCGATGGGGAAGCCGAAGGTGTCGTGCAGGCGGAACGCGGTCTCACCGCCGATCACGGTGCGCCCCGCCTGACGGGCCTGCTCGGCGGCGAGGTCGAAGATGTGGGTCCCGGCGCGAAGCGTCCCGGCGAACGCCTCCTCCTCCTCCGCGGCGACCGCGAGGATGCGCGACCGCTCGCCGTCCAGCTCGGGGTACTGCGCGGCCATGGCGTCGATGGTGGTGCCGCTCAGCTCGGTGAGCGTCGGATCGTGTGCCCCGAGCGTCCGCATCGACCGCACCACCCGACGCATCATCCGGCGCAGTACGTAGCCACGCCCCTCGTTGGCCGGTGTCACGCCGTCCCCGATCAGCATGACGGCGGTGCGGGTGTGATCAGTGACCACCCGCAGCGCGACGTCGTCCTTGTCCTCGACCCCGTAGGCCCGCCCGGTCAGCTCGATGGCCCGGTCCAGCACCAGCCGGCTGGTGTCGATCTCGTAGATGTTGTCCACGCCTTGCAGCAGAGCCGCCATCCGTTCCAGGCCCATGCCGGTGTCGATGTTCTGGGCCGGCAGGTCACCGAGGATCTCGAAACCCTCCTTCGCCGGGCCGGCGCCGCGCTCGAACTGCATGAACACCAGGTTCCACACCTCGAGGTACCGGTCCTCGTCCGCGATCGGCCCGCCGGCGCGGCCGTGGCCCGGACCCCGGTCGAAGTAGATCTCCGAGCATGGGCCGCAGGGGCCCGGCACGCCCATGGACCAGAAGTTGTCGGCCATGCCGCGGCGCTGGATCCGCAGCTCGGGCAGCCCGACATCCTCACGCCAGATGCGTTCGGCCTCGTCGTCGTCGAGGTAGACGGTGGCCCAGATCCGTTCGGGGTCGAAGCCGTAGCCGCCGCGGTCCGTCGGGGTGGTGAGCAGCTCGAAGGCCAACGGGATGGCCCGCTCCTTGAAGTAGTCGCCGAAGGAGAAGTTCCCGGCCATCTGGAAGAACGACGCGTGGCGGGTGGTGCGCCCGACCTCCTCGATGTCGTTGGTGCGCACCACCTTCTGCACGCTGGTGGCCCGCGGGAAGGGCGAGGTCTCCTGCCCGAGGAAGTATGGCTTGAACGGCACCATCCCGGCGTTGACGAACAGCAGAGTCGGGTCGTCGAGGATCAGCGAGGCCGACGGAACGACGGTGTGTCCGCGACCGGCGAAGAAGTCGAGGAAGCGCTGTCGGATCTGGGCGGATTCCACGGCCTGCCTACTCCTCGGTCTGCGTGCGGCGAATGAGCGCGCGAAGATTCTCCCAGCGCTGCCGTAACGCCGCCTCCCCGCCCCGTCCACTCGGACGGTAGTAGTCGGCATGGGACAGAAGGTCGGGAAGGTAGTCGGCTGCGACGACGCCGCGCGGGTCGTCGTGCGGGGAGGTGTAGCCCACGCCGCGCAGGTGCTGCGGCGCGGCGCCACCGCCGAGGCGCCGGACGTCGGCGACGGCCTCGTCCACCGCGACGAGGACGGCGTTGCTCTTCGGGGCCAGTGCCAGCGCGATGACCACCTGCGCGAGCACGATGCGCGCCTCGGGCCACCCGACCAGCGCGACCGCCTGGGCACCCGCGACGGCGAGCGGCAGCGCCTGCGGGTCAGCGAGCCCGACGTCCTCGCTGGCCAGGATCACCAGCCGTCGTGCGAGGAAGCGAGGGTCCTCCCCCGCCTCCGCCATCCGGGCCAGGTAGTGCAGCGCCGCGTCGACGTCGCTGCCGCGGACGGACTTGATCAGGGCACTTGCCATCTCGTAGTGCTGGTCACCGGCCCTGTCGTAACGCAGCGCCACCCGTTGGGCGACCTGCTCCACCGTTGTCACGGCCAACCGGTCCTCCTCGTCGTCGAGGGCGCTCACGCAGGTCTCGAGCAGGGTGAGCAGGCGTCGACCGTCACCGGCGGCGAGCCGCCTCAGGCGCGACGCCGCCTCTGGCTCGACACGCAGGCGGCCACCCAGCCCGTCGGGGCGATCCAAGGCGCGCTGCAGCAGCGCGTCGAGCGCAGCGTCGTCGAGTGGGTGCAGCTGGAGTACCAGCGACCGGGACAGCAGCGGCGAGACGAGGCTGATCGACGGGTTCTCCGTGGTCGCCGCAACCAGGGTGACCCAGCCGTTCTCGACCGCCGGCAGCAGCGCGTCCTGCTGGGTGCGGGAGAACCGGTGCACCTCGTCGATGACCAGCAGGGTGGGCTGGCCATGGCGGCGCAGCCGCTCGCGGGCCTGGTGAATGGCGGCGCGCACCTGGGCGACCCCTGCCTCGAGCGCCGACAGCTCGACCACGTGCGCTCCGCTCGTGGCACCCAGCAGCAGGGCCACGCTCGTCTTGCCGGTTCCCGGGGGTCCGTAGAGCACCACCGAGGTCCCGGAGCCGGCGACTGACAGGGTCGCCAGCGGCCCACCCGGCCGTAGGAGGTGCTCCTGACCGACCACTTCGTCCAGGGTGCGCGGACGCAGGCGTGCTGCCAGCGGACGGCGATCCGGCCCGGGCGGGCCGGCCGTGCCGGGCACCTCGAACCCAGCCGCCCCGAACAGCGTGTCGCTCACGACGCGAGGGTAGGCGCCGACGGCCCGACGCCGTTCGGCACACTGCGGGTGTGCGGGGGCTGGGACGGGGGGTGGCACACCGGGCCTGGTGGGTGGTGCTGGCCTGGGCGGTGCTCGCGGTCGTCGGGTACGCGGCGTCCGTCGGGGGCGTGTTCGGCGACTCGCTGTTCGCTCGGCTGACCAGCGGAGACCTGGAGTTCCCCAGTGAGTCCACGCAAGGACGTGACCTGCTGGCCGCGTCCGCGGAGGTGGGCCCGACCTACCAGCTGCTGCTCGAGGAGGTGGACCCGGCCTCCCCCGAGGTGGCCGCCGCCCTGGCCCGGGTACGTGCCGACCTGGAGGGACTCCCGGAGATCGCCGCGGTCACCGACCCGAGTGTCGCGGGCCCGGCGTTCGTGGCCACCGACGCCACGGCAGTGCTGGTGGCGGTGTCCCTGGTCGAAGACCTCGACGACGCCGAGGAGGCAGCTGCCGCCGACGCTGTGGTGGACCGGCTCCACGCCGTGGCTGCCGACGTCCCGGGGTCGACGGGGACGGTCAGCGGGGTCTCGCTGATCGTGGACGACATCACCGAGCAGGTGGAGACCGACCTGCGCACGGGCGAGGCGGTTGCCCTCCCGCTCAGCCTGCTGATCATGGTGGTGATCTTCGGTGGGTTCGCCGCGGCGTCGATCCCGATCGCCGGCGCGGTCGCGTCCATCGCAGGCGGGCTGGGCAGCCTGCTGCTGTTCTCCTACGTGCTCGATCTGGACGCCTCGGTCGTCAACGTCGTCACGGTGCTCGGCCTGGGACTGTGCATCGACTACTCGCTGCTGGTGGTCAGCCGGTACCGGGAGGAGATCGGGGTCGACCACGACCCCGACGACATCCCCGACCAGCAGGCCCGCGCCACCGCGATGGCGGTGACCATGGCGACCGCCGGACGCACGGTGCTGTTCTCCGCCCTGACGGTCGCCATAGCGGTGTCGGCGCTGCTGGTGTTCGACGTCGAGCTCATCCGGGCAGTCGGCGCGGCTGCGCTCAGCGTCGTGCTCGTCGCACTGCTTGTGGCGATCACCCTCGTGCCTGCGCTGCTCGTGCTGCTCACCCGATTCGTCTCCCGGCGCGGGGTGCTGGCCCGGCTGCCGGTGGTGGGCAGCATCGCTCACGGGTTCGGTGACGCACCGCCGCCGGAGGGGGTCTTCTCCCGGCTCGCCACCTGGGTGCAGCGCCGGCCGTGGCTGGTCGCCGGAGCGGTGACGGCCGTGCTCGTCGTTCTCGGGCTGCCGGCGCTGCGCATGGTGCTGGTCAGCTCCGGGATCGAGCTGCTGCCGCAGACCTCGACGCAGCGGGTGGTGACCGAGCAGATCACCGACCGGTTCCCTGCCGTCGCCCTGCCGCAGGTGAGGGTCGTGGCCGAGGCATCCGCGGACGAGCTGGACGCCTTCGGCGCCGAGGTGTCGCGCATCGACGGTGTCGAACGGGTGGCGACCGCCCGCCAGCAGGGCGAGGTGGCCGTCCTCGACGTGTTCACCGGCGGCGACGACCAAGGACCGCAGGCGCGAGAGGTCGTCGCACAGATCCGTGCGGACCGGTCCGACTTCCCCAGCTACGTCACCGGACGTGCGGCGTCCCTGGTGGACTTCGTGGCGAGCATCTCCGCGGACGCTCCGCTGGCGCTGGGCTGGCTGGCGCTGGCCACCGTCGTGCTGCTGTTCCTGCTCACCGGGTCTGTCGTCATCCCGGTGAAGGCGCTGGCGATGATCGTGCTGTCGCTGGGTGCCAGCTTCGGGGCGCTGGTGTGGATCTTCCAGGACGGCCGGCTGGAGGGAGTGCTCGGCTACACCTCGGTCGGCGGCATCGAGGCCGTCATCCCCGTCCTGGTGTTCGCGTTCGCCTTCGGGCTCTCGATGGACTACGAGGTCTTCCTGCTGTCACGGATCAAGGAGTTCCACGACCAGGGACTGGACAACGACGCATCGGTGCGTGCCGGCTTGCAGCACACCGGGCGGGTCATCACCTCGGCCGCCCTGATCATCGTGGTCGTCTTCGCGGGATTCGTCGTGGGCGACCTCCTGGTCATCAAGCAGACCGGTGTCGCCCTGGCGATCGCGGTGCTCATCGACGCCACGCTGGTGCGAATCCTGCTGGTTCCCGCGACGATGACACTGCTCGGCGAGTGGAACTGGTGGGCCCCCGGCCCACTGCGGCGGCTGCACGCACGGTTCGGGCTGAGCGAGTCCGCACCGCCCAGCCAGGCCGCGCCTTTGCCGGACCGGGACAGCTCGCCGGACCGGGTGTGGACGAGCCGCAGCTGACCGGTCGTCGGGCCCCACGCACCGCTGTGCCCGATGGCCGCTACCCCTCGCGCCGCACGCGGACGGTCTGGGCACCCGGGGATGGAGGCCTTCGCACGGTTCGCATCGGGTTTGCATGGTGCCGACCCCATGCAAACTCCACGCAGGCGTGCTTAACGTGATCAGTGGGGGCTGCGGGCGGGGGGGCTGGGGGCTGCGGGCGGCTAGCTGCGGCGCTCGTCGGCGATGACCGCGTGCCGCGGCGCGTTGGGCGGCACCGCCTGGTCCGCGTCGGCGGGTACGGCGTCGATGCCCGCCTCGGCACGCTGCTCGGCGGTGATCGGGGTCGGGGCACCGGTCAGGGGGTCGTAGCCGGCCCCGGTCTTGGGGAACGCGATGACCTCCCGCAGGGAGTCCGCCCCGGCCAGCAGCATGCAGATGCGGTCCCATCCGAACGCGATGCCGCCGTGCGGCGGCGGACCGTAGCGCAGCGCCTCGAGAAGGAAGCCGAACTTCTCCTGGGCCTCGTGCCTGGGGATGCCCAGCACCGCGAACACCTGTTCCTGCATGTCGGGGCGATGGACCCGGATAGAGCCGCCGCCGAGCTCGTTGCCGTTGCACACCAGGTCGTAGGCCGCCGCCATGGCCTGCCCCGGCTCGTGGACGAACCGGTCCTCCCAGCCTGGCGCCGGTGCGGTGAACGGATGGTGGACAGCGTTCCAGCGACCGTCGTCGTGGTCCCACTCGAACATCGGCGCATCGACCACCCACACGAACGACCAGGCATCCCTGTCGGCGAGGCCCAGCCGGCGCGCGATCTCCAGTCGTGTCGCCCCGAGCAGATATCGGGAGGCCCCGGGCTCCCCGGCGGCGAAGAACAGGCAGTCTCCCGGCTGTGCCCCGGTGGCGGCCAGTACGTCCGACCGCTCGGCCGCCGAGAGGTTCTTGGCCACCGGCCCGGTGACCTCACCGTCGCCCTGGACGAGGAGGTAGGCCAACCCGCGGGCCCCACGCGACCTGGCCCAGTCCTGCCATCCGTCGAGCTCTCGCCGGGTCTGCGACGCCCCGCCCGGCATGCGCACGGCGCCCACGTACGGGGCCTGGAACACCCGGAACTCGGTGCCGATCAGCTCGCCGGTCACCTCGACGAGCTCAAGACCGAACCTGCGGTCGGGCTTGTCGGTTCCGTACCTCGCCATCGCTTCGGCGTAGCTGATCCGCGGGATCGGCAGCGCTACGGTGACCCCGGCGATCTCGCTCCACAGGGCGCTGAACAGGTCCTCGGTGAGCGCGATCACGTCCTCGACGTCCACGAAGGACATCTCGACATCGAGCTGGGTGAACTCGGGCTGACGGTCGGCTCGGAAGTCCTCGTCGCGGTAGCACCGGGCGATCTGGTAGTAGCGCTCCAGCCCGGAGACCATGAGCAGCTGCTTGAACAGCTGGGGGCTCTGCGGGAGCGCGTACCAGTGCCCGGGCTGCAGACGAACGGGCACCAGGAAGTCCCGGGCGCCCTCGGGGGTGGAGCGGGTCAGGGTCGGGGTCTCCACCTCCACGAAGCCGTGCTCGTGCATGACCCGGCGCGCCACCCTGCTGACCTCCGAGCGCATCCGCAGCGCGCGCGCCGGACCGGGGCGTCGCAGGTCGAGGTAGCGGTGCCGCAGCCGGGTCTCCTCCCCGACCGTGCCGACGTGGCCGTCCTCCACGGGGAACGGCAGCGGCGCGGCGCTGCCGAGCACCGCCACGTCGGCGGAGGCCACCTCCACCGCTCCGGTGGGCAGGTCGGGGTTCTCGTTCCCGGGGGGACGGCTGCGGACCAGCCCGCTGACCTGCACGCAGGACTCCGGACGCATCTCCGCAGTGGCGTCCTCGTCGCGAAGGACCACCTGCACCACCCCGGTGGCGTCCCGCAGGTCGATGAAGGCGACGCCGCCGTGGTCGCGTCGGCGGGCGACCCAGCCGGCCAGGGTCACCGTCTGCCCGTCGTGGTCCGGGCGCAGCGTTCCGGCGCCGTGGCTACGCATCACGTGAGGACTCCTTGGACGACGAGGCCCCGTCCGGGGCGGTGGCGTGGACCGTGACCTGCCGGTCCTGCGGCGGCGGGAACCAGGTGTGGGGGTCAGCGGCGACCTGGTCGCCGCTGCGGATGTCCTTGACCTGCCCTGGGCCATCGGTCCCGGGGAACCAGACGAAGGGGATACCGCGACGGTCGGCGTAGCGGATCTGCTTGCCGTACTTGGCCGCCGACGGCGAGACCTCGGCCGCGACACCCCGGCGGCGCAGCGCAGCGGCGATCGTGTCCGAGTCGGCGCGACGCTGCTCGTCCACGACCGCGATCAGGACGCAGCTGGGGACCGAGCGGCTGGCGCGGACGAGACCTCGGCTCAGCAGGCCCCCGACCAGCCTGGTCACCCCCACCGATACGCCCACCCCCGGGAACACGCGGTCACCGTCGCGCGCCAGCTCGTCGTAGCGTCCGCCTGAGCAGATCGAGCCCAGGCCCTCGTGCCCGACCAGGTGGGTCTCGAACACCGTGCCGGTGTAGTAGTCCAGCCCACGGGCGATGGACAGGTCGGGCACCAGGACGCCCGGCACAGCGCGCTCGGCGGCCTCCACCACCCGGGCGAGCTCGGCCAGCCCCTCCTCGAGCAGGGGGTGCTCGACGTCAAGGGCCCGCACGGCAGCGCTCACGCCGGCGGCGCCCTCACTCCGAGAGCCGGAGATCCTGGCGAGGCCGAGGCAGCGTTCGGCCTGGTCCACGGACAGCCCGACCCCGGTGACCAGTTCCTCCCGGACGGCGTCCGGCCCGATCTTGTCCAGCTTGTCCATGACGCGCAGCACGGCGGGCACGTCGTCGATGCCGAGTCCCCGGGAGAAGCCCTCGGCGACCTTCCGGTTGTTCACCCGCATGCGGATCGGCGGGATCGGCAGCCCCGAGAGAGCCTCGGCGGCGACCAGCGCCACCTCCACCTCGTGGTGGAAGGGCAGCGCGCCGTCCCCGACGATGTCGATGTCGGCCTGGACGAACTCTCGGTAGCGGCCCTCTTGAGGCCGTTCGCCCCGCCAGACCGACTGGATCTGGTAGCGGCGGTAGGGGAAGGTCACGTGACCTGCGTTCTCCAGCACGTACCGCGCCAGTGGGACGGTCAGGTCGAAGTGCAGCCCCAGCCGGGTGTCGTCGTCGGCGTCCCGGCCCGTGTCGTCCTGCAGCCGCCGCAGGGCGTAGATCTCCTTGTCGGTCTCCCCCTTGCCCAGGAGCACCGGCACCGGTTCGACGGCCCTGGTCCGCAGCGGGGCGAAGCCGTGACGCTCGAAGGCCTCGCGTAGGCCGTCGGTGAGCACGCGTTCGACCACCTGCTCGGCCGGCAGCCATTCGGGGAACCCGGACAGCGGTCGCGGTCGACTCATCGGGCTCGGGCAGCGACGTCGAGCAGGAACGGGTTGCCGCGTCGCTCCTGCCCGATGGTCGTCTGCGGCCCGTGGCCCGGCAGCACCACGGTGCTGTCCGCGAGCGGCAGCACCTTTCGGGCCAGGCTGCGCCACATGGCCGCTGGGTCGCCCCCCGGTAGGTCGGTGCGGCCGATGGAGCCGGCGAACAGCACGTCCCCGGACACCAGCAGCTCGACGTCGAGGTCCCGGCCGGGGAGCCGGAACATGATGGAGCCTTCGGTGTGCCCGGGCGTGTGGTCCACCGTCAGTCGCAGCCCGGCGATCTGGAGGACCTGCCCGTCCTGCACGGTGGTGACGTCGTCAGGCTCGCGCCAGGTGGCTCGGCGGCCGAACTGCGCCTCGAGCATCGCCACCAGCGATGGGTCCATCGTCGAGAGCGGGTCGGCCAGGCGGTACCTGTCGTCGGGGTGCACGACAGCGGCGATGCCGTGCGCGCCGCACACCGGCGTCACCGAGTAGACGTGGTCGAGGTGACCGTGGGTGAGCAGCACGGCTGCCGGCTTGAGACGGTGGGTGCCAAGCACCTGCTCGAGTGGGTCGACCACACCGATCCCCGGGTCGACGACGACGCACTCCTCGCCCGCCTGCACAGCCAGCACGAAGCAGTTCGTGCCGAACGCGGCCGCAGGAATCCCGACAACGAGCATGGCTGCCAAGGCTACCGGGCTGACCTGCAACGCACTCGCGGCGACCTACACTCGAGGGCCACCATGACCTCCAAGGACAGGCGCCGCCGCGAGCTCACCCGGCAACGCTACGAACGGCAGCAGGCCCACCGCTCGCAGCGGGAGCTCAAGAGGCGTCGCCGCATCCAGATCGTCGTGTGGGCAACGGTGGGTGCCCTGGTGATCGGCAGCGGTCTCGGGCTGTTCCTGGCACTGCGCGACCAGCCGGCCGACCCTGTCGCTGCCACCGCGGAGACCGCGGGCCCCGAGGCGACCGGTTCGGCCGGGCAGTGCCAGTACGTCGACGACGCGCCGGACGCCTCCGTCGTCACCGATGTCGGACGGCCCTCGAGCGACCCGGGGGACCTCGGGCCGCTCACCGCGGTGCTCACCCTCGACGGACGCGCCGTCACCGTGGTGCTGGACGGCACCGCAGCCTCGTGCACGGTGAATTCCTGGCAGTTCCTGGCCGGGCAGGACTTCTTCGACGACAGCACCTGCCATCGGCTGACCACCAGCGACACCCTGGGTGTGCTGCAGTGCGGGGACCCGTCGGGCACCGGACGGGGCGGACCGGGATACTCCTTCGACGAGGAGAACATCGACGGCGCGACCTACCCGGCCGGGACGGTGGCCATGGCCAACACCGGCCAGCCCGGCAGCACCGGGAGCCAGTTCTTCCTCGTCCACTCCGACAGCGAGCTTCCGTCGCTGTACACGGTTGTCGGCTCGGTCGTCGACGGCCTCGACGTCGTCGCGGACATCGCCGCCGAAGGTACGGTCGACGGTACGACGGACGGGCAGCCCGCTGCCCCGGCTGTGCTGGAGGAACTCGTGGTGGACCGGAGCGTGCCGTGACCGAGCCGCAGACCCAGTCCTCGGCCACCGTCGCCTCCAACGAGTGGGGGCGAGTGAGCGCCGACGGGACCGTCTACGTCCGGACGGCCGACGGGGAGCGGGTAGTGGGCTCGTGGCAGGCCGACCCTCCAGCAGACGGTCTGGCGTTCTTCGCCCGGCGCTTCGCCGACCTTCAGACCCAGGTGGCGCTGCTCGAGCAGCGGCTGGGCTCCGGGACCACTGCACCCGAGGCCGCTGCCGCAGCGGCCCGCCGGCTGCACGAGCAGGTCTCAGCCGCAACCGCAGTCGGAGACCTGCAAGGGCTGCTGCACCGGCTGGAGGCACTGGACGGGAGCATCGAGCAGCGTCGAGAGCAGCGCCGCGCCGAACGGGCAGCCCAGGCGCAGGCCACCCAGGCCCGCAAGGCCGCCATCGTGGCGGAGGCTGAGCGGATCGGGTCGTCCGCGGACTGGCGCAACGGCGCCGGAAGGCTTGCTGAGCTGCTCGAGGAGTGGAAGCAGCTGCCCCGGCTGGACCGCGACACCGACGACGGGTTGTGGCATCGCTTCTCCGCGGCGCGCACCGCGCACATGCGCGCCCGCAAGGCGCACTTCGCGGCGATGGCCGAGCAGCGCCAGGCGGCTCGCGAGGCCAAGGAGGCGATCGTCGCCGAGGCGCAGCGGCTCGCGACGTCGACCGACTGGGCAGCGACCAGCGCAGCGATGCGGGAGCTGATGACGCGCTGGAAGGGCGTGGGACGGGCTGCGCGTGAGGTGGACGACGAGCTGTGGGGCCGCTTCCGTGCCGCGCAGGACGCGTTCTTCTCCGCACGCGAGGAGGTCAACGCCGAACGTGACGCCGAGCTCGTCGGGAACCTGCAGGCCAAGCAGGCGCTGCTGGTGGAGGCGGAGGCGTTGCTGCCGGTCAAGGACCCCAAGGCGGCCCGCACCGCCCTGCGTCGCCTGCAGGAACGCTGGTCCCAGGTGGGGAAGGTGCCGCGCGAGTCGATGCGTGAGGTCGACCGGCGGATGCGGGCGGTGGAGGAGGCGGTCAGTGCCGCACTGGACGAGGCCTGGCGACGCTCCAACCCCGAGGCCCGGGCGCGTGCGGAGTCGACAGTCAGCCAGTTGCAGCAGTCGATCGCCTCGCTGGAGAAGCGGGTCGAGGCTGCTGCAGCGGCCGGGGACGAGCGGGGACGCCGCGAGGCCGACGAGGCATTGCGCGCCCGTCGGGAGTGGCTGGCCCAGGCGGAGCGGACTCTGGCGGAATTCGGCGGCTAGGCGCGTCCCGGTCGGTCAGGAGTGGTCGACCCGGAAGACGTCGAACACCCCGTCGACGGTGCGCACCGCCTTGAGCACGTGCTCCAGGTGCGCGGGGTCGGCCATCTCGAAGGTGAACCGGCTCTTGGCGACGCGGTCCCGGTTCGTGGTCACGTGCGCGGACAGGATGTTGACGTGCTGGTCGGACAGCACCTGGGTGATGTCGGCGAGCAGCCGGTTGCGGTCCAGGGCGTCGACCTGGATGGCAACCAGGAACATCGACGACGCGCCCGTCGCCCAGGACACGTCAACGTACCGGTCCGGCTGCACCTGGATCGACTCGATGCTTGTGCAGCTGGCGCGGTGCACCGAGACACCACTGCCGCGCGTGACGAACCCGACGATGTCGTCACCGGGCACCGGCGTGCAGCAGCGGGCCAGCCTCACCCAGACGTCGGTCATCCCGTCGACGAAGACGCCGGGGTCCTGACGGGCACGACGGCGACGGGCACTGGGCCGCAGCGCCTCGGCAGCGTCCTCGCTGGTGCCCTCGTCCCCGCCCAGGCTGCGCACGATGCGCTCGACGACGGCCTGGGAGGACAGCTGGCCCTCCCCGACCGCTGCGTACAGCGACGGGATGTCGGCGTGGCGGAGCTCGGCAGCGACAGCGGTGAGGGTGTCCTTGGACAGCATGCGCTGCAGCGGCAGGTCCTGCTTGCGCATCGCCCGCGCGATGGCCTCCTTGCCCTGCTCGATGGCCTCCTCGCGTCGCTCCTTGGAGAACCACTGCTTGATCTTGTTCCGGGCGCGGGCGCTGGCCACGAATCCCAGCCAGTCCCGGCTCGGTCCGGCCCCTTCGGCCTTGGACGTGATGACCTCGACGATGTCACCGTTGTCCAGGACCGAGTCCAGCGGGGCGAGCCGTCCGTTCACCTTGGCTCCGATGCAGCGGTGGCCGACCTCGGTGTGCACGGAGTAGGCGAAGTCCACCGGGGTGGCCCCGGTCGGCAGCGGCCTGATGTCCCCCTTCGGGGTGAAGACGTAGACCTCGGTGGAGCTGACCTCGAACCGCAGCGACTCCAGGAACTCCCCCGGGTCGCTGATCTCCTTCTGCCATTCCAGGAGCTGGCGCAGCCATGCCATGTCGGAGACACCCTCGTCGGAGCTGGTGCGATCCGATCCCCACGCCTGGGGGGACAGCTCCTTGTACTTCCAGTGCGCAGCCACGCCGTACTCGGCCCGCTGGTGCATCGTGTAGGTGCGGATCTGAAGCTCGACGGGTTTGCCCCCCGGCCCGATGACGGTGGTGTGCAGGGACTGGTACATGTTGAACTTGGCCTTGGCGATCCAGTCCTTGAACCGACCGGGCACGGGGTTCCATCGCGCGTGCAGGATGCCGAGCACGGCGTAGCAGTCGCGAACGCTCTCCACGAGGATGCGGATGCCGATCAGGTCGTAGATGTCGGCGAAGTCGCGGCCCCGCACCACCATCTTCTGGTAGATCGAGTAGTAGTGCTTGGGTCGCCCGGTGACCGTGGCGCGGATCTTCGCCTCGCGCAGGTCGGCCTGGACCTGATCGATGACCGAGGCGAGGTAGTCGTCGCGGGCGGGTGCCCGTTCGGCGACCAGCCGCACGATCTCGTCGTAGATCTTCGGGTGCAGGGTGGCGAAGGACAGGTCCTCCAGCTCCCACTTGATCTTGTTCATGCCAAGCCGGTGGGCCAGCGGGGCGTAGATCTCCAGGGTCTCGCGGGCCTTGCGCTCCGCGCTCTCGCGGGAGACGTAGCGCCAGGTGCGTGCGTTGTGCAGCCGGTCCGCCAGCTTGATCAGCAGCACCCGGATGTCACGCGCCATCGCGATGACCATCTTGCGCAGCGTCTCGGCCTGGGCGGCTTGCCCGTAGGTGACCTTGTCGAGCTTGGTGACCCCGTCCACGAGCATGGCGATCTCGTCACCGAAGTCGGCCCGCAGCGCCGCCAGGGTGTAGGGGGTGTCCTCGACGGTGTCGTGCAGGAGCGCGGCGGCCAGGGTGGGCGGGGTGAGGCCCAGCTCGGCGAGGATCATCGCGACAGCCAGCGGGTGGGTGATGTAGGACTCACCGCTCTTGCGCAGCTGGCCCTCGTGGACCTTCGCGGCGGTCCGGTACGCCTTGGTGATCACCGCGGTGTCGGCCTTGGGGTGAGTGCTGCGGACGGTGCGGATGAGCGGCTCCAGCGCCGGGTCGCCGACCGGTCGTGGCGAGGCGAGCCGCGCCAGGCGGGAGCGCACCCCACGCGGCGGCGCCGGGGTGGGGACAACCACCGCGGGGGTGTCGGTCACCTGCTCAGACACGGGTCTCCCTGCTGCTCGTGCGTCGAGTGTAGGGCCCGGACCCGTCCGGTCACATCGTCAGCAGCGCTGAGATCTCCAGATCTGGGTTGCGCTCACGGCCGGCCAGGGCGGCAATCTCGATGAGCACGCTGACACCGGCGATCTCACCGCCGGCCCGCCGGATGAGCTCGGTGGTCGCCGCGATCGTCCCACCGGTGGCGAGCACGTCGTCCACCACGAGCACCCGCTGGCCGGGCTGGATGGCGTCCACGTGGATCTCCAGCACAGCCTCGCCGTACTCCAGCGAGTACGCCTCGGACAGCGTCGCGTGCGGGAGCTTGCCGTGCTTGCGGACTGGGACGAACCCTGTCCGCAGCTGGTGGGCGACCGGGGCGGCGAGGATGAATCCGCGGGCCTCGATCCCGGCAACGAGGTCCACGGGGCCACCGTCGGAGGCAGCGCCGATCTCGGCCAGGGCTCCGACGCAGCGCGCGAACGCCTCCGCGTCGCCGAGCATGGGGGTGATGTCTCGGAACATGACCCCGGGGGTGGGCCAGTCCGGGATGTCACGGACGAATCTGGACAGGTCAGCCGGGTCGCTCATGCTACGAAGGGCCCTTCCGTCGGTCAGCGCGGCTCTGTCGACGCGGCTGGTTCCGTTCGCCGGACTCCACAACCGAGCCCGGCCGGCTTCGTGTCGACGCGCTCACGGTAGAGGTTTCGGCCCCGGAGGTGGTGGAGGGGGCCTCGCCGCCACGCTGGCCCCCGACAGCGGCGGCGACCGCCTCGGTGAGCTCGCCCGCCTCGACCGGGCTGCGTGGCCCGCGTCGACGGGCCTGGACACGCTGGCGCAGCGACCGCATGACTGGTTCGCGTTCCCTGAGGTCGGCCAGCAGCGGGGTAGCGATGAAGATCGACGAGTACGTCCCGACCGCGACTCCGATGAACAGCGCCAGCGCCAGGTCTTTCAACGTGCCGGTGCCGAGGTAGACCAACGACACCACGAGGATCGAGCCGATCGGCAGCAGGGCGATGATCGAGGTGTTGATCGAGCGCGCCAGGGTCTGGTTGACCGCCAGGTTGGCTGCCTCCGAGTAGGTGTAGGCGCTCTGCCCGGTGATGCCGCGAGTGTTCTCGCGCACCTTGTCGAACACCACGACTGTGTCGTAGAGGGAGTAGCCGAGGATGGTGAGGAAACCGATCACCGAGGCCGGGGTGACGTCGAACCCGGTCCAGGCGTAGATGCCGACGGTGGCCAGCACGTCGTGGGCGAGGGCCGCGAGCGCAGCGATGCCCATCTTCGGCTCGAAGGCGACCGCGAGGTAGACGACGACGGCGACGAGGAACAGCGCCAGCCCCTGCAGGGCCTTCTGGGTGATCTCCTCCCCCCACGACGGACCGACGACCTGGACGGTGATGTCGTCGGAGGCGACGTCCAACGCCTCGGCCACGGCGTCGCGCACCTCGACGGTCTCCTCCGGAGTCAACGCCCCGGTCTGGACCCGCACCCGGTCTTCCCCGACGAGGGTGACCCGGGGTTCCGAGGCAGCCTCGACGCCGGTGGCCGCAACAGCATCGCGGGTCGGGCCGACAGCGGACTCGGTGACCCCCGGTGCCGCCGCAGTGAGCTCGGCCCCACCGCGGAACTCCACCCCGAGAGCGAGACCGTTGACCAGCAGACCCAGGACGGCCACGGCGAGCAGACCGGCGCTGACGGCGTACCAGCGCCGAGAGTTGCCGACGATCGGGTAGGACTTCTCACCCCGGTACAGGCGGTTGCCGAGCCCGACCAGCCCGCGGGCTGACGCCGCGCCCGACCGGCCGAGCCGGGATGGGTCCAGCCCGGACAGGGGATGCCCCTGGCCGAAGAAGCGGGTGCGGACCAGCAGCGTCAGCAGCGGCTTGGTGAACAGGAACACGACGACGAGGTCGACGATGGTGGTCAGGCCCAGAGCGAAGGCGAACCCGCGGACGTTGCCGATGCTGAACACGTAGAGGAAGAAGGAGGCGAGCAGCGACACGACGTCGCTGGCGATGATCGTGCGCCGGGCGCGCAGCCAGCCGGTCTCGACCGCCATGCGGACGCTGCGACCCTCCCGGACCTCGTCGCGGATCCGTTCGAACAGGACCACGAAGGAGTCCGCGGTGATGCCGATCGCGACGATGAGGCCGGCCACCCCGGCCAGGGTGAGGGTGAACCCGATGGTCTCGCCGAGCAGCACCACCAGCCCGTAGGTGAGCGCACCGGCGACTCCCAGGCTGGCCACGACCACCAGGCCCAGGCCGCGGTAGTAGGCCAGCGAGTACAGCATGACCAGAACCAGGCCGATCGCGCCGGCGACCAGGCCGGCCTGCAGCTGGTCGGCGCCGAGGGTCGGGGAGACCGCCGTGACGTCGCTGACCTCGAACGCCAGCGGCAGCGCGCCGTACTGGAGCACGTTGGCCAGGGTGGTGGCTTCCTCCTGGGTGAACGAGCCGGTGATCTGGGCGCGTCCACCCGGGATCGCCTCGTTCACCTGCGGGGCAGACACGACCAGCCCGTCCAGGACGATGGCGAACTGGTTCTGCGGTGGTGGCTGCTGGGACAGCCGCTGGGTGCTCTGGAAGAACGCGTCGGCGCCGTCGCCGGTGAACTCCAGGTTGACCTGCCAGGCCACGCCACCCTGGGGGATCCCCGCCGTCGCGGTGGCGATGTCGGTGCCGACGACGTCCGCCGGGCCGAGCAGGTACCGGTTGGCCAGCTCGCGGTCGCAGGTGATCAGCTGCTCGTCCGGTGGGGTCACCTGCCCGGGGTCGATGCTCGAGCAGTCGAAGGCTGCGAGCGCGGCGAGGTCGTCGGGCTCTGGCGCGGCGGCGGTCTGCGGCTGCTCGGTCGTCGCGGGCTCAGGCTCGGCCGTAGGGTCGGCTGCCGTGGTCGCAGCCGCAGCAGCCAGCGGCTCCCGGGTCTGGGCACGACTCGCGCGCTCGTCGGCGTCCTGCCGCGACCCGCCCAGGCTGGCACCGTCCGCCGTGGGCTCCGCGGTTGGTTCCGGCGTCGCCGGTGTCGTGGGTTGCGGTGGTGCATCCGTGGCCGGCTCGCCGGTGGGCTGCGCGGTCGGCTCCGGTGCGGGCGCGCTTCCGGGCAGGACGGCCTGCACCGGGCGGAACTGCAGCTGCGCGGTCTGGCCGACGAGTGCGACGAGCTCGTCCTGCCCCACACCTGGGACCTGCACGATGATCGTGTCATTGCCCTGGGTGGACACCTCCGCCTCGGCGACCCCCGAGCCGTCGACCCGCTGTCGGATGATCGCGACCGCCTCGTCCAGGGACTCCTGGCTGGGCTGCTCGCCGTCGATCGTCTGGGCGGACAGCGTGATGCTGGTCCCGCCCTGCAGGTCCAGACCGAGCCGGGGAGCCCACGTGCTGGCCACCGCGGCGCCCGCGTAGATGAGCACCAGCAGCAGGGCCAGCACCAACAACGGCCGCCATGGCCGCGGGACGTTCGTGGTCGCCACCTCAGGCCGACGGTCCCTGCGGCCCTGCCTGGTCGACCACCTTCACCACACCCTGGCGGCTGTAGCGCAGCTGGACACCCGGGGCGGCCTCCACGACGACGTCCTCGTCGTCGAGCTGCGTCACCGTCGCGTACAGCCCACCGCCCATCATCACCCGGACTCCGGGCCGCAGCGCGGACTGCGTCTCGGTGTACTCGCGGTTGCGCTTCTGCATCGGGCGGAAGATCAGCAGGTAGAACACGCCGATGATCAGTACCAGCGGAAGCACGGTGAGCAGGGCATCCATCGGGGCTCCGGGGTCGAGGGCGGCGGCGGGGCAGCCGGCCCAGGCCGGCCGCGTCTGCCTAGTCTACGGACCGGTCCGGTGTGCCCGGGATGTCAAGGTGCAGCGTCGGCGCGTCGCCATCGTTGGGCGCGGTCACGCCCAGGTGGGCGAACGCCGCAGGGGTGGCCACGCGCCCGCGGGGGGTCCGCACCAGCAGGCCCTCGCGCACCAGGAACGGTTCGCTGACCTCCTCGACTGTTCCCGGTTCCTCCCCCACCGCGACCGCGATGGTCGACAACCCGACCGGACCGCCGCGATAGCGGCTGCACAGCGCGGTGAGCACCTGACGGTCCAGGCGGTCCAGGCCGAGCTCGTCGACGTCGTAGACGGCCAGCGCCTGGCGGGCGACGTTGCGGTCCAGGCGTCCGTCGGCCCTGACGACGGCGTAGTCGCGCACCCGCCGCAGCAGGCGGTTCGCGATCCGCGGGGTGCCGCGTGACCGCCCGGCGATCTCGGCGGCCCCGGCCTCGTCCAGCGCGATGCCCAGCAGGTTCGCCGACCGGCGCAGCACCGTGACGAGGTCCTCGTGGGAGTAGAAGTCCAGATGTGCGGTGAAGCCGAACCGATCGCGCAGCGGACCGGTCAGCAGCCCGGCGCGGGTGGTGGCGCCCACCAGGGTGAATCGAGGCAAGGCCAACGGGATGACCGTTGCCCCGGGCCCCTTGCCGACGACGACATCGACCCGGAAGTCCTCCATCGCCAGGTAGAGCATCTCCTCGGCCGGTCGGGCAAGGCGGTGCACCTCGTCCAGGAACAGCACCTCGCCGTCGGCCAGCCCGGACAGGATCGACGCCAGGTCGCCGGCATGCTGGATGACCGGGCCGCTGGCCACCCGGATCGGTGATCCCAGCTCGGCGGCGATGATCATGGCCAGAGTGGTCTTGCCGAGTCCGGGTGGGCCGGAGAGCAGGACGTGGTCGGGTGTGCGCCCGTGCAGCTTTGCCGCCTCCAGCAGCAGCGAGAGCTGGTCACGCACCCGGGGCTGACCCACGAACTCAGCCATTCGCGTCGGTCGCAGCGCCGCATCCGCGGCCCGGTCGTCCTCGACCGGTCCAGAGGCGACCACCGACTCCTCGCCCTGCTGCGCAGCCCAGCCGCCCTGGTCGCTGCCCGGCACGCTCATGAGGGTCGGTCCAGCGAGCGCAGCGCCAGCCGCAGCAGCTCGGCGACGTCGGGCTCCCCTGCGTCGTCGGTCATCGCCGCCGCGGTGGACGCGACAGCGTCCAGCGCCGTGGCCGCGTCGCGGGCGCCCCAGCCCAGGCTGACCAGCGCCGCCGACACCTGCGCAGCCCACGCCCCCTGGACTGGGAGGGCCATCCCGCCCGGCATGCCCGCCTCGGCCATCGGCGGGAGCGGGGTCAACCGGTCCTTCAGCTCGAGCACCAGGCGTTGGGCGCCCTTGCGTCCGATACCTGGGACTCGGGTGAGGGTGGTGATGTCGTCGGCGGCGACGGCGGCGCGGATCTCGTCCGGCCCCAGGACGGTGAGCATCGCCAGCGCCAGCCGTGGACCGATCCCGGACACGCCCAGCAGCACGTCGAACAGCTGCCGCTCCTCGTTGGTGGTGAACCCGTACAGGGTCAGGGAGTCTTCCCGGACGACCAGCGAGGTCGACAGTCGGACCTGCTCGCCGACCACCAGGTCCGCCAGGACCCGTGGCGGGCATGGCAGGAACAGCCCGACCCCGCCCGTCTCGACGACGGCGTGGTCCAGGCCCACCGCGATCACCGTGCCGCGCAGCGACGCGATCATCGTCCCGCCCTGGGACGGGCGGCAGCCTCTGCCGCCCGCTGCCTGCCGCGGACCGGGACCTGCCACAGGTGGGCCAGCGCGAGGGCGAGGGCGTCTGTGGCGTCGACCGGGTGGGGTACCTGGGTCAGTCCGAGGATGGCGGTCACCATGCGCGCGACCTGCTGCTTGTCGGCACGGCCGTTGCCGGTGACACCGGCCTTGACCTCGGTGGGGGTGTGCGTGTCGACCGGCAACCCACGCCGGCCGGCCACCAGCGTCGCCACCGCGCAGGCCTGGGCGGTGGTCACGACCGTGGCGGTGTTCTGCTGGCTGAACACTGCTTCGACAGCGACCGCATCCGGGCGATGCTGGTCGAGGAACGACTCCACGTCGACTTCCAGCTGGCACAGCCGTCGGGCGAGGTCGTCGGCGGGAGAGGTTCGCACCACGGTGACGCCCAGCAGCCGGGCCGAGGTCCCCGGTCCGCCCTCGACGGCTGCCAGGCCGCACCTGGTGAGACCCGGGTCCACGCCCACCACCCGCACCGCATCGCCTCCACGCCTGCGCAGTAGAACACCTGTTCGACCAGCGTAGTCCGCTCGGGCTCGGCCTCCGAGCCGACGCGCCGACCGACCACCCGCACACCCCCAGACCCCTCCCCGCGGACAGCCCCGTCCCGCGCCCGTCCCACGCCCGTCCCACGCCCGTCCCACGCGATCTTGACGATACGGCGAACCGAAGGGCCGCGGTCCGGCCGAGACGTCAAGATCGCCGAGCAGGGGGCCTGCGGACTGCTCAGCCGCCGATGCGACGCACCGAGCCGGACCGACCGATCGACAGGATCGACCCCGAAGAGCCGATCGACAGGATCGACCCGGACGACCCGATCGACAGGATCGAGCCTGAGGAGCCGACGGAGCCGACCGAGCCGACCGATGCGAAGGACAAGAAGCTGCCCGCCGAGAGGACCGACAGCGACGAGGCGACCGAGGCCAGGCTGCGGTGGGACCAGATCGAAGAGATCCCGCTCATGCTGAGGCCGCCGCTATGACCTCGTCGGAGACGTCGAAGTTGGCGTACACGTTCTGCACGTCGTCGCTGTCCTCCAGCGCATCCAGCAGCCGGAACACCTTCTCCGCCTCGTCGGCCTCCACCGGGACGGAGACCGAGGGCAGCCAGGACGACTCCGCGGACTCGTAGTCGAACCCGGCAGCCTGGACGGCGGTACGCACCGCCACCAGGTCCGCGGCCTCGCAGCGGACTTCCAGGGACTCCCCCAGGTCCTCCACATCCTCCGCCCCGGCGTCCAGGACGACATCGAGCAGGGCGTCCTCGTCGACCGTGCGATCTGCCTGGCCCTTCGGCACGATCACGACACCCTTGCGTGAGAACAGGTACGACACCGAGCCGGGGTCGGCCATCGACCCGCCGTTGCGTGTCATCGCGGTGCGCACCTCGGCCGCGGCCCGGTTGCGGTTGTCGGTGAGGCACTCGACGAGCACCGCGACCCCTTGCGGGCCGTAGCCCTCGTACACGATCGTCTCGTAGGCCGCGCCTCCGGCCTCCAGGCCCGCGCCACGCTTGACGGCCCGGTCGATGTTGTCGTTGGGCACCGAGGACTTCTTGGCCTTCTGCACCGCGTCGTAGAGGGTCGGGTTGGCGGCCAGGTCGGCACCTCCGAGCCTGGCGGCCACCTCGATGTTCTTGATCAGCTTGGCGAACAGCTTGCCCCGGCGGGCGTCGACGACCGCCTTCTTGTGCTTGGTCGTGGCCCACTTGGAGTGGCCGGACATCTGATGACTCCTCGGGTCAGGCGGCGCGGACCAGGTCGAGGAAGTGCCGGTGCATCCGCACGTCGCCGGTGAGCTCGGGATGGAACGAGGTCGCCAGGAGCACCCCCTGCTGGACGGCGACGATGCTACCCGCGGCCGGACCCTGGGGAACGGTCGCCAGCACCTCGACGTCCGCTCCGACCTGCTCGACCCATGGCGCACGGATGAACACCGCCCGCATCGGCGGCGGCCCGACAACTGGGATGTCGAGGTCTGTCTCGAAGGAGTCCACCTGCCGACCGAACGCGTTGCGCCGAACGGTGACGTGCAAGCCACCGATGGTCGGCTGGCCGTCCGGAGCCCCGACCAGGTGGTCGGCCAGCAGGATCATCCCGGCGCACGAGCCGTAGACGGGAAGGCCTCCCGCCACGGCCGCACGCAGCGGGTCGAGCACGCCCAGCACGTCGGCCAGCCGAGCGATCGTCGTGGACTCCCCGCCTGGGAGGATGAGTCCGTCGAGTCCTTCCAGGTCGCCCGCGGTGCGCACCGCCGGCGCCCGCACGTCCAGCTCGGTCAGGATTCTCCGGTGCTCGCGGACGTCGCCCTGCAGGGCGAGGACGCCGACTTCGGTGGTCACCAGCCCCGCTCGGCGAGCCGGTGCGGGGCGGGCAGGTCTTCGACGGTGATCCCGACCATGGCCTCGCCCAGGCCGCGGGAGACCTTGGCCAGGACGTCCGGGTTGTCGTGGTGGGTGGTGGCAGCCACGATCGCGGCGGCGCGTCGTGCCGGGTCACCGGACTTGAAGATGCCCGACCCGACGAAGACGCCATCGGCACCGAGCTGCATCATCATCGCCGCGTCCGCCGGCGTGGCGATGCCGCCGGCGGTGAAGAGCACGACGGGCAGGCGACCGGCCTTGGCCACCTCCTCGACCAGCGCGACCGGCGCCTGCATGTCCTTCGCTGCCACGTAGAGCTCGTCGGGGCGAATGGAGGACAACCGGCGTACCTCGTCCCCGATGGCCCGCATGTGGGTGGTGGCATTGGACACGTCTCCGGTGCCCGCCTCGCCCTTCGAGCGGATCATCGCCGCACCTTCGCTGATGCGCCGCAGGGCCTCGCCCAGGTTGGTGGCACCGCAGACGAACGGGACGGTGAACTGCCACTTGTCGATGTGGTGGGTGTAGTCCGCGGGGGTGAGGACCTCGGACTCGTCGACGTAGTCCACACCCAGCGCCTGAAGCACCTGGGCCTCCACGAAGTGCCCGATCCTGGCCTTGGCCATGACCGGGATGGAGACGGCACGGATGATCTCGTCGATCATGTCCGGGTCGCTCATCCTGGCCACCCCGCCCTGTGCCCGGATGTCGGCCGGCACCCGCTCCAGCGCCATGACGGCCACCGCGCCCGCGTCCTCGGCGATCCGGGCCTGCTCGGGGGTGACCACGTCCATGATGACGCCGCCCTTGAGCATCTCGGCCATTCCGCGCTTCACGCGCTCGGTGCCGACGACTGGGGCGGTGCTCTCGGGAGCGGGCATGGAGTACCTCGGGACAGGGGTAGGCGGTGGGGACGGCGGGTGCCGAACGCCCCCATCCTAGATCGTCCGGGCGATCGGCTCAGCGCTGGAACGCGGCAGGTACCCGGTCGTCGAACTCGATCGGCTGTGGCATCGGGGCATGCCCGGCGAGTCGGAACAGCCGGACGAACCCCGACCGCCGACGGCTCCGGGTCACGGTCACGGTGTCGTTGTGCAGGCGCCGGGCCGTCTGCACTCGGCGGGTGGCGGTTCCGAGCTCCGTGACCAGGTCACTGGCCCATCCCTGGCCGACATCGTCCGGTGGCATCGCGAGGGGGACGTCGGGCGCGTCGAAGGCAACCATCAACGCCTCGGTCAGGGCGGACTCGCTCTCCTCTCGCTCCTGCGCGCTGGCGCGCCGCGCCCGATGGGCGACGTCGGCCAACACCATCGCCGTCGCCGGGTCCAGCAGCCCGCTGGTGGCCAGCTCCAGGGTCGCGCTGGACCGGCGCAGCAGCTCGGCGTCGAGGGTCGCGTCCATCCGCTCGAGGCGGGTGTGCAGATGGTCGAGCCGGCCGGCCGACCAGGTCAGCAGCAGGGCGCCCAGCGCCAGCAGGGCGAGCAGGACGACGATGACCTCCACTAGCGGTGACCCTCCGATCCACGAGCCGGCACCTGGCCGCCGAGGACGAGGTCGTACACGTCGAGCACCTGCTCGGTGACCGTCGCCCAGTCGTACATGGCGACGTGCCGACCCGCGTAGTCGCGGAGCCTGCGCCGCTCGGCCGCGTCGTCCAGAAGGTCCACAATCGTGTCGGCCAGCGCTGCGGCGTCCCCGGTCGGGAACAGTCGCCCGGCACGGCCGTCAGCCAGCACCGCCTGGAACGCCGGTAGGTCGCTGGCCACCACGACGGCGCCCGCGGCCATGGCTTCGACCAGGACGATGCCGAAGGACTCCCCCCCGGTGTGCGGGCCGACGTAGATGTCGCTGCTGGCCAGCAGCGAGGCCTTGTCCGTCTCGCTGATGCGGCCCAGCCAGCGGATCGAGTCGCGCGCCGCCTCCGGGACCGTGCCCGTGGCCTCAGCGATGTCACCGGGACCGGCGACCAGCAACCGCGCCTCGGGCCGTCGACGCGCCACCTCTGGCCACGCACGCAGCAGGACGGGGAGCCCCTTGCGCGGCTCGTCGAGCCGGCCGAGGAACGACACCGTCCCGCCGGGCGCGCGCAGGTCCGGGCGCACCGGCGCACTGGCGTAGGCCTGCACGCGCACACCGTTGGGGATGAGCACGGGGTCACCGCCGAGGTGGCTGACCAGCGTCGTCCGGGCGACCTCGCTGACGGCGATCCGGGCGGAGATCTTCTCCAGCGAGGGACGCAGGATGCCGGAGAACCCCACCATCGCTCGGGACCGGTCCGAGGCCATGTGCCAGGTGCCGATGAGCGGCACGTCCGCGGCCCAGACCGCCAGGATGCTCAGGCTGGGCGACTCCGGCTGATGGACGTGGACGAGGTCGAACTCGCCGTTGGCGAGCCAGCGTCGGACCCGTCCCGCGGCGACGGGTCCGAAGGTGAGGCGGGCCACCGATCCGTTGTACGGCAGCGCGACCGGTCGCCCGCCCCAGATGACGCCGTCGGGCAGGGCGTCCTCGTCCTCGGCCGGCGCCAGGATCGAGGCCTCGTGCCCGCGTGCCCTCAGCTCGGCGGCGAAGTCGCGGATATGAGTCTGCACTCCCCCCATGGCCGTCCACGAGTAGGGGGAGACCAGCCCGACGCGCAACCCGCTCATCGGGGCGTCAGGTCGGCGGTGAAGACACGCTGCAGCATGTGCCAGTCCTGCGGGTGCTCCCGGATTCGCGCAGCGAACACGTCCGCAAGCCGCTGGGTCATCAGCCGGACCGCGTCGGTCCCGGTGCCGTCCGGCACCTCGATCGGCTCGTCGAAGCGCATTGCCACGGTGTGGTTGGGGCTGCGTCCCTCGTACCAGGTCGAGACGGGTATCAGCGGGGCCCCCGTGCGCAGGGCCAGGGCGGCCGGACCAGCAGGCATCGTGGCCCGTTCGCCGAGCAGCGTCACCGGCACGCCGCTGACGGTGAGGTCCCGGTCGGCCAGCAGCGGCACGAAGTCGTTGCGGCGCACCGCCTTCTCCAACCGGCCGAGGACGTCGTCCTCGCCCTGAAGCGGGTAGATCGTCATGCCTAGGCCCTCGCGGAAGGCCAGGAACTGCTCGTAGACGGCTTCGGGCTTGAGTCGTTCCGCGACCGTCGTGACCGGCACCCCACTGCCGACGACGAACGCGCCGGCGTGGTCCCAGTTGCCCATGTGTGGCAGGGCGCCGACGGCGCCGCCGCCAGCAGCGACGGCGTCGGTGAGGATCTCCATGTTGACCACGCGGAGCGTCCCCATGGTCCGGTCGGTGTCCCAGTCCGGGAGCCGGAATGCGTCGCACCAGTAGCGCATGTACGAGCGCAGCCCGTCGCGGGTGAGCTCGTCGAGCGCGGGCGCGTCGTGAGGGTCGTCGACCACCCGCGCGAGGTTTGCCCGCAGCCGCTGGGCCCCCTTGGTGCGCCGCGTCCAGACGAGGTCGGCGATGCGGTCGAACGTCGGGTAGGCAACCGCGTCCGGCATCAGCCGAACGGTGCGCCAGCCACCGCGGTAGGCCAGCACCGCTGCCGCGTCCGTCCAGCGCACCACCTCAGCCCTCGGCCGCCGGAGAGCGGGCCGGCGTGAGCTGCCGACGGACCACGACGAAGCGCTGCACGGTCGTCACCGCGGATGCCACTGCGAGCAGGCCCATGGCCACCACGAGCAGCGACGAGCTCAAGCCTAGGCCGACGAGGCCGGCAGCGACGAGCACGACGACGAGCCGCTCGGGGCGCTCGGCCAGCCCCACCGCCGCCTGTGCGCCGAGCCCCTCGGCGCGGGCGCGGGTGTAGGACACCAGCTGTCCGAGCGCGAGGCAGGCAACGGTCAGACCCACGCCCCACAGCTCGTCGCGACGGGCGAACCACAGCGTGAGCCCGGCGAAGATGGCGGCGTCGGCCACCCGGTCGAGCACCGAGTCGAGAAAGGCCCCCCACGCGCTGGTCTGGCCGGACAGGCGCGCCATCGTCCCGTCCAGCATGTCGGCCAGGGCGAGAAGAGCGATGAGCAGGCTCCCCGCGAGCAGGTACCCCGCAGGGTAGAGAAGCAGGGCTGCCAGAACCACTCCCGTGGTGCCGATGACCGTCACGCTGTCCGGACCGAGCCCAAGGCGCAGCAGATGACGCGCAACCGGGTCGATGATCCTGGCCACGACCGGGCGCAGGCGGCTGCCGAGCACAACAACCGATGCTATCGGCGCGCCGGCCGAGCACACGACGGCGACGCCAGGTCCTTTGCCCACGTGTGGTGGGATACGTCAACGGCATTGGCGGTGCTCTCCCCATGCGGGGTCGGGCGCCGCGCGACACACCAGGCGTCGCGGGACACACCAGGCGTCGCGCGACACGAACGGAGAGCTCATGGCAGCAGATCGTCCCGGTACGCACTCCAGCTCCGTGCTGTCCGCCGGGTCCCCGGACGAGGTCCGCAACGTGGTCCTGGTCGGGCACACGGGTGCCGGCAAGACGACACTCGTCGAGGCCCTGCTCGCGGGTACCGGGACGATAGGGCGTGTTGGGCGGGTCGAGGACGGCACGACCACGACCGACTTCGAGGAAGCCGAGATCAAGCAGCAGCGTTCGGTGTCGCTGGCGGTGGCTCCGATAACGGTGAAGGGAACCAAGGTCAACCTGCTGGACACGCCGGGGTACGCCGACTACGTCGGGGAGTTGCGGGCCGGGCTTCGCGCCGCGGACTGCGCGCTGTTCGTCGTCTCGGCAGCCGACGGGATCGACGGGACCACCCAGGCGCTGTGGGACGAGTGCGCAGCCGTCGCCATGCCTCGCGCCGTGGTCATCACCAAGCTGGATCACCAACGCGCCGACACCGATGCCACGCTCGCGGCCTGCCAGCAGGCCTTCGGCGACAGGGTGCTGCCCGCCTACCTTCCCATCTCGTCGGACGGGGAGGTGTCCGGGCTGCTGGCATTGCTGTCCCAGCGGGCGTTCGACCACACCGGCGGTTCACTGGCCCAGCGGGAGCCGTCCGATCCCGAGCGCGAGCGGATCGAGCAGGCGCGTCCAGCGCTGCTGGAGGCGATCATCGAGGAGTCCGAGGACGAGAACCTCATGGACCGGTACCTGTCCGGTGAGGAGGTGGCGCTGGAGGTGCTCGTGGACGACCTGGAGAAGGCCGTCGCCCGCGCGTCCTTCCACCCAGTCATCCCCGTCTGCTCGTCGACCGGCGTCGGTGTCGCCGAGCTGCTGGAGGTGATCACCAGCGCCTTCCCGTCCCCGTTCGAGCACCCGATGCCGCAGGCGACACGCCTGGACGGGACCGAGGTGCACAACCTCGCGGTGGATGCCGATGGGCCGCTGGTCGCCGAGGTGGTCAAGACCACCTCCGACCCCTACGTTGGCCGGATCAGCCTGGTGAGGGTCTTCTCTGGGACGCTGCGCCCGGACACCGTGGTGCATGTGTCGGGGCACCCCACGAGTTTCGGCGGCGGGGATGGCGGGCATGCCGACCATGACGAGGACGAGCGCATCGGGGCACTGTCATCCCCGCTGGGCAAGACGCTTCGCACCGTCGGGGAGTGCGTGGCCGGCGACATCTGCGCCGTGGCCAAGCTCTCCCGTGCCGAGACCGGCGACACCCTGTCGGACAAGGACTCCCCCGTCGTCCTGCGGCCCTGGGGGCTGCCTGAACCGCAGCTGCCGATCGCCATCGTCGCCCACGCCAAGGCCGACGAGGACAAGCTGTCCGGGGCGCTGGCCCGGCTGGTGGCCGAGGACCCCACGATGCGGGTGGAGAACAACCCCGAGACGCACCAGCTCGTCCTGTGGACGATGGGCGAGGCGCATGCCGACGTCCTGCTGGACAAGCTCTCCTCTCGCTACGGCGTGGCAGTCGACACGGTCCCGCTGCGCGTCCCGCTGCGGGAGACCTTCGCGGGCTCGACGACCGCCCGTGGGCGGCACGTCAAGCAGAGTGGAGGGCACGGCCAGTTCGGCATCTGCGAGATCGAGGTCGAGCCGCTGCCCGAGGGCTCCGGCATCGAGTTCGTCGACAAGGTTGTCGGCGGATCCGTCCCCCGGCAGTTCATCCCGTCCGTCGAGAAGGGCATGCGTGCCCAGGCCGAGAAGGGAGTGGCGGCGGGCTACCCGATGGTCGACCTCCGGGTGACCCTCGTGGACGGCAAGGCCCACAGCGTCGACTCCTCGGACATGGCCTTCCAGACCGCGGGGGCGCTTGCCCTGAAGGAAGCCGCCGACTCGGCCGGCATCTCGCTGCTCGAGCCGGTGGACGACGTGTCGGTGCTCATCAGCGACGACTACCTGGGGGCCATCATGGGTGACCTCTCCTCGCGCCGGGGACGCCTTCAGGGCACCGAGCCGGTCGGGTCGGGACGCACCATCGTTCGAGCGCAGGTGCCACAGGTGGAGATCGTTCGCTACGCGATCGACCTACGGTCGATGTCGCACGGCACCGGGACCTTCACCCGTCGGTTCAGCCACTACGAGGCGATGCCGGCCCACCTGGCGTCCAGGGCGATCGAGGAGGCCGCTGCAGGCGACTGAGCCCGCGAGGCGCCCGTCCCGTCCTCGCGTCCCGCGTCCTGCGCGTCACCGCGCGCTGCGCACCGGTGATCGCGGCAAGGCACTGGGAGGAGGGGGCCGTCGGCGGCGCCGAGGTCCGGGTCCCGCCGAGGGTCGGATGGCGCTAGGGGTGGCTCTGGCTCGTGGGCCAGGCAGCCGCCAGCAGGTCCCGGGTCTCACCGAGAAGCTGCGGGATGATCTTGGTGTGGGATATCACTGTGATGAAGTTGGCGTCGCCCCGCCAGCGCGGCACGAGGTGCTGATGGAGATGCTCTGACAGCGACCCGCCGGCGACCCCGCCGAGGTTGAGCCCGACGTTGAAGCCGTGCGGGGACGACACGGAGCGCACCGCACGGATCGCCTGCTGGGTGATCCGGGTGATCTCGGCGGCCTCGGGGTCGGTGAGGTCCTCGAGGTTGGCCACATGCCGGTAGGGCAGCACCATGAGATGGCCGGGGTTGTAGGGGTGGAGGTTGAGCACCGCGTACACGTGCTCGCCCCGGGTGAGCACCAGGCCCTCCCGGTCGTCCAGGGTGGGGATACGGCAGAAAGGGCACCCACCCTCGCCGCCGTCGGCGGCAGCCTCCGCCTTGATGTAGGCCAACCGGTGCGGGGTCCACAGCCGCGCCAGCCTGTCCGGGACGGCCGCACCGTCCTGACCGACGAACTCGGTCTCGGTCCCCTCGGTACCCGCGCCGCCGGTCTGGCCGGGCCCGCCGATCATGCCGCCCCGGCGGTGGCTGCGGCGACGATCTCGGCGACCGCGTCGTCGACGGGGATAGCGTTCTTCTGCGTGCCGTCTCGATAGCGGAACGACACCGCTCCCGCTGCGACGTCGGCGTCACCAGCGAGCAGCATGAACGGCACCTTGGAGCGCTGGGCGTTGCGGATCTTCTTCTGCATCCGGTCGTCGGAGGTGTCCACCTCCACCCGGACCCCGGACCGGCGGAGCCTGAGGGCGATGTCCTCGAGGTAGCCGACGTGGGCGTCGGTGATCGGGATCCCGACCACCTGCACCGGGGCGAGCCAGGCGGGGAAGGCGCCGGCGTAGTGCTCGAGCAGGATGGCGAAGAACCGCTCCACGGATCCGAACAGCGCCCGATGGATGACGTAGGGACGCTGCCGCGACCCGTCCGCGGCCTGGTACTCCAGGTCGAAGCGCTCCGGCAGCTGGAGGTCCACCTGCAGGGTCGACAGCTGCCAGCGTCGTCCGATGGCGTCGGCCACGTGGACGTCGATCTTGGGTGCGTAGAACGCGCCCTCACCCTCCGCGACCACGTACTCCAGTCCCGACCGGTCCAACGCCTCACGCAGCGAGGCTTCGGCCAGGTCCCACTGCTCCGGCTCTCCGACGAACTCGTCGGGACGGGTGGACAGCTCGGCGCTGAAGTCGGTGAGGCCGTAGTCGCGCAGCAGCCCGACCACGAACTCCAGCAGCGAGGCCAGCTCGTCTGCCAGCTGCTCGGGAGCGCAGAAGATGTGGGAGTCGTCTTGGGTGAACCCCCGGGCGCGGGTCAGCCCGTGCACCACCCCGGACTTCTCGTACCGGTAGACGGTGCCGAATTCGAAGAGCCGCATCGGCAGCTCGCGGTAGGACCGTCCGCGGGAGGAGTAGATGAGCATGTGCATGGGGCAGTTCATCGGCTTGAGGTAGTACTCCGTGCCGCCGTCGAGCTCCATAGGCGGGTACATGCCCTCGGCGTACCACTGCAGGTGCCCGGAGATCTCGAACAGCCCAGCCTTGGTCAGGTGCGGCGTCTGGACGAACTGGTACCCGGCGGCCTCGTGACGCCGTCGCGAGTAGTCCTCCATGACTGTGCGGACGACGCCCCCTCTCGGGTGCCACACGGCCAGGCCTGACCCGATCTGCTCCGGGAACGAGAACAGGTCGAGCTCGGCACCGAGCTTGCGGTGGTCCCGCTTCTCCGCCTCGGCCAAGAAGTCCAGATGCGCCTTCAGCGCCTCCTTGGACTCCCACGCGGTCCCGTAGATGCGCTGCAGCTGGGGGTTGTGCTCCGAGCCGCGCCAGTAGGCCGCGGCAACCCTGGTCAGCTTGAACGCCGGGATCTCCCGCGTGGTGGGCAGGTGTGGGCCCCGGCAGAGGTCCTTCCACGCCGGCGACCCGTCCCGGTGCAGGTTGTCGTAGATCGTGAGCTCACCACCGCCGACCTCTGCCGAGGCGCCCTCAGCGGCCTCGACGGCGGCCCCCTTGAGCCCGATCAGCTCCAGCTTGTACGGCTCGTCTGCCAGCTCGGCCCGCGCCTGCTCATCGCTGACGACCCGCCGGAGGAAGGGCTGCCCTTCCTTGACTATCGCCCGCATCCGGGCGGTGATCGCCTCGAGGTCGTCGGGGGTGAAGTGCCGGTCGACGTCGAAGTCGTAGTAGAACCCGTCCTTGATCGGCGGCCCGATCCCCAGGCGGGCCCCAGGAAACAGCTCCTGGACGGCCTGGGCCAGGACGTGCGCGGTCGAGTGTCGCAGCACGGCCCGCCCGTCCGGGGAGTCCAGCGCCACCGGCTCGACGACGTCACCGGAGCAGACCGGGTGGCTCAGGTCGACCAGCGCACCGTTCACCCTGGCGAGCACCGCGCGAGTCCCGGCTTCAGCGAGTGCCTGGCCGGCCGTGGTGCCGTCCGGGAGGGTGACGTCACGGTCGTCGACGGTCAGTGTCAGGTCGGGCACGGTGTCTCTCCGGTTCGTCTGTGCCGCTCGGCGAGCGAGTCGTGGAGGTACTCGGGTACGCCTGGGTGGCGCCATCGCAGTCGAGCAGGGTCAGCGTGGACCCTCCAGTGTGAACGACGCGGCAGCGGCCCCGGCAGCAAGCCAGGTGGCCTCGAGCCGAGCCGTCCCGTCCGAGCACGACAGAGTGTCCGCGCTGACGTCCGTGACGTCGATGGTGCCCTGAGGAGTGTCCCACGTACCGATGGAGTTCGGCCATCGGGCCCGGGAGCTGCCCCGGCACGACACCGTCGGTCCGCGGTGTGTCGGTCCGCAGTGCCGGGCAGCACACCCACTGGCCCTACGACGCTCGCGCCGGCCCGGTCATAGGGTGAACGAGTGGGC
>CAYHHE010000010.1:0-46253 GCA_964356295.1 uncultured Actinomycetes bacterium | reverse complement strand
GCCTAGCGAGGGCTGAGCGACTGCATGTCCCTTCTCTGCAGCGGGAGGGGCTGGCGGGTGTAGTCGTTGCGCGCGGACTCGAGTACGCGACGCCAGGACACGACGTCGGACCGGCGGCGCAGCAGCGCACGGCGCTCGCGCTCGGTCATGCCCCCCCACACACCGAACTCGATCCGGTTGTCCAGCGCATCGGCCAGGCATTCCGTCCGCACCCGACACCCACCGCAGACCGTCTTCGCGCGGTTCTGCGCCGCGCCTTGGACGAAGAGCGAGTCGGGGTCGGCGTCCCGACATGCAGCGTGGGTGGGCCAGTCCTCTACCCAGGTCACGGTTCCTCCGGCAGCGCGATGCTGACTATCTCGGCCCCCGAGGCAAGATCACACCGCAGCCGCGGGTTCCGCGTCAAGATCGCCAAGGTAGACATTGCGCAACGCTCGCCCGTAGCCCGGGTGAACTCCCGTCACAGGAGCGTGACCACCATCACGACACCCCACATCACCTGCTGTGTCACCCCCTGTCAGCAGTGGACTCCTGCCTCGAGAAGCGCCACGACTCAGCCCATGAGCCGGGTCAAGGCTCGAGCTCGGTCTACCCTTGTACGGTGCAGTTCCCCCTGTCCGTCATGGCAGCAGCCACTCGCCACATCCTTGGGGTCGTCATCGTTGCGGCAGTTGCTGGGCTGCTTGTGGCCGGGCTGGCGCTCCCCGTGGTGGGCACAGCCGGTGTCGCTGCCCGCTCGACGGTGGACTCGTTCACCTCGCTGCCGGCGGACTTCGAAGCCACTCCACAGGCGCAGCGGTCCGTCGTCCTGGATGCCGACGGGAACCAGGTGGCGGTCTTCTTCGACGAGAACCGGATCTACAAGCCGCTGGAGAACATCGCGCCGGTCATGCAGCAGGCGATCATCGCGGTGGAGGACGCCCGCTACTACGAGCACGGTCCGATCGATCTTCAGGGGACGGCGCGCGCTCTGGCTACGAACGTCAGCAGCGGGACGGTGGAGCAGGGCGGGTCGACGCTGACGCAGCAATACGTGAAGAACGTCCTGGTGTCGCAGGCGGAGTCCACCGAGGACGTGGCAGCGGCAACCGAGACCTCGTACGCGCGCAAGGTTCGCGAGCTGCGCCTGGCGATGGCCGCGGAGGAGCAGTTCACCAAGGACCAGATCCTCGAGCGGTACCTGAACCTCGCCTACTTTGGCGGCGGAGCCTACGGCGTGGAGGCTGCTGCGCGGCGCTTCTTCTCCACCTCGGCGGAGAACCTCACGCTCAACCAAGCGGCGACACTCGCCGGACTGGTGCAGTCGCCGTCGCGTTACGACCCCGACCAGTACCCCGAACGAGCACTGGCGAGGCGCAACGTGGTTCTCACGGCGATGGTCAAGGAGGCCGGGTTCATCCCCCCGGAGGAAGCCGCTGCGGTCGCCGCCGAGCCGCTGGGTCTGGCGCCCTCCACCACCACGAACGGCTGCACGGTGTCCTACGCGCCGTTCTTCTGTGACTACGTCTACCGCGAGCTGCTCGACTGGGAGGCCCTCGGGGAGACCGTCGAGGAGCGGGAGCGTGCCATCCGTCGCGGCGGCCTGCTCATCAAGACGACGCTGAGCCGGTCCGAGCAGAGCGCTGCCAGCCTCGCCGTGCAGGACTACGTGGCACCCACCGACGACGCGATCGCGGCGCTGGCAGTGGTCGAGCCCGGGACGGGCCAGATCAAGGCCATGACCCACTCCCGACGGTACGGCAGCGGCGAGGGGGCGACGTTCGTCAACTACGTCACCGACTTCGACCGGGGCGGCAGCGGTGGGTTCCAGAACGGCTCGACGATGAAGGTCTTCGTCCTGGCCGCGGCCATCGCCCAGGGCATCCCGCTGAACACCAGCATCGACGCGCCGGCGGCGTTCACCCACACCGGCCCGATGAAGGTCTGCGACGGGTCGGTCGCGGATGCCTGGGAGGTCAAGAACTACGACAGCAGCGGCGGGTCCTACAACCTTCGCACCGGGACCTGGCGGTCGGTCAACACCTTCTTCGCCCTGCTGGAGGATCGCACCGGGATCTGTGACCCGGCCACCATCGCGGGCAACGCCGGGCTGACCACAGCCCGGGGTGACCCGTTGTACCAGTACAAGTCCTTCGTGCTGGGTTCGAACGAGGTGTCCCCACTCGGCCTCGCCGAGGCCTACGCCATGTTCGCCGCACGCGGCACTCACTGCGAGTCGATCGCCGTCACCTCCATCACCACCCCGAACGGCACCGAGCTGCCGGTGCCGCCCGCCAACTGCGCCGAGGTCGTGGACGCCGACGTGGCGGACGCCGTCTCTGAGGTGCTCGCCGGTGTCATCGATGGGCCTGACTCTGGACGTACCGGGGCCAGGATGAGCCTGGGACGACCGGCGGCCGGCAAGACGGGAACGACCGACGACGCCAAGGCTGTCTGGTTCATCGGCTACACCCCGCAGCGAACCGCCGCGGTGGCGATCTCCGACCCTGAGGCACCCAAGCCCCTGGACGGCATCACGCTCAACGGCGTGTACTACCGCGAAGCCTGCGGTGGATGCATCCCCGGCCCCATCTGGAAGCAGGCCATGGAGGGGATCATGGCACCGCTGCCGGTGCGGGACTTCAGCGCGCCGGACCCCACCACCATCGCCGGTGTGACTACCACGGTGCCTGACGTGCGTGGCCTGTCGGGCTCCGACGCGGTGTCCACGCTTCAGGCCGCCGGTTTCGAGGCCTACATCGCCGCCCAGGTGAACTCCTCACTCCCCGAGGGAACTGCAGTGGGAACTGATCCAGGGGCTGGAAGTGGCTTCTACTCCGGAGGAACCGTCCGGGTTTTCACGTCCACCGGCTATGTCCCTCCGCCTCCCCCGCCACCCAAGCCCGAGCCCAAGCCCAAGCCCAAGCCCGAGCCCAAGCCCAAGCCGACTGCCAAACCGGCTGCTCCTGCGCGCCCTACCCCCGCCGCACCCGCGCCCGCGCCGGCGCCGGCGCCTGAGCCGGTGCCCGCACCCGCACCCGCCGCACCTGCACCTGCCCCCGCACCCGAAGGCGGCTAGGTGAGGGCGCCCTGGCGGACGACGACGGTCCTGGGTGCGCTGGCCCTCAGCGGTCTCGGCTACGCCGCCGGGTACGAGGTCAACGACTTCCGGCTTCGCCGCTCCAGCCTGCCGGTGCTGCCCCCAGGTCATGCCCCGCTGCGGGTGCTCCACCTGAGCGACCTGCACCTCACGCCGTGGCAGAAGGCCAAGCAGCGGTGGGTGGCGGCGCTGGCCGGGATCCGGCCGGACCTGGTCGTCAGCACCGGCGACCTCATCGCTCATCGCGAGGCCGTCCCGGTGCTGCTGGAGTCCCTCGACGGTCTGCTGGATCGCCCAGGGGTGTACGTGCGGGGCTCCAACGACTACTTCGCCCCGGTGCTGAAGAACCCTGGACGCTACCTGCGCCCGGACGACGGCGACCGCTCCGCCCACGGGGAACCGTTGCCCACCGCGGCGCTCGACGCCGCTCTCACCGGGGCGGGGTGGATCGACCTGGACAACGCACGAACCACCCTCACCCTTGCCGGTACCAGCGTCGAGGCTGTCGGCACCGACGACGCCCACCTTGACTACGACAGGTACGACGCGGTGGCCGGACCGGCCGGTCGAGGGACCGACCTGTTCATCGGGGTGACCCATGCGCCGTACCGCCGGGTGCTCGACGCCATGGTCGGCGACGCGGTTGCGCTGATCTTCGCCGGCCACACCCACGGTGGCCAGCTGTGCCTGCCGGGAGGACGCGCGCTGGTCACCAACTGTGACCTGGACACGACCCAGGCCCGTGGCGTCTCCAGGCACCCCAGCACCGGTGGCCCCGGATCGGCTTGGCTGCACGTCTCAGGCGGGCTGGGGACGAGCCCGACCGCACCGGTCCGCTTTGCCTGCCGGCCGGAGGCCTCGCTGCTCACGCTGCACCCGCGGCCGGACTGAGACGAGGACCTGCTCGGCTACACTGGCATTCCCCGCGGTCGGTCCGCGGGCATCGGGGTGTAGCGCAGCTTGGGAGCGCGCGTCGTTCGGGTCGACGAGGTCGTGGGTTCAAATCCCGCCACCCCGACACCACGCCGGGGCGTCCGAGGTGGACGTCCCGGCGTTGCCTGCTCCACCGGCAAGACCGGTCAGACTCGACGCTCGGCCGCCACCACCTCGGCGATCTGAGCCGTGTTGAGGGCCGCGCCCTTGCGCAGGTTGTCCCCGCAGACGAACATCTCCAACGCAGTGGGGTCGTCCAGGTGCTGGCGGAGGCGCCCCACCCAGGTCGGGTCGGTACCGACGACGTCGTTGGGGGTGGGGAACTCGCCCCGCTCCGGGTCGTCGTAGAGGACGACGCCGGGGGCGTCCCCGAGGACTCGTCGGGCAGCGTCGAGGGTCACCTCGCGTTCGAACACCGCATGCACCGCCAGCGAGTGCGTCGTGACGACGGGCACGCGCACGCAGGTGGCCGTGACCCGGAGGAACGGCAGGCCGAGGATCTTGCGGGACTCGTTGCGGACCTTGAGCTCCTCGCTGGTCCAGCCGCCATCCCTGAGCGAGCCCGCCCATGGCACCACGTTCATCGCCAGGGGCGCTGGGAAGGGGCCGAGGTCCCCGCCGATCGCGCGGCGCACGTCGCCGGCTCGGGTCCCGAGTTCACGGTTGCCGGCGACCTTGACCAGCTGGTCGTAGAGGGCGTCCGAGCCGACCTGCCCGGCCCCGGACGCGGCCTGGTAGGAGGCCACCACCAGCTCGGCCAGGCCGAACTCGGCGTGCAGGGCGCCCACCGCGACGATCATGGACAGGGTGGTGCAGTTGGGGTTGGCGATGATGCCCCGCGGACGCTGGCGCGCCATGTGGGCGTTGACCTCGGGGACCACGAGCGGCACGTCGTCGTCCATCCGGAAGGCTCCGGAGTTGTCGACCACAACGGCGCCTCGCTCCGCGGCGATGGGGGCCCACTGTGCCGACACCTCGTCCGGGACGTCGAACATCGCGATGTCCACACCGTCGAAGGCCTCCGGCGCGAGCGACTGTACCTCGATCTGCTCCCCGCGGACCCACAGCCTCCGGCCGGCCGACCGGGCAGAGGCGATCAGCCTGATCTCCCCCCAGAGGTCCTCCCGCGTGGACAGCAGGTCCAGCATGACGGTGCCCACGGCGCCGGTGGCGCCGACGACGGCGAGGGTAGGACGAGGGCTCATCGGCCAGTTCCTCCATAGACGACGGCTTCGATCTCGGTCGCGTCGAGGTCGAACGCGGTGTGCACCGCCCCGATCGCTCGGTCGACGTCGGCGGCGTGCACCACGACGGAGATCCGGATCTCCGACGTCGAGATCATCTCGATGTTCACCCCCGCGTCGGCCAGCGCGCTGAAGAAGCGCGCCGAGACGCCCGGGTGGGTGCGCATCCCTGCTCCCACCAGGGAGACCTTGCCGATCTCCTCCTCGTACCGGACCGCCTCGATCCCGGACTCGGCGGCTATCCCCTGCAGTGCCCGGACCGCTGTGGGAGCGTCGGCCTGGGGCAACGTGAACGAGATGTCGGTGCGGCCCGTCCCGACCGCCGACACGTTCTGGACGATCATGTCGATGTTGACGCCGGCGTGCGCGACGGTGCCGAAGATGCGGGCGGCTGCACCGACGACGTCGGGGACGCCGACGAGGGTGATCTTGGCCTCGCTGCGGTCGTGCGCGACCCCGGAGATGATCGGCTGCTCCATGGACACGATCCCTTCGTTGGCCTGGACGGCCTCCGCCCACGTCCTGGCCACCAACGTGCCGGGACGCTGCGAGAAGCTGGAACGCACGTGGATGGGCAGGTCGTAGCGCTTGGCGTACTCGACGCAGCGCAGGTGCAGGACCTTAGCGCCGCTGGCGGCCATCTCGAGCATCTCGTCGTAGGTGATCGCGGCCAGTCGCCTGGCGCTCGGGACGACCCGTGGGTCGGCGGTGAACACTCCGTCCACGTCAGTGTAGATCTCGCAGACCTCGGCCCCCAGCGCGGCCGCCAGTGCGACGGCCGTGGTGTCCGACCCGCCGCGACCCAGCGTCGTGACGTCCTTGGTGTCCTGCGACACCCCCTGGAACCCGGCGACGATGGCGACCGCGCCCGCGTCCAACGCGCCTCGGATGCGACCTGGCGTGACGTCGATGATTCGGGCCTTGCCGTGAGCGGAGTCGGTGATCACACCGGCCTGCGACCCGGTGAAGGACCGGGCCTCGTGCCCGAGCCCGGCGATCGCCATCGCCAGCAGCGCCATGGAGATCCGCTCACCTGCGGTGAGCAGCATGTCCAGCTCCCGCGCCGGGGGGACCTCGCTGACCTGCTGAGCCAGGTCGAGCAACTCGTCGGTGCTGTCCCCCATCGCCGAGACGACCACGCAGACCTCGTGCCCGGCGGCGCGGGTGCTGACGATCCGCTCAGCGACGGTGCGGATCCTTCCGGCGTCGGAGACCGACGAGCCGCCGTACTTCTGGACGACGAGGCCCACGCGGACTCCTGATCTCGACCGTACGCTGACAACCAGCCGGAGGCCCTCGGGCGGGCACCGCGACTGGTCAGTCCATGGTACCCGCGGTGAGCACCGGTCGGTCCGCGTCGAGGCGGGTGTGGGCCACCAGCGACTGCACCGCACGCATGGACGAGGCGAGCGAGGAGCCCCAGCTGGCCAGCGACGAGTACTGCCACCACCACAGCGCTTCGGCCAGCCGGCCCTCGTCGAAGTGGCGCAGGCCGTGGAGCAGGTCCGCAGCCACGGCAGTCAGCTCGTCGGAGATGCGGAACACGCCGGTGCCTCGCTGGGGGTGGATCGGGTCGATGACGTCGACGTAGACATCGACGTCGTCCAGGAGCGCGCGCAGTGCGTCCCGAAGGTCGTCCAGGTCAGGGTCGGGCCCCGGGTCGACCTCGTACTCCTCCTCGAGCGGGACGTCGTCCAGGGCGGCGAGCCGCCCCGATGCCAGGGCGAGCTGGCTGGTCTCCAGCATGAGCAGCGACAGCGCATACTCCGGCTCATCGCCGCGCGCGACCTCGACCACTGCGCGCAGGAACCCGGAGATCTGGGCGTGCAGGCTGTGGGCAAGCGCCACGACGTCCTCATCGATGACGGCCGACATCCTTGCTGCCCCCTCTCAGGTCCTCACACGCTACGGCGTCCCTGCAGCGCTCGACCGAGGGTCACCTCGTCGGCGTACTCCAAGTCCCCCCCGACTGGTAGCCCACTGGCTAGCCGGGTGACTGTCAACCCCATCGGGACGATGAGCCTGGCGAGGTAGGTCGCGGTCGCCTCACCGTCGATGTTCGGGTCGGTGGCCAGGATCACCTCCTGCACGTCACCCTCGGCCAACCGGCTCAGCAACGACCTGATCCGCAGATCATCCGGCCCGATGCCGTCGATCGGTGAGATCGACCCCCCGAGCACGTGGTACAGGCCGCGGTACTCGCGGGTGCGTTCGAGAGCCACCACGTCCTTGGCCTCCTCCACCACGCAGATCACCGTGCGATCCCGACGTGGGTCACGACAGACCCGGCACTGCTCCTCCTCCGAGACGTTGCCGCAGACCTGGCAGAAGCGGGCCCGCCGCTTGACCTCGGTGATGGATGCGACGAGCCGGCTCACGTCGTCGGGGTCGGCGGCCAGCAGATGGAAGGCCAGGCGCTGGGCGCTCTTCGGCCCCACGCCCGGCAGCCGGGAGAGCTCGTCGATCAGCTCCTGGAGGGCACCCTCGTACACCTCAGGCGGGCCCGTTGCCGGGGGCGTCGACCTCGTCGTCGTCGTCGAGGTCGTCCTCGTCGTCCCAGTCCTCGGAGTCCGCACCGGCCGAGCCCAAGCCGGGCTGATCCGCCGACCCCGCGCCGAAGAGCGCGCCGAGCGACCCACCTAGGTCCGCCAGGCCTCCGGTCGCGCGACTCAGCTCGGCACCGGCGTGCTCCTCGGCCGCCGCACGGCCGTCGCGCACCGCCGCGACGACGAGGTCGGCGAGGGTCTCCAGCGCGTCCGGGTCGGACGGGTCGTAGGCCGCCGGGCTGATCACCAGGCTGACCAGCTCACCCCGACCATTCACCGCGGCCCTCACGAGTCCGCCGCCGGCGGTTCCCTCGACCCGCAGGTCGGCCAGGTCTGCCTGCGCCTGGAGCACCTGCTGCTGCATGGCCTGCGCCTGGGCTAGCAACGCGCCGATATCGGGCATGCCGGCGGTCATGTTGCCTCCTGTGGTCTTGTCATCCGTGGTCTTGTCACCCGTCGTTCTGCTACCTCTCGTCCACGACCTCGATGACGCTGGCCCCGAGCTCGCGGGTCAGCAGGTCCGCGCCGCTGACGTCATCGATGACGGGGTCGTCCGCTGCGACATCCGCTGCGACATCCGTGACCGCGTCGGAGATCCGCTGCGCCTCTGGGCGGGTGGCAGCGTGCTGGGCCTCGCCCGGAGTGGCCTCCGCCGACGCCCGATCGACCCCTTCATCGCCCGCACCGGACGGTGGGCCGCTTACCCGTTCCTGCACGGCGGACGGCGACCGACCGGACGGGCCGCCCGTGGCCCGTCCGGCAGGCGACGATTCCCGGGACCCGTCCGAGGGCTGGACGACGGCCTCGATGCGCAGCGTCCGGCCCAGGACGTCGCCGATCGCCTGCTGGAGGTAGGCGCTGTAGTCCTGGCGCGAGGTGAGCGTGTCACGAAGCCGTGCGCTGCGGACGCCGAGAAGGAGGGTGTCGTCGGAGATGTCGATGGGCTCGGTGTTGTCCTTGATGAACGTCCACGGGGTCTTGCGCAGCTCCCGCAGTCGCTCGAGAACCTCCGGCCAGGCGCGTCTGAGCGCGGCGATGCCTCCAGCAGCGGGGACGGCCGCCGCCGGTGCCTGCGGAGCCGGCCCGGCACGGGACGCACCTCGAGCCGGGGCGCTGGCCCCATCGGATGGCGCGGTGGCCGGAGCAGCCGGGACGGATGCCACGACGCTCTGCCCGCGGGCCAGCTGCCGCTCCATCCGGTCCAGGCGGGACTGCAGGTCGACCAAGCCGGTTCCGGCCCCGGGCAGCAGCAGCCGGGAACAGACCAGCTCGAGCTGGAGGCGGGTCGGCGTCGTCCCACGCATGGCGAGGATGCCGTCGTCAGCGGCCTGCGCCAGGCGCACCAGATCGGTCCGGCTGAGCATTCGTGCCTGCTCACGCATCCGGTCCGCCTGGTCGTCCGGTGCCGCGACCAGACCGCTGTCCAGCGCGTCCGGCACGGTCTGCACCAGCAGCAGGTCACGCAGGCGCTCGAGCAGGTCGGTGAGGAACCTGCGAGGGTCGTGCCCGGACTCCACGACCCGGTCCACCGCGTGGAACACCCCGGCTGCGTCGTCGGTGGCCAACGCATCGACGACGCTGTCGAGCAGGGCGGCGTCGGTGAAGCCCAGCTGGTCGTGCGCCAGGGCATAGGTCACGCCCTCCTCGCCGCTCCCGGCGATGAGCTGACCGAGCACCGACAGCGCATCGCGAACCGAGCCGGCCCCCGCCCGAGCCACCAGGTCCAAGGCTGCCGGGTCCGCTGGTACCTGCTCCTGCTCGCAGACCCAGGCCAGGTGTCGGCTCAGCAGCCTGGCCGGTACCAGTCGGAACGGGTAGTGGTAGGTGCGGGAACGGATCGTGGCCAGGATCTTCTCCGGCGAGGTCGTGGCGAAGACGAAGCGTACGTGCCCAGGAGGCTCCTCGATGATCTTCAAGAGCGCATTGGCAGCCCCCGGCCCCAGCTGGTGCGCCTCGTCGATGATGTAGATCTTGAAGCGGGACGACACCGGTGCGAAGTGCGCGCGCTCGCGCAGCTCTCGGGCGTCCTCGACCAGGCCGTGCGTGGCCGCGTCCAGCTCGACCACATCAAGGCTGCCGGGACCGTTCGGGGCGAGGTCCACGCACGAGGCGCACCGTCCGCACGGGTCAGCGGTTGGCCCCTGCTCGCAGTTGAGCGACCGCGCGAGGATGCGTGCGCTGGAGGTCTTCCCGCAGCCCCGGGGCCCAGAGAAGAGGTAGGCGTGGTGCACGCGGTTGTTCTCGATCGCGCGGGTCAACGCAGCGGTGACGTGCTCCTGCCCCACGACGTCGGCGAAGCGTCCCGGCCGGTAGGTGCGGTACAGGGCGAGCGCCACGCCTGGCACCCTAGTCGCCAGATCCGAGGGATCCCCCGCGCACCCGGTAGAGCCCACCTACCCTTGCTGCCTTCCGGCCCTGGGGGGGTTCGGCAGGGTGCCGCCGCGCGGGGGACCGCCCCCACGATACGCCCAGGACTCGGGGGCGGGACAGCCCGCCGGGTACCCTGATCAGCGGAGGATTCGCCTAGTGGCCTATGGCGCACGATTGGAAATCGTGTTGGGGTTGATAGCCCCTCGCGGGTTCAAATCCCGCATCCTCCGCCAGGAGCGTGGGGTCAGCGGGGTCGTCCTCTCCTAGACTCGCCTCGATGCATGAGGCGTGATCGAGCCACGGAGGCCCCGTGACCTACGACGTGGAAGCACCCGACCCTGTCCCCAGGCGGTCCCTCACCCGGCCGCTGCGGACAGCCATCGTGCTGGCGCTGCTGGGTGTCGCCGTCCTCATCGCCGGTCGGTGGGGGTGGGCCCAGCTGACCCAACCCTTCGGTGGCGAGGTGGCCGCGGCCACGGCTACCTCCGCGCCGGCCTGCACTCCGGCACCGGACGGTGCACCGCCACTGCCGGCCCCCGCCGAGGTCACCGTGAACGTGTACAACGCCTCGGGGGTCAGCGGCCTCGCGGGCGAGACGGCCGACGCGCTGGCTGCGGGCGGGTTCGTGGTCGCGGCCGTCGACAACGACCCGCTGGGCAAGCGCTTGGACGGTGTCGGTGAGGTCCGGTCTGCCCCAGCCTCGCAACCGCAAGTAGAGAGCCTGCTCCGCTACGTCCCTGGCGCCGTATGGGTGCAGGACCAGCGCGCCGACGCGACGGTGGACTTCGCGATCGGCGCCGGCTTCACCGGAGTCGTCCAGCCGGCGCCCCCGGCCGACGGAGTCCCGACCGACGACGGGGACGGCATCCCCACCTGCTGAGCCCTCTGCTCAACCGTCGCGGCGCTCGCCCTGGCCGTCGCTGCGACGGCCAGGGCGCCACCGCATCTGGAGTCGTTCGGCCAGACCGCCGGTCTGGACCGGCTGGCGCCAGCCGGCGAGACGACCGGCACGGCTGACCGCCCGCAGGCGCTGCTCAGCCTGCTCCCGGGTGCCGCGCGGGGCGACGACGAGCACGTCGTCGCCGTGCCGCAGTGCCACCGCCGGACCAGGGACGAAGCTCGAGCCGTCGCGGACCACCAGCGCGATGGACGCACCGGGTGGGAGCCGCAGCTCGGCTACCTCGACCCCGTGCAGCCGCGACCCGTCACCGATGTGCAGCTGCAGCATGTCCGCGCCGATCCGCTCCAGCGGCGCGGCCTCCAGCTCGACGTCCTGACTCGCCGCCTCGTCGATGACTCGCAGCGTCCGCGCGAGCCGGGCCAGCGGCGGGGTCTGTGCCAGCGTGAAGGCGATCACGGCAACGAAGACCAGGTCGAAGATGCGGCTGCTGTCGGGGAAGCCCAACGACAGGGGGATGGTGGCCAGCACGACAGGCACGGCCCCCCGCAGCCCCGCGACGGACAGGAACGCCTGCTCCCGCCACGGCACCCGGAACGGGGCCGCTGAGATGAGCACCGACAGCGGCCTCGCCAGCAGGACCGTGACCAGACCGATGAGCGCAGCGGCGCCAAGGATGCCGACGTCGATCTCCAGCGGAGAAGCCAACAACCCGAGCATGACGAAGAGCCCGATCTGCGCCAGCCAGGCCATCCCCTCGACGAACGACCGGGTGGCCTGGCGGTGCGGAAGGTCGGAGTTGCCCAGGACGAGCGCGGCCAGGTAGACCGCGGCGAACCCGCTGGCGTGCAGGGCCGACGCCCCGCCGTAGGCGAGCACGGCCGTGGTCACCACCGACAGGGGATACAGGCCGGAGGACGGCAGGGCAAGCCTGCGCAGCAGGCGAGCCCCGCCGAGGCCCACCAGGAGGCCGAAGACGCCCCCCACCACCAGCTCGAACACAACGGTGCCGAGGAACCCGGCCCAGCCCAGCTCGTCGGAGGCCCCGGTCGACAGCAGCGTGACGAGGAGCACCGTGGGGGCGTCGTTGAGGCCGGCCTCGACCTCCAGCGCACCGGCAACCCGCGGCCGCAGCGGCACCCTGCGCAGCACGGAGAACACGGCGGCGGCGTCGGTCGCGGCGAAGACGCCGCCGAGGATGAGCGAGGTCGTCCAGTCCAGCCCGAGCACGACGTGGGCGACCCCGCCCACCACACCGGTACTCACGCCGACTCCGACCGTCGCCAGCAGCACGCCCAGCGGCATCGCCGGTCCGACGTCCTGCCATCGGGTGGTCAGGCCTCCCTCGGTGAGGATGACGACGAGTGCAGCGAACCCGAGTGCGTGGGCCGCGGCAGCGTCGTCGAACTGGACACCGGCGGTCCCCAGCACGACGCCGATGCCGAGATAGGCCAGCAGGCTCGGCAGCCCGACACCGACAGAGAGCCGGACCGCGAGGATGGCCAGCCCGAGGACGACCGCACCGACGAGCAGCGCGCGGTCCAGGGACTCGACGTCCACGCCACCTCCCTCGACACCGGTCGCGACATCACCTCGCCACGCCAGCCCAGCCGCGGAAACCGGACGGCGCCTCGCGTGCAGGTGCGAGGCGCCGTTGGCTCAGCGGTGGCGGTGGGATTTGAACCCACGGAGGAGTCACCCCCTCACACGCTTTCGAGGCGTGCTCCTTAGGCCGCTCGGACACGCCACCGCCAGGCAGGATACCGGACCGCAGGCGCCGTCCCGGAGGCTCTCAGTCGCCGCGATGGGTCCGGAAGAAGGCCTGGAGCAGCGACGACGCCTCCTCGGCGAGCACGCCGCGGACGACCTCGGGACGGTGGTTGAGCCGCCGGTCTCGCACCACGTCCCACAACGAGCCGACGGCGCCGGCCTTCGGGTCGTCGGCGGCGAACACGAGGCGGGCGACACGGGCCAGCACGCTGGCTCCGGCACACATCGTGCACGGCTCCAGCGTGACGACGAGACAGCAGCCCTCGAGCCGCCACGATCCCAGCACCGCCGCTGCTGCCCGCAGCGCGACGACCTCCGCGTGAGCGGTCGGGTCTGCGGTGACCTCTCGCGCGTTGTACCCGCGTCCGATGACGCTGCCGGCCGCGTCGAGCACGACGGCCCCCACCGGCACCTCACCGATCGCGCCGGCCAGCCGCGCCTGGTCCAGCGCAGCAGCCATCGCCGCAGCGTCGCTGAGCGGACCCGACATGGCTTCCCGTCCTCGCGTGAGCCCATGGCCGTCGAGCGCGGACGCTAGCAGCGGCCGTTCCCGGCGCCGGGCTAGGCTCGCGGCTGTGCTGGTCCACACCGTCGACCACCCGCTGGTGGGGCACAAGCTGACGATGCTTCGAGACGTGGAGACCGCCTCACCGACCTTCCGCCAGCTGACCGACGAGCTGGTCACCCTGCTGGCCTACGAGGCGACTCGGTCGGTGCGCGTGGCGCCAGTCAGCGTGCGCACCCCGGTGGGAGACGCCGACGGGGTGCACCTGGCCCACCCGGCGCCCCTGGTCGTCCCCATCCTGCGGGCGGGCCTGGGCATGCTGGAAGGGATGACCCGCCTGGTCCCGACCGCAGAGGTGGGCTTCCTCGGGCTGGTTCGCGACGAGGAGACACTGCACGCCACCACCTACGCCTCCCGGCTGCCCGACGACCTCTCGGGTCGGCAGTGCTTCGTGCTCGACCCCATGCTGGCCACTGGCGGCACCCTGGCCTCGGCCGTTGACTACCTGGCCGAACGGCGCGCCGCAGAGGTCACGGTGATCTGCCTGCTGGCCGCTCCCGAGGGACTGGCCCGGCTGGACGCCGAGACCGAGGCACTGCGGCTCCCACTCACCGTGGTCACTGCGTCGGTCGACGAGCGACTGAACGAGCGCGGTTACATCGTCCCCGGGCTCGGGGACGCAGGCGACCGCCTCTACGGCTCGGCCGGGTCCTAGGCCGCCGGGACGCGGCTGGGCAGCGCGGCGACGATGTCTTCCACGCGCACCTTGGCGTCCCCGAAGAGCATCTGGGAGTTCTCCTTGAAGAACAGCGGGTTCTGCACGCCGGCGTAGCCAGTGGCCATCGACCTCTTGAAGACGATGACGTCCTTGGCCTCCCACACGTGCAGCACCGGCATCCCCTCGATCGGGCTGCCCGGCTCGTCGATGGCCGCCGGGTTGACCGTGTCGTTCGCCCCGATGACCAGGACGACATCGGTGTCACTGAAGTCGTCGTTGATCTCGTCGAGCTCCAGCACGATGTCGTAGGGAACCTTCGCCTCGGCGAGCAGAACGTTCATGTGACCGGGGAGCCGTCCGGCCACCGGGTGGATGCCGAAGCGAACCTCCGTCCCGTTCTCGCGCAGCCTCCGGGTGAGCTCGGCCACCGGGTACTGAGCCTGCGCCACGGCCATGCCATAGCCGGGGGTGATGATGACCGACGAGGCCTCGGCCAGCAGGTTGGCGGCCTCCTCGGCGTTGATCTCGCGGTGCTCGCCGTAGTCCTTGGCCTCGCCGGCGATCTGACCGTCCGTCCCGAAGCCACCGGCGATGACCGAGACGAACGAGCGGTTCATCCCGATGCACATGATGTAGCTCAGGTAGGCACCCGAGGAGCCGACCAGCGCGCCCGCGACGATGAGCAGGTTGTTGTTGAGCAGGAAGCCTGTCGCGGCAGCCGCCCACCCCGAGTAGCTGTTGAGCATCGAGATCACGACTGGCATGTCCCCGCCACCGATCGAGGCGACAAGGTGCCATCCGAACGCGAGCGCGACCACCGTCATGATGGCCAGCGGAACGATGGACGGCTCGATGATGAACCACACCATGAGACCCAGGGAGACCAGCACGGCCGCCAGGTTCAGCCAGTGCCGAGCCGGCAGCATCAACGGTGCGGACTTCATCCGGGCGCTGAGCTTGAGGAAGGCGACGATCGAGCCGGTGAGAGTCACCGCCCCGATGAAGACACCCAGGAACACCTCGCCGTTGTGGATGTTGGTGGTTCCGAGCTCTTCGTACAGCGCCTTGACCTGCGGGTCTTCCTCGGCCTCGAGGAACGAGTTGTACGCCACGAGCACGGCGGCGGCCCCGACGAACGAGTGCAAGATCGCGATGAGCTCCGGCATTCCGGTCATCTCGACGGTGCGGGCGCGCCAGATGCCGACGAGAGCGCCGATGAGCATCGCGGCGACGATGTAGGCCACAACCTCGATGCCGTCCCGGTCGATCGCCAGACCGATCGTCGACACGATCGCGACCGTCATGCCGGCGACGCCGAAGTAGTTGCCGTGCTTGGCCGTCTCGTGCTTGTTCAGGTTGGCGAAGGCGAGGATGAACAGGAGCGCGGTGACCAGATAGGCCGCGGTCACCAGGGTCGGGGTGGTCAGTTCCATGACTCAGGCCTTCCGGAACATGTTGAGCATCCGGTAGGTCACCAGGAACCCACCGAACACGTTGATGCTGGCGATGAGGACGCCGATGGACGCGAGCACCGTGATGAGCGTGTTGCCGGTGCCGAGCTGGAGCAGGGCCCCGACCACGATGACGCCGGAGATCGCGTTCGTCTCCGACATCAACGGCGTGTGAAGGGCGTGGTGGACGTTGCCGATGACGTAGTAGCCGATGACGATGGCCAGGGCGAAGACGGTGAGCTGAGGCAGGAACGAGGCCGGAAGGAAGGGCGCCAGGATCAGCAGGAGCGCCGCCCCTGCGCCGACGTACCAGAACTTGCGGTTGGGGTCCTTAACCTTCACCGGCTTCGGCTCGACCGGGGCCAGTGCCGCGGCCGCCGGTGCCGCTGAGACCGCGACCGCAGGCGGTGGCCAGAGGACCTCACCCTGCTTCGTCACGGTCATTCCGCGGATGACGACGTCGTCGAGGTCGAGGACGAACTGGCCGTCCTTCTCCGGGGTCGTCAGCTTGAGCAGGTTGACCAGGTTCGTACCGAACAGCTGTGAGGCCTGCGTGGGCAGCCGGCCGGGGAGGTCGGTGTAGCCGAGGATCGTCACACCGTTGGCGCTGACGACCTTCTTGTCTGCGACCGACCCGGCGACGTTGCCCCCGTTGGCGGCGGCCATGTCGACGACGACGCTGCCCGGCTTCATCGAGGCGACCATCTCCTCGGTGATCAACCGGGGCGCCGGGCGTCCCGGGATGAGCGCCGTGGTGATGATGATGTCGACGTCCTTGGCCTGCTCGGCGTACATCGCGGCAGCCTTGGCGTCGAAGTCCGCGCTCGTCTGCGTGGCGTAGCCGGTCGCGCTCGGGCCGGTCTCCTCGACGTCGATCCGCAGGAACTCCGCACCCATCGACTCGACCTGCTCAGCGACCTCGGGCCTGGCATCGAAGGACCGCACGATGGCACCGAGGCTGTTGGCGGTGCCGATCGCTGCCAGCCCGGCGACACCGGCACCGACGACGAGCACCTTCGCTGGGGGCACCTTGCCGGCGGCGGTCACCTGACCGGTGAACAGTGAGCCGAACTCGTGTGCCGCCTCGATCACCGCGCGGTACCCGGCGATGTTCGCCATCGAGGACAGCACGTCCAAGGACTGCGCCCGCGAGATCCGAGGCACCGCATCCATCGCCAGTGCGGTGACCCCCCTGGCGGCCAGCGAGTCGACCAGGTCGGGTGCGAGCGCCGGAGCGAGCAGGCTCATGATGGTCTGGCCGGCCCGCAGGCGTCCCAGCTCCTCCTCGGTCGGCGCGTTGATCTTCATGATGATCTCGGCGTCCCACACCTCGGCACCACCGATGCTGGCCCCGGCGCTGGTGTAGGCAGCGTCGTCGAAGGAGGCGGCCAGGCCCGCCCCGGACTCGATGACGACGTCGTATCCGAGCTTGGTGATCTGCTCGACGGTCTTGGGAGTTGCCGCTACCCGGGTCTCACCGGGTTTGGACTCACGGGGGACACCGATACGCACGGTTGGTCCTTTCGGGCGCAGTACACACACACCTGATCGAGCGGGACGCTACTGGGCAGCCCCCCTGGGCACGGAAGGGACTCTCGGCCCGGTCTGCGACGTGCTCTTGGTCACTTGGCCGGAGCGGGCCGACACTCACAGTCACGCCGGGCTGTCCCGGGTGTAGTACGTGGTCACGTCGCTGCGACGCGTCCAGCTGCCGACGTACGAGCCGATGTCCATGACGAAGCCGAGCGCGACGAACAGCCAGTTGAACCCGCCGACGTCGCCGGTCAACCAGTGCACCAGCACATAGGCCAGGGTGGAGTAGGGCAGCAGGAACCATCCGATCAGCGGCACCAGCCAGCTGCCGTCGAAGGCTTCGGTGATCTCGTCGTTGAACAGGGCCATGAGAAGCAGCGCCAGGCGCGGCGCGAACGCTCCCAGGGCGAGCACGAAGCACCCGCACATCACTGACCCCCGTCACCTCGGCGTTGGCAATGTGGAGGACGCTACCGGAGTGGAGGATCCCTCCGGACGCGCACGGCGCGCGCGCGTCGCGGTGGGGCTGCTGTTCTTCGTCAACGCTCTTGGGTTGACCACGGTCTTGCCGCGGCTGCCGGAGATCAAGGCGGATCTCGGTCTGACGAACACCGCCCTGGGCCTGGCGCTGGCCGCGGCCCCGGTCGGCTCTTTGGTCGGGGTCCCGCTGACCGGGCGGCTCATCGCACGGTTCGGCTCGGCACCGGTGGCAGCTGTGGCCGGGACCGCGCTCGGCTCCGGACTGCCGCTGCTCGCGGTGGCGCCCTCGTGGGCTGCGCTGGCCGCGACCTACCTCGCGCTGGGGGCGGCTGACGGGGTGATGGACGCGGCGATGAACGCTCACGGGCTGCGGGTCCAGCAGCAGTACCGGCGTTCGCTCATCAACGGGCTGCACGGGCTGTGGAGCGTCGGGGCCGCCACCGGCGCGGCCATCGGGACGGCGGCGGCTGGGCTGGGCGTCCCGCTGACCCTGCACCTCGGCGTGGTCGGGCTGGTCGCGGTGGCCGCTTCCGGGACGGCCGCCGCCTGGCGCCTGCCCGGGCCCGACCCGGCAGACCTGACCGCGCCTGGCCCGGCTGGTGAGGCGACTGGCCGACCCGTCCCACCTCCCTCGAGCAGCGCAGACGCTCCTGCCGCGGGACGCGCATCCGGCGGCGTGGGGCGCGCGTTGCGCCCGCTGGCCTGGGTCGGCGCGCTGGCGGTGCTGGCCGGGATGGGCGAGGACGTGGCGGGCACCTGGAGCACGCTCTACCTCGCCGAGGGACGCGACGCCCCGCCGGGCCTGGCCGGCCTGGGGTACACGTCCTTCTCGGTTGCGATGCTGCTCAGCCGCTTCGCCGCAGACCGGGTCACCGACCGGGTCGGGGCGGTGGCGGTCGCGAGGGTCGGTGGGATGCTGGCCATGCTCGGCTACGTCGTCGTGCTGACCTCGCCGAGCTTGCCATTGTCCATCGTCGGGTTCGCCGTCATCGGGCTGGGCATCGCCCCGGCGTTCCCGACGCTGTTCCACGCGGCCGGGCACTGGCCTGGGGTGCGCTCGGGTGACGGCGTCACAGTCGTGTCCTGGGTTGCCCGGCTGGGCTTCCTCGTCATGCCTCCGCTGGTCGGCTTGGTCGCCGACTCCGCCAGCATCGGTGCGGGGCTCGTCCTCGGCGGGGTGGCTGCCGGCGCCTACGGGTTGCTCGCCGGAAGGCTCAGACCGCCAGCGAACCGCTGACGCCGCCCTGCGCGGCGTCCTTCGAAGGTCGGGGTTCGGCGCGGCCCCCCGGACAGCTCAGCGCGGCCCCGCTGACGGCACAGCGCGCCCCGTCGGACAGCTCAGCCCCCTCGCAGAGCTCGGCGCGGCCCTCTGCATGGTCAACGTGGGGTTTGCACGGGTTCGGCACCGTGCAAACCCCACGCGAACGTGCCAAACGTGATCAGTGGGGGGAGGGTCGAGGCGGCCGCGGGATTACTGGGCGGCGGCGAAGGCCTCGATGTCCTCGGCGGCGACGTCGAGGAGGCGGTGCGCCAGGTCGGACAGCGCCCTGCCGGCCGCCAGCTCGTCCCCGACCTCCGGCACCGGCCGGTCGGTGGGATTGCGCCGCGCGAAACCCTCACCGGTGATGTGGCTCGACCCACCGGTGTCGAGCACCGCGTGCGCCCTCGTGCGGTCGTCATCGACCTCGTCGATGTTGATCGTCACGGTCCACCGCTTGGCGTGCATGGACTCCATCCAGTTCACCCACCCTCTCGGACTACCGTGACGGTAGTCGGTCCACCCGGGACCGCAGGAGGGGGCAGAGGTCCTATGAGGGAGATCGTCTGGAGGATCGGCGACTCGAGCATGCCGCGGGTGCCGCAACCGGCCGACCCGGCAGCGGCTCGCCGGCGGCTGGAGAAGGGCAACGAGGACTTCGCTGCGCTGTTCGGGCTCGACGAGGCCACCGAACCGCAGCTTGTCCAGCTCGCCCCTGAGGAGCTGGGGGTGTCCCCCACCGGCGAGCCGCCCGAGCAGCGCCCGTTCGCAACCGCGGTGTCCTGCGCGGACGCCCGGGTGCCGCTGGAGCTGCTGCTGGGACAGCGGGCGAACGACCTGTTCGTGGTGCGGGTCGCCGGTGGCGTGCTCAGCGAGACCGCCCTCGGCTCGCTGGACTTCGCCGTCGCCCAGCTCCCCACCGTGCAGCTGAGCCTGTCGTTGGGCCACACCGGGTGCGGAGCGGTGAGCGCGGCCGTCGACATCTACCTCGACCCGCCGTCCTACCTGGGGCTCGGGAACAGCAGACCGCTGCTCGCGCTGGTGCAGAACCTCCTGGGCCCGGTGCGGCTCGCCGCCTACGCCCTGGAGGCGGTGCACGGGCCCGAGGTGGCAAACCGCCCCGGCTACCGCGACGCCCTGATCGACCTCGCCGTTGTCGCCAACGCCGGCACCATCGCGGCGACGATCGCGGCCCGCATCTCCCAGCAGGTCATCCCGGCAGATCGTCGGATCGATGCCGCCTACGGGGTGTACGACCTGCTGAGTCGGCAGGTGGGCCTGCCCGGGGTGACGAGCGAGTGGGCCGCCGGTCTGGTCGACGCCCCCGCCGACGGCGCGTCGTTCTCCCACACACTTAACGAGATCGCCTTCGGCTCCCGCTTGTCCCGGCTCCTGGACCACGCGCCCGGGGGGGTCCGCTGAGTGTTCGCCGACCGAACCGAGGCCGGACGCGCGCTGGGCCGAGCCGTCGCGCAGCGGCGGCGCGACGGCGAGGACATGGTCGTCCTCGGCCTGGCGCGCGGCGGGGTCACCGTCGCCGCCGAGGTCGCCCGGGAGCTCGGCGCCCCGCTGGACGTCCTCGTCGTGCGCAAGCTCGGCGTCCCCGGGCACCGCGAGCTCGCGATGGGAGCCCTGGCGGCGGGCTCGATCGTGCGCAACGAGGACGTGCTCGCCTCGCTGGGCATCGACGAGGCGACTCTGACCCGCGTCGTCGCCGAGGAGCAGCAGGTGGCCGACCAGCGTGAGCAGGAGTACCGAGGAGTGCGTCCGTCGGTCGCGCTGGCCGGTCGAACGGCCGTGGTCGTCGACGACGGCCTGGCGACCGGGGCCACGGCGCGGGCGGCGGTCAGGGCGCTGCGCCACCGTGAGACCGATCGTCCGGCCCGGGTCGTCCTGGCCGTGCCGGTCGCTCCCCGCGACACCCTCGCGGTGCTCTCCCGTGACGTCGACGAGGTGGTCTGCCTCCAGGTTCCGGAACCGTTCTACGCGGTCGGGGAGTGGTACCGCGACTTCAGCCAGGTCAGCGACGCAGAGGTGCGCCAGGTGCTGGCTGCTCAGGGAGCCGACAGCTCGGGCAACCCGATGAGCGGGCCGAGCACCGGGTAGATCTCGTCGAGGTTCTCCGCGTTCTCCCCCTCGGGATCGACCACGTCGTGCCGGTACCTGTCCGCGGCGGGGAAGGCGTACCACCGCGAGGACGACGGCGAGCGAGCGGATCCTCTCATCCCAGAAGTTGCGTACCCTGGACCCGGTGACCGCCGACCGCGTGCGCGCAACCGTTGGCGTGGTGGGCGAGCTGCTCATCACCGCCGGGGTGGTCGTCGGCCTGTTCGCGGTCTACACGCTGTTCTGGACCGGTGTCGAGACCGCCGGCGAGCAGCAGGCGCTCGAGCGGGAGTTCGAGTCCACCGATCCCGAACCACCGGAGCCTTCGGTCGAGGCGGCGCCGCCGCAGGCCCCTCCGCCGCAGGCCACGCCGGAGCCCCTGCCGGGCGACGCCTACGCACGTATGCGCATCCCCCGGCTCGGTGAGGACTGGAACTGGATCGTCGTCCAAGGAGTGGACCTGGCCGACCTCACCCGAGGGCCTGGACGCTACCCCGACAGCGCCGAGCCCGGGCAGGTCGGCAACTTCGCTGTCGCCGGGCATCGGGCCACCTACGGGGAGCCGTTCGCGTACCTGGACCGGCTCGAGCCCGGCGACGAGATCGTCGTCGAGCGCGAGGGGCAGGAGCATCTGTACCGGGTCTCGACGTCCTACGTCACCGGACCGGACGACACCGCGGTCCTGGCCCCGGTGCCCCGGGAGCCGGGAGCCACGCCAAGAACCGCCGTCATCACCTTGACCACGTGCCACCCCCGCTGGAGCTCGGAGGAGAGGCTGATCGTGCACGGAATCCTGGTGGGCACCTCCTCGACACCCACCGCCACGGGGACGCAGACCTGAGATGTACGGCTGGATCTGGAACCATCTCCCGGGACCGACCGTCCTGCGCGTCCTGCTGGTGCTGTCGCTGATCGCCGCGGTCGTCGGGCTGCTGTTCACCGTGGTGTTCCCGTGGGCGGTGACATGGCTGCCGGGTCAGGACGTCTCGGTCGAGTAGCGGGCCCTCCGACTCTCCACGGGACGGGAGCGAGCCCGCCATCCTGGTAGGGATGGCCACGCCCGGACGCACCCTGGACTCGGCCCCGACCCCCGTCGCCTGGCACACCGTGTCGGTCGTCGACGTCGCCGAGGCCGTCGCCGGTGACCACCGGCGCGGGTTGACCAGGAGCGAGGCCGCGCGGCGACTGCACCGCGACGGGCCCAACGAGCTCCCCGAGCAGGCCGGCCGCAGCCTGTGGGACCTGATCGTCGAGCAGTTCCGCGACGTGATGATCCTGCTGCTGCTGGTGGCTGCGCTGGTGTCCGGGCTGGTCGGGGAGCCGATCGACACCATCGCGATCCTCGTCATCGTGGTGCTCAACGCCACGATCGGGGCGGTGCAGGGGTATCGGGCCGAGCGCGCCCTCGAGGCGCTGCGGGCGATGGCCGCCCCGGCGGCGCGGGTGGTGCGCGACGGGACCCCGACGACGATCCCGAGCCCGGACGTCGTGGTCGGGGACGTCGTCCTGCTCGAGGCCGGCGGCGTCGTCCCGGCCGACCTGCGCCTGCTCGAGGCGGCTCGACTACAGGTCGCCGAGGCGGCCCTCACCGGGGAGTCCGTGCCGGTGGAGAAGTCCGTCGAGGCGTTGCCGGACGCCGACGCCCCGCTCGGGGACCGGGCCTGCCTGGCCTTCCGCGGCACCGAGGTGACGACGGGACGGGGAGCCGGGCTGGTCGTGGCCACCGGCGGGGACACCGAGATCGGTCGGGTGGCGCACCTGCTCGCGGGGGTCGAGGACGTTCGCACGCCCCTGCAGAAGCGGCTGGCCCACCTGTCCAAGCGGGTTGCGCTCGCCGTGGTGATCATCAGTGCCGTGGTCTTCGTCAGTGGGTTGCTGCGCGGTGAGGACCCGCTGCAGATGCTGCTGACGTCGGTGAGCCTCGCCGTCGCTGCGGTACCCGAGGCACTCCCGGCAGTGGTGACGATCTCGTTGGCGCTCGGAGCGTCGGTGATGGTCAAGCAGAACGCCCTGGTCCGGCGGCTCCCGGCGGTGGAGACGCTCGGGTCGGTCACCTTCATCTGCTCGGACAAGACCGGCACGCTCACGCAGAACCGGATGAGGGTCGAGCAGGCGTGGACCCCCGACGGGGACGTCGCGGCCCTGGCTCGCGCAGTCGCCCTGTGCAACGACGCGGTCGTCGACAGGGCCGGTGAGGACGGGGCCAGCGAGCATGGCGACCCGACCGAGGTCGCGCTGCTGACCTACGCCCGCCAGCACGGTGTCGAGGTCTGCACCGAACGGGTCGCAGAGATCCCCTTCGACGCCGAGCGCCGCCGGATGCTCACCGTGCATCGAGCGGAGGGGTCTGCGGACGAGGACGGCGGGTTCGACGTGTACGCCAAGGGCGGCCCGGAGGCGCTGCTCCCGCATTGCTCGGTCTCCCCGAGCGAGCACGCACACGTCACGGCGCGCTCCGCGGAGATGGCCCGCCGGGGGCTGCGGGTGCTGGCCGTGGCCCACCGCCGGCTCGACACCGTCCCGGACGAGCCGGAAGCCGTGGAGCACGACCTGCACCTGCTCGGGCTGGTCGGCCTGCTCGACCCACCGCGCCCGGAGGCCGCCGGCGCCGTGTCAGAGTGCCGCGGAGCGGGCATCATCCCCGTGATGATCACCGGTGATCATCCGGTGACCGCGCACGCGATCGCCGAGCGGGTCGGGGTGGCCGAGCCGGAGCACAGCAGCGAAGACGTGCTCACCGGCCGGGACCTCACCGACCTCGACGACACGGAACTGGCGTCCCGGGTGATCGACGCACGGGTGTACGCGCGCGTCGACCCCGCCCAGAAGATCCGCATCGTCCAGGCGCTGCAGTCGTGCGGCCAGGTGGCCGCGATGACCGGGGACGGGGTCAACGACGCGCCCGCGCTGCGCCAGGCCGACATCGGGGTGGCCATGGGACGGGGCGGCACTGACGTCGCGCGGGGCGCATCGGCCATGGTCCTGCTGGACGACAACTTCGCCACCATCGTCGCCGCGGTGCGCGAGGGACGGCGGATCTACGACAACATCCGGCGCTTCGTGAAGTACATCCTCACGGGCAACGCCGGTGAGATCTGGGTGATGTTCGCCGCGCCCTTCCTCGGCCTGCCGTTGCCGCTGCTTCCCTTGCAGATCCTGTGGATCAACCTGGTCACCGACGGCCTGCCCGGGCTGGCCCTGGCCCGGGAGCCGGCCGAACCGGACGTCATGCGCCGACCACCGAGACCACCGGATGAGAGCGTCTTGGCCCACGGCGTGGCATGGCACGTCGGATGGGTCGGGCTCCTGGTGGGCGCGGTGTCCATCGCCGGCATGGCGTGGGCCTACGCCGGCGGCTCGGGCAGCTGGCAGACCGTGGTCTTCACCGTCCTCGTACTCGCTCAGCTCGGGCACTCGATGGCGGTGCGTTCGGAGACCCGCCCCCTGATCGGGTCCCGGTTCTTCGCCAACCCGGCCCTGCTGGGCACCGTCGCGCTGACCATCGGGCTGCAGATGGCCGTGGTGTACCTGCCGGCCCTGCAGGACATCTTCCGTACCGAAGCGTTGAGCGGGCAGGAGCTGGCGGTCTGCTTCGCCCTAGCGCTCGTGGTTCCGCTGGCGGTCGAGGGCGAGAAGTTCCTCGTCCGTCGGGGCCTGCTCTACCGCGCGGGACGCCCGGCGCCGGCGTAGCAGCACGATCGCCCCCGTTCCCGCGGCGAGCAGGGCGGCGGAACCGACAAGGGGCCAGAACCAGGGCTGCTCGGACAACGCGGCCGGCGCCTGCTGGACCAGCACGAACATGCCCATCGCGACGACGAACCAGCCGAAGGCCTTGCGCAGCGTCTCCGGATGCACCACCCCGGTGAGCCGGCTGCCCACCAGGCTCCCGAGCACGGCCGCGGCCGTCACCCCGAGCGCGATCGGCCAGTCGATCTGCACGCTGGCCAGGTAGCCGGCCAGCCCCGCGAACGACTTCATCGCGATGACCAGCAAGGACGTCCCCACCGCCACGGGCATGGGCAACCCGCCGAGCAGCACCAACGCTGGGACGATGAGGAACCCGCCACCGGCCCCCACCAGCCCGGTGACCAGCCCCACCACCACGCCGTCGAGCAGCACCCGGGCCACCGGCAGCTCGGTGTGCGCGGGCCTGTCCGGTGCTCGGCGTCCCCTGATCATCGCCGCTGCCGTGGCCAGCATCATCAGCGCGAACGCGACCAGTAGCACGTCCCCCGGGATGAACTCCGCGATCCGCCCGCCGGCGTAGGCCCCGGTCATACCCGCCGCCCCGAACAGCAGCCCGGTGCGCCAGCGCACCCGGCCGGCGCGGGCGTGCGGGACCAGGGCGACCGCAGCGGTGGTCCCGACCACCAGCAGGGAGGTGGCGATGGCCTCCTTGGCGTCCATGCCGGCCACGTAGACCAGCAGCGGGACGGCGAGGATCGACCCGCCGCCCCCCAGCAGGCCGAGGGTGACCCCGACCAGGACCGCCAGGACGATGGCCAGAGCGATCATGTGGTCGCGGGCTCTCCGGCCGACAGGGCCAGCCCGGCCGTGACCGCGCCCGGGTAGAAGTCGTCGTCGACCAGCACGACGTCCCGTCCGGCGGCCCGCAGGATCGATGCGGCGATGGACGCCCGGTAGCCCGCCTCGCAGTGCAGCCACACCGGACGGTCGCTCGGCACTTCGCCCATCCGGGTCAGCAACTCGTGCAACGGCAGATGGTGGGTGTCCACGATGTGGCCGGCCCGGCGCTCGTCGTGCCGGCGCAGATCGATCAGGAACGGGTCCTCGCCTCGCTCGCGAGCCGCCGCGACATCGGCGAAGCCGACCGCCGGGTACGAGCCCAGCGGCAGGCCTCCTGCCCAGTCCTGCGGCCCGCCGGTGGCCATGGCGGCCGGGCGCTCGATACCGATGCGGACCATCTCTCGCTGAGCCTCGGCGACCTCGTGGGCCGTCTCACCGAGCAGGGTCACCGGGGTGCCCCACGGGATGATCCAGCCCAGGTAGGTGACGAACGACCCGTCCAGGCCGACGTTGAACGACTGCGGGACGTGCCCGGCGGCGAACGCCTTGCGGGTACGCAGGTCGACGACCCACTCCCCGGCGTCGATGCGGCGGCGAAGCTCGGCCGGATCGGCTGCCTCCGGCAGGCTCAGGTCGATCTCGACCGGACCGGCGGCGTTGGTCGGGCCCATGTGCGCGTAGTAGGCGGGGTAGGCGACGAGGCCGGCGATGAGCTCCTCGACGTAGTCGTCCTCGGGCCGGGTCAGCACCGGGTTGAGGGTCTTCTGGTGCCCGATGGTCGAGGACAGGCCCTCGGCCTGGGTGGCCGAGCAGAACGAGCCGAACCCGTGCGTCGGGTAGACCTCGGCCTCGTCGGGGAGCTCGCGGGCCAGCCGCTGAGCCGAGCTCCACTGGTGGCGCGCCAGGGCGTCGGCATGCTGGAAGCCGAGCAGGTCCGGGCGTCCGGTGGAGCCGAACAGCAGCGAGCCGCCGGTGAACACACCGATCGGGGTGCCGGCGGAGTCGGCCAGCGCGTAGGACAGGTGGGTGAAGGTGTGGCCCGGCGTGTGGACCACCCGTACCCGCATGTCCCCGGCCACGAGCACGTCGCCGTCGCGGACGGCGGTGCGCTCGTAGGAGACCGGGTCGTCGGCGTTGACGCAGTACGCCGCGCCCACCCGCTGGGCGAGCTGGTAGCCGCCGGTGACGTAGTCGTTGTGGATGTGCGTCTCGAGGACGTGGGTGATGCGCAGTCCGCGGGGCTCGGTGATGGCGAGCACCCGGTCGATGTCGCGCTGCGGGTCCACGACGACCGCCACGGACCCGTCGGTGGCGACGTAGGAGCGGTCGCCGAGGGACGGGGTGTCGATGGGGATGATCTCGATCATGGGTTCCTCCTCAGCAGGCGTGCGCACCGGTGACGACGGGCAGGCCCGCAGCCGTCCAGGCCTGCGTGCCGCCGGCGACGGAGATGGCGTCCAGGCCCATCTGACCCAGCATCTGCGCTGCGGTGGCGCTGCGTACCCCGGTTCGGCAGATCAGGTAGACCGGACGGTGGGCGGGGATGTCGCGCGCCTGACGCGGCACCGATCCCAGCGGGACCAGGCGGGCGCACGGGACGTGGCCCTCGAGGTACTCGTGGGGCTCGCGGACGTCGATGACGACGGCCCCGTCCCGATGTGCAGCGGCCAGTCCGACCGCGTCGATCTCACGAACGGCACCAAGCATGGCGGGCTCCTCGGCTGTTGGGTTGGGTCATGACATCAGCCTCTAGCATATACCCCCGGGGGTATATGCGCCATCTGGTTGAGTCTCCGAAGGTCGCGTGCCTGGAGGCGCCTGACGGCCTACTCGTCGCCGGAGTCCATGTCGGCGAGGAACCGTTCGACCTGCGCGGCGATCTCGTCACCGGTCGGGAGCTGTCCGGTCGCCTCCGGTGCGATGGCGCCGTCGAGCTGGCGTGAGCTCATCACGGCGTCGTACTGGGCCTCCAGCGCCGCCACCGCCGCCGCGTTCTCCGGGTTGCCGGCGATCTGCGCCTCGATCTCGAGCCTGGCCTGCTCGGCGGCCTGCTCCAGCGCGTCGGTCGGGAAGGCGAGCCCGGATGCTGCGGCGACGTGGCTGAGCAGCACCAGGGACGCCGTGGGGTACTCCGCGGCGACGAGGTAGTGCGGGACATGAGCGGCGAAGCCCATCGCCGGATGGCCGGTGTCGCCGAGGTGCAGCTCGATCATTCCCGCGAGATGGCCGGGCACCTCCAGCGCGCCGACCCAAGGCGCGTGGCCCGGGATCAGGCCGGAGTCGGTGGCGTGTGCGGTCACATCCACCGGCCTGGTGTGCGGGACGGGCCAGGGGATCGCGTGCATGCCGATCGTCAGGCGCACGTTGAACTGCTCCACCAGGGTCTGCACCGCCCGCGTCAGCCGCTGCCAGGCATGGTCCGGTTCGGGCCCGTGCAGCAGCAGGAACGGCCTCCCCGCAGCGTCGGTGGCCTCGACGAGCTCGAGTGCCGGCAGGTCGACGGCGGCGAAGTGGTCGGACAGGAACGTCATCCGTGGACGTCGGGCCCGGTAGTCGTAGAGGTCGTCGAGGTCGAAGGCCGCGATCACCCGATGGTCGAGGGTGGAGAGCAGGTGCGCGACGGCTAGCCGCCCCGCCTGGCCGGCGTCGAGGAACCCGGACAGGCTGTGCACCAGCACCGGCGACTCCGCGGCGATCTCGTCGGTGAGCAACTCGTAGAGCTCGTGAGGTTCGCGCACCTCACCATTCTCCCGCCGCTACCCCCGGGGGACCAGCGCAAGCTGTCGCGACAGCGCGAGCAGGCCGCCCGCCTCGTCCCAGATCTCTCCGTCCGCCTCGAGGAACCCGCGCCCGACGAACCTGGTCACGAAGTCGCAGCGCAGCCGGGAGCCGGCCGGTCGGGCACGCACCTGGACGGTGAGCTCGACCGTGGGGGTCCAGCCGATCGGCAGGGCGGTGTTGAAGACCGGCGGGGGGAAGGCGTCCGCGGCCAGCAGCACCACGAGGCTGTCCAAAGGCTCGTCGTCCGGGAGGGCGAACCAGCCCCGCATCTGCGCTCGGCCACTGGGCTGCCCCCGGGTGAAGCCGGCCACGTCGAAGGGGAGGTGCAGGCGGACGTGTGCCATGAACGGCGGGGGGAAGGTGTCGGTGGGCTCGACGAGGACGCATCTCTCGGGCGGGTCGAGATCGGGAGCAGCGGCACTGAGCCCGGCAGACTCGGGCGCGGTCGAGCCGTCCAGCCCCATGTCCGGAAGCTCACCGACGGTGGCGAGCGCGGCGAGCAGCACCGCGCCCTGGGCGTCGAGGAGGCTGGCGGTGGCCGTGGACAGCCGCCCCCCGATGCGCAGCGGCCGGACCTGGACCCGCACCGGGCCGGGGAGGACCGGTCGGAAGAAGTGGGTGGTCACGGTCACCGGGTCGCAGGTCCCCGTCTCGGCCAGCACCGCACGGGTGACCAGCGCCATCAGGTAGCCACCGTTGGTCGCCCCGGCGATGTCCCACCCCGGCGGCACGTGCGCGAGGTACACCCCGTCGGATTCCCTGCGCACCGCGGCCGCGTCTGCGAAAGTCATCACGCCAGTCAACACGCGGCCGGGGGCCGACCGTGCGGGGAGGGCGTGCCATGACCGCCGGCTTGGGCGAGGTCTTCACCGTCGCGCTGCGCCTCGGCCTCACCTCGTTCGGCGGACCCATCGCCCACCTCGGGTTCTTCCGGGACGAGTACGTGACCCGGCGCGGCTGGGTCACCGACGAGGCCTACAGCGAGATCGTCGCCTTGTGCCAGGTGCTCCCGGGGCCGGCCTCGTCTCAGGTCGGCTTCGCGATCGGGTGGACCCAGCGTCGCCTCGCCGGCGCCCTTGCTGCCTTCGCCGGGTTCACCCTTCCCTCGGCCGTGGTGCTGGCGGCCTTCGGCGCGCTGGTCGGGTCCGCCGACATCGCGGAGGCCACCTGGCTGAAGGCGCTGAAGATCGTCGCGGTGGCGGTCGTGCTCGACGCGGTGCTCGGCATGGGTCGCAGGCTGGCGGCCACCGCGGCGACCGCGACCGTGGCGGTGGCCACGTTCACGGTGATCGTGCTGGTCCCGTCCCCCGTCGTGCAGGTGGCTGCGCTGCTGGCCGCCGGCATCGTGGGCGTCTGGCTGTTCGCAGGCGCCAGCCCCGCCGGGCCGAGCGAGCTCCCGCTGCAGGTGTCGCGACGGGTGGGGCTGGCGACCCTGGTGCTTCTCGGGGTTCTGCTCGCGGCGCTGCCGCTGCTGGCTTCCACCGGGCTGCTGGCCCAGCTGGCAGCCATCCACTTCCGCGCGGGGGCCCTGGTGTTCGGGGGTGGGCACGTGGTGCTGCCCCTGCTGGAGGAGGCCGTGGTCCCCGACCTCATGGACACCTCCACGTTCCTCGCCGGGTACGGCATGGCTCAGGCGGTCCCTGGACCCCTGTTCACCTTCGCCAGCTACCTGGGCCAGGTGATCGCTGGCCCGGCCGGTGCGGTGGTCTCAACGGTGTTCATCTTCCTGCCGGGGTTCCTCCTGCTGTTGGGCGTGCTGCCGTTCTGGTCCCTCGTCCGGTCGAACGCCGCGATGCAGGCGGCGCTGGTGGGCGTCAATGCGGCGGTGGTCGGGGTGCTGGCGGCGGCCCTCTACGACCCGATCATCGTCACGACGCTGCTCGGCCCGGTCGAGGTCGTCTTCGCCGCGGCCCTGTTCGCGTCGCTGCACTTCTGGCGGGTGCCCCCCTGGGCGGTGGTGCTGGCGGCGGTGCTGGCCAGCCCGCTGCTCGAGGTGCTGGCGCGGTAGCGCGCTCGCCGTGGCGCGCCCGGGCCACCCTGGTCATCATGGAGTCGTGTCCGGGTGGCGCATCGCTGCCGCTCTGGCGATCTCGGCGGCTCTGCTGGGATGCGGACGGGGCGATGTGGAGCCGGATCCCGGGTTCGAGGCACTTCGGGACGAGGAGAAGGCCTACGCCTGCTCCTCGTCGTTCTGGGACTACTGGCGCTTCGGCGTCCCGGAGGACGTGCTCGCAGAGCAGTGCGCCGCGTCCAAGGAGGTGACGGTCCGCGAGACGCGGCTGCTCAGCCAGCAGTTCGAGCAGCAGGAGCTGGAGTACCTCGACGACTGGCTCGAGAACAACGTCACGTCCTCGGACGACCTGGACTTCATCGACCTCGAGCGACGCTGCTCCCTGCGCGGGGAGGACCTGCTGGCCGAGGTCGAGGCCTGGCAGGCCACCATCGTGTTCCCCTCGTGGATGGGGCTGGCCTACGTTCCCAGGGTCGAGCACACGATCGCGATGTACGAGCGTTGGCAGGCCGGTGTCTGCCCGTTCCTGACATGACGTTTGCCACCATGTCGGGTGTGAGCAGCCGAGCCCGCCGCCGCTGCGCCGCCGTGTGCGTCGTCGTTGCGGCCACTGCCTGCGTGGTGTCGTGCTCGCAGGGCGTGAGCCGGCAGGAGTACGACGCCGCGATGTCCTCCTTCGACGAGCTCGCGGACGAGGCCAAGGCCTACGCCTGCGCCGACGACTACTACGCCGTCATGTTCGGGGTCGAGGGGTTCGTCCTGGTCGAGCGGTGCGACGAGGGGCGCTCGGGGTCGGTGGACGAGAGCCGCCCGCTGAGCGAGGACTTCGAGCGCCAGGAGCTGGCCTACACGCGGGCCGTCTACGCCGAGAACCCGCCCGACTCCGGGCTGCTGCGCGGGGTCGACCCCGCCGTGCTGTGCGACCAGGACGAGGACGATGTCCGCGACGGCATCGCGCAGTGGCGTGAGCAGTCGGAGTTCCCGTCCTGGGACGGCGTCGAGTACGTCCCGTCGGTGGACCACGAGACCGCCAAGCTGGTCATCTGGCGTGCCGTGGCCTGCCCACTCGTCGAGCGGTAGACCCCACTATCGCAGGCCGTAGGCCGCGCCGGGGGCGGGCCCTCCGCGTGTCCAGGCCAGCATCGCCGGCCACGGCCCGTACCCGGCGGGGACGTTGAGGTGTGACCCGTCGGCGACCCAGCGCACCGCCAGCCCCGACTGCAGGACCGGCGCGGGGTCAGCGAGCCAGGGGTCGCCCTCTCCCAGGACGACAGCCGTGTCGGGACAGGCCGCCAGCAGCGCCTCGGCGCGCACGGTGGCGGGGGTGAAGGTCGGGATGTCGGCCGCCACCTCCGCCGCGCCGGGCGGCGCCACGAGCACCACGCGGGCGGCCCGGGGTCGGTGCACCTGCGCGGCGTACCGGGTCAGTGCCAGGTGCATCCACAGGTGGCAGCCCACCGAGTGAGCGGCGACGAGCAGGTCTTGTGCCGCCACGTCCGCGATCGCGGCGTCCAGCGCTGCCATCCAGCCCCGCACGCTGGGTGCGTCGGGGTCGGGGAAGTCCGGGTAGCGCACCTCGACCCCGTCCGAGGCAACCCTGGTGGCCAGCCACGTCTGCCAGTGCTCGGGCTCGTTGCCCGACAGCCCGTGCAGCATGAGCAGTGTCACGTCCGTGTGTCAGCGGCCGGTCAGCTCTCGCCCTCGAGCGCGGACTCCAGCAGAGCCAACCGCTCCTCGACCCGACGGAACCGCGCCGCCAGCGCGACCAGCAGCTCCAACGCCAGCTCGGGACTGCTCTCCAGCATGTCCAGGAAGTCCTTCGAGGTCAGGAAGCCGGTTCGGACGCGGTCATGGGCGCGCACCGTCGCCATCCGGGGCTTCCCGTCGAGCAGGGCGATCTCCCCGACGTGGTCACCGGGCCCGATCACGGCCAGGGGCACGCCGTCTCGTTCCACGACGGCTGTGCCGCTGAACACGAGGTGCATGCCCGCAGCGTCGCTGCCCTCTTCGAGCACGGCCTCGCCGGGCTCGTGGTCGGCAACCAGCACGCGCTCGCACAGGCGCTCGAGCACGTCATCGTCCAGACCCCGCAGCAGGTCCACGCGGCGCAGCTCGGCCATCACGTAGGACGGCGGAAGCCCGGTCACCTCTGCCATGACACCTCTCCTGTGTTGGCTACCTTGAGCCTACCCACCGTCCGCTCCCCTGGGCCGGAGTGGCTGAAGGAGGACCCCATGCCGCCGGCGAGCATCCCCACCAGCACAAGCCTGCCCGTCCTCGGGCACACCGTCCCGTTCCTGCGCGACGCCCGCGGGCTGCTCGAGCGCGAGCGCCGACGCCACGGAGACGTGTTCGCCCTGAGGGTGCTCGGCCAGCCGACGGTGGCGTTCCTGACCCCGGAGGCCACCCGCACCATCTACCTGGACCGGGAGTCGGCGTTCTCCTCGCAGATCGGCTGGTCCTTCACCATCGGCCCGATGTTCCGGCGCGGGCTCATGCTGCGCGACTTCGACGACCACCACTTCCATCGCCGGGTGATGCAGCAGGCGTTCCGTCGGCGGGCGCTGGACGGGTACATGGAGCAGGTCGACGACATCGCCGCACAGCACCTGCGCGGCGTCGGTGGGCCGGTGGATGTGTACGCCCTGGTCAAGCGACTCACCCTGGACATCGCCGCGCAGGTCTTCGTCGGGGCCTCGCTCGGGGCGCAGGCCGAGACGGTCAACGCCTCGTTCGTGGCGATGATGAAGGCATCGATGGCGCCGCTGCGCCTCGACCTGCCGGGGACCACCTACGGACGAGGGGTGCGGGCCCGCGCGAGGCTGGAGCGCCTGGTCACCGAGATGGTGAACGACCGGCGCGGTAGTCCCGAGACCGTCGACCTGCTCTCCCGGCTGGCCCACGCCACAACCGAGGACGGTTCGACGTTGCCGATCGACGAGGTCGTCGATCACATGATCTTCCTGCTCCTGGCCGCGCACGACACCACCACGTCCACGCTGGCGGTCATGCTCTGGCAGCTGTCCCAGCACCCGTCCTGGCAGGACGCCGTCGTCGAGGAGGCGCAGGGCCTGCGCGGCGAGCCGGTCACCCTGGACACCCACCACCAGATGAGGGCCACCGAGCTGGTGATGAAGGAGGCGCTGCGCCTGAGCCCGCCCGTCCCGTTCTCCCCCCGAGGGGTCGTCCGGGACAGCGTCATCGACGGGTGGGCGATCCCGGCCGGGACGATGATCACCGCAGCCAGCCTTGCCTTGCACCGGCACCCGGACTGGTGGAGCGACCCCGACGAGTTCGACCCCACCCGGTTCTCCCCGGATCGCGCCGAGGACAGGCAGCACTCCCACCTGTACGTGCCCTTCGGAGGGGGGGCTCACCTCTGCATCGGCAACCACCTCGCCGAGCTCATGACCAAGGCAGTCGTCGCGCGCCTGTTCGCCGAGCATCGGGTGGCCGCCCGGCCCGGCCAGACCGTGACGATCGAGGCCGTGCCGATCCCCAAGCCGCGGGGCGGCCTCGTCCTCACCGTCCAGTAGGAGCGTGACTGAACAACAACTGACCGTCCGGTTTGACTCTGACCGGTCGGTCAGAAACACTTCGTGACGTGAAGCGGCTCACGAGGGAGCAGACCCGCGAGGAGTTCGTCACCATCGCCGCGCGCCGCTTCGCCGAGCAGGGCTTCCAGGCCACGTCGTTGGAGGAGATCGCCGCCGAGGCCGGCTACTCGAAGGCTGCGCTGCTGTACCACTTCGGGACCAAGGACGACCTGCTCGCCGCAGTCATGGGCCGTCACGTCGAGGAGACCGAGAGACTCGTGGCGGAGCTGGAGGACGAGCCGCCTGGAGCCGAGCGCACCGACCATGCCATCCGCGCACTCGTCGGCTTCGCGGTCGCACGGCGGCCCACCAGCCCGCTGTCGATGAAGCCCGCGCACGACATCGCCAGCGCGCTGGGCCGCAATCCCGACCTGCTGGCCAGGTTCCAACGCCTGCAGGCACGTCTGGTTGTTCTGCTGGCCGGACCCGATGCCTCGCTGCGCCAGCAGGTCGCTCTCGCCGTCGCGTTCGCCGGCATCCCCGCTGTGGTCACCGAGTTCCGCCACGTCCCCACCCACGACCTGACCACCATGCTGTCCGACGTCCTGCGGGACGCCGTCACCTCCTAGGAGCCCACCATGCGACTGTCCACCTGGGCAGTGACCAAGCCCAAGCAGGCCCTCGTCGCGTTCGCGATGCTCCTCGTCGCGCTCGGTGTCATCGCCGGCCGTTTCGGCGGGGAGTTCGTCGACTCGTTCGAGCTCCCCGACACCGAGTCCGCGACAGCCACCGAGCTGCTGTCGCAGACCGCGGCGGCCTCTGAGTCCTCCGGTGGGCAGGCGCGCGTGGTCTGGTCACCGGACTCCGGCTCGGTCACCGACCCCGAGGTCGTCGCCGCGATCGAACCGACGCTGGAGGAGATCGCCTCGCTCGACTCCGTCACCTGCGTGACCTCCCCCTACGGCACCACCTACGGCGACGGCTGCCAGGCGCCGCCGGTTCCCGACCTGTCGCAGCTTCCCCCCGAGCAGGCCGCCACGGTGCAGGGCGCACTCGAGGCCGCGGCTGCGGCCACCTCACCCATCAGCTCGGACGGAACGGTCGCCTACGCGACCGCAACCCTCGAGCTGGACGGCGACGCGCTCGACCCAGAGCAGGCCATCGCCTTCATCGACGCCGTCGAGGCTGCCGACGGGCAGGACGGCCTGACCGTCGGCGCCAGCGGAGCTGTCCTGGGCTTCGCTGAGGCCGAGCCCCCCGCGCTCGGCGAGGCGGTGGGCGTCACGGTCGCCCTGATCATCCTGCTCATCGCCTTCGGCAGCGCGATCGCTGCCGGACTCCCCATCGTCACCGCCCTGGTCGGGCTCGCCGGGGGGCTGTCGCTCGTCGTCGTCACCGCGGCCTTCCTGGACGTGGCCACCTTCGGGCCGACCCTGGCGGCCATGATCGGACTGGGCGTCGGCATCGACTACGCCCTGTTCATCACCAACAGGTACCGCCAGTCGGTCCAGGTCGGTCACGACCCGCGTTCTGCGGCGCTGGAGTCGGTGCGCACGTCCGGACGGGCGGTCGCCTTCGCCGGAACGGCTGTGATCATCGCGCTGATGGGGCTTCTCGTTCTCGGCATCTCGTTCTTCTACGGCCTGGCCATCGCGGCCGCGACCACCGTGGCGATGATGATGATCAGCGCTCTGTGGTTCCTGCCCGCCCTGCTCAGCCTCCTCGGCGACCGCGCCCTGGGCTGGAAGATGCCGTGGGCCCGCCGGCAGCGGGACTTCCACCCCGAGGGCGGCGGGTTCGCCCACTACGGCCGCCTGCTGCAGCGTCGCCCTTGGCTGAGCGCGGGCGCCGCACTGGCGCTGGTGCTGCTCATCGCCGCTCCCACGTTGAGTCTGCGGCTCGGCTTCTCCGACGACGGTGGACGCGCCGAGGGCTCGTCGCTGCGCACGGGCTACGACCTGCTTGCCGAAGGGTTCGGGGCAGGCGTCAACGGCCCGTTCTTCGTCGCCGTCGCGCTGCCCGAGGCCGGGGACGCGCAGGCGCTGGCAGCGACGATCACCGCGTTGGACCAGACCGAGGGGGTGGCCGGGACGCTGCCCACGGTCGAGATGATCCCGCTGGCCCTGCAACCCGCCGACGAGGTGACCGCCGTGCAGGTGGTGCCCGAGTCTGCCCCGCAGGACGTCGCGACCACCGAGCTGCTGGACAGGATCCGTACCGAGACGGTCCCGGCTGTCGAGCAGGCCACCGGCGTCGAGGCCTACGTCGGGGGTTTCCAGGCGGTCACCGCCGACTTCACCGACGTGATCGCCGACGCGCTGCCGCTGTTCCTGGCCGTCGTGGTCGGGCTGGGCTTCCTCGCCCTGGTGATCCTCTTCCGGTCGGTGGTGGTGCCGCTGACCGGCGCGCTGACCAGCCTGCTGAGCCTGGCCGCGGCGCTGGGGGTGACCACCGCCGTGTTCTCCTGGGGGTGGGGTGCGGAGCTGATCGGTGTGGAGAGCACCGGGCCGGTCTTCCCGTTCCTGCCGGTCATGGTGTTCGCCATCCTTTTCGGCCTGTCGATGGACTACCAGGTGTTCCTGGTGTCACGGATGCAGGAGGAGTGGCTGCGCACCGGCGACAACGCAACGGCCGTCCGGCGTGGCCTGGCGGGCTCGGGGCGCGTGGTGGTGATCGCTGCGCTCATCATGGCCAGCGTCTTCCTGGCGTTCGTGCCCAGTCCCACCACCGAGATCAAGCTGTTCGGGGTGGCCCTGGGCTCGGCAGTGCTCATCGACGCGTTCATCGTCCGGCTGGTGCTCGTGCCGTCGGTGATGACGATCATCGGCAAGCCGAACTGGTGGCTGCCGGGGCCGCTGGCGCGGGTGCTCCCGACGGTGACCATCGAGGGTGGACAGGACGAGATCGCCGACGACCCCGAGCTGGAAGGCGAGCGGGAGCTCACGCCGGCCGGGTCGTAGCGCCGGCTTCGAGCGCAGCCCCGGACTGCGCGTCACGACCGTGACCAGGGCCGGTCTGGGGTTGCTGGACCTTGATCAAGGGCGCCATCGGTGGGGTGGTCGCGGGGACCCCCTCGGTGACGAGCGCCGCGAGCAGGTCCGCGAGGTCGGTGAGCAAGCCGGGGTCGACCTTGTCCGGGGTGTCGTGCGGCGAGTGCGCCACCTCGGCGAGAACAACGTCCAGCGGCTCGCTCGTCGCAGCCACGGCGGGCACCCCGCGGGGGACGAACACCATGTGGTCGCTCTGGTACCACGAGGGTCCCGGCACGACGGTCAGGTGGCGGTCGACCAGCGCCGACAGCACTGCCGCAGCCTCGTCGGGCACCCCGTAGGTCGACAGTCCTGTGGCACCACCGCGGTACCCGACGCCGTCGACGTTGACCAGCACAGCGATCTCGTCCAGGTGTTCTGCGGCCTGCTCGAGGTAGGCGACCTCACCGGACGCCGCGTAGTAGTCCTCTCCGTTGACTGCGAGCAGCTCGACCCCGGTCCTGGGCTCGGCGTGCTGGAATGCCTCGCTGAGCAGCTCGGCCACGAGCAGCAGGACGGCGACACCGGAGGCGTTGTCCACCGCTCCAGGCGTCCCCGGCTTGCTGTCCACGTGCGCCACGATGAGCACGCGACCGTGGCTCTCGCCCCGCGTGCCGACGACGTTGCACGCGGTTGCCGGCCAGCGGTGCGCAGGAAGCCTCACGTGCACCTGCTCCCCCGCACGGGCAGCGAGCTGCCTCGCGGGCTCGACCCGCAGGTTCCCGGTCGCAACCGCGAAGGCACCGTCTTCGATGAGCGGGAAGGGGTCGAGCGAGCCGGCCACGTCGGGGGCCTTCCCCGTCCCGGCGAGCACAACCAGCGGGCGCTGCTGCTGCAGGGTCGCGAGGATCCCGGCGTGCTGGTCGTTGCGGTAGAAGGGGTAGCCGGTGGGTGTCAGGGGCTCCCGGGCCAGGTCGTCCAGCATCAGCAGCACGCAGCCCCGCAGGTCGCGGGTGAGGTCGGCCGGCGTCCGAGCGACGACGAGCGTCCCGGCGGCCTCGACCCCGAGCGAGTAGGGGCTGGGCGACACCGGCCAGCGTGACCGTCCGGCCATCACCGCACCCTGCTCCCCCGACCAGTCCACGACGTCGAACCACTGCTCGTGCACCGCCCAGTCGAGGTGCCGCAACACATCGGTGACGTAGGCGGTGGCGGCCGCGTTGCCTGCGCTACCCGGCCTCCGGTCCGGTCTCACCGCGCACAGCCGGGCCACGTGCTCACGGGCGTGCTCGGTCGTCTCGACCGTCGTCATGGTCACATCGGATTCGGCGCGGACGGAGGCGGCCAGAGGCCAAGGTCCGTCCTCGCGGACTTGCCGCGGTCGCCGCTGGCAGCGGGCGCTCCTCGACGCTGGGACGACCGCGGGGATCCGGGACCGCGAGGTGCTGCGTCGCACCATCACCGGGTACACCGACGTCCCCGCGTTCATCGCCGCGCACGTGCTCGACACGTCCACCGTGGCTGTGCTCGTCGTGGCGCGTGAGGGCAGCGTGCTCGCCAGAGCCGTGGGTCCGCCGTCGCTGGAGCGGCCACCGACCTGGCAGCGCAGGTCGCCGACCTAGCCTGAGCCCGCTCTACTGGACGAGCTCGGCCGGGTTGGCGAGCGTGCCGTCGACGGCGACGGTCGGTGTCCCGCTGACACCTCGAGCGAAGGCCTGCTGGGTGAGGGCAGCGACCCAGGGCTCGTAGGTTCCCGATTCGATGCACGGGCCGACCGCGTCGCTGGTGGCTCCGGCCTGCGCGGCGAGTTCCAGCAGGACTGGGGTGGCGAACTGGCCGACGGTCTCCGCCGGGTCCTGGGTCTGGTACAGCAGCTCGTGGAAGGCAGCCCAGGTATCGGTGTCCTGGTGCTGGTAGACGCACGCGGACGCGTTGGATGCCCGTGGCGAGTCCTCGGTCAGGAACGCGATCGGGTGCAGGACGAGGCGAACCTCACCCGCCAGTGCCGACTCCCGCAGCCTCGCGCCGCTGGCCTGCTCGAGGCGGGCGCAGAACGGGCACACGTAGTCCTCGAAGACCTCCACCAGCGGACCCTGGTCGCCGATCACCAGCCCCGCGTACTGCTCGGTACCGTCCGGGCCGCCCGGGACCGGCTGCGGTGCCACCGGGTCGAGCGTCTGGGGTGCGCCCTGGGCAGGATCGCCGGCGGACCCGCCCCCGTCCGCATCGTCTCCAGCGGACTCCGACCCGGTGGAGGTGTCCGGCTCAGCCGTACCAGCCGTCGTGGTGCTGCCCGCCCCGGGCCGAGGGATCACCCAGCCCAGGATGAGACCGACGGCGAGCCCGAGCACGAGGGCCACCGTCACCGGAACGGCGACCGGCATGGTGACGCCACGGCCTCCCGACGGCGTGGGCGCAACTGCCGGGGGCAGCTCCACTGACTCGACGGGATTCTGCTCCGGATTGACACCTGGGTCGTCTGCGGCGCCGGCCCCACCTTCGTCAGGCCCGGCGACGCCCCCGTCGGGCGTCGCGTTGGTCACCGTCGCTACCTCCGTCACGTCGATGCGGACCCGCTCAGAGTACGGGGAGGCGCCGGACGGGCCCGCCCACCCCGCGGGACGAGCGGTCGATCTTCACCGACGAACGGCTCTCACGGCGTGGCACGGGAGGTGATTCCCGGGTGTCGCGGGACCTTGGACCCATGGGACGAGCGCGCCGCTCCCCCAGGGTGGCGGTCAGGGTGACGAGGGAGGCGCTGTGATCATTCCGGACGGCGACCTATGGGTCGAGGGACAGGAGACGCTGGGAGAGCACCTGGAGCGGCGGGGAGTGTCCCGACGACGGTTCCTGGAGTTCTGCGGGGCGGTCGCCGGCGTGCTGGCGGCCGGTCCGCTTGCGGCAGGACGTGCGTCCGCGGCGCCGAGCGCGCAGGTCATCGCGCAGACCCTGGAGAGCATGACCAAGCCGGTCCTGGTCTGGCTGCAGCTGCAGGAGTGCACCGGCTGCATGGAGAGCGTGCTGCGCTCCGGCGACACCACGGTCGAGGAGCTGATCCTGAACCTGGTCTCCATGGAGTACAACGAGCTGATCATGGCAGCGGCCGGTACCGCTGCCGACGAGGCGTTGGCCGCGGCCAACGAGCAAGACCACATCCTGGTGGTCAACGGCTCCATCCCGCTGGCCGAGGACGGTGCGTACCTGACGATCGCGGGACGCTCGGGTGAGTCGATCCTGCGCGAGTCGGCAGAGAACGCCACCGCCATCTTCGCCGTGGGTGCCTGCGCGCACTGGGGCTGCGTCCAGGCATCCAGGCCCAACCCCACCGGGGCGGTGGGGGTGGACGCGATCATCACCGACAAGCCGGTGGTCAACATCGCCGGCTGCCCGCCGGTCCCCGAGGTGATCACTGCGTCACTGGTCTACACGCTGGCGAATGGGGCACCTCCACCGGTGGACGGTCAGGGGCGGCCGCTGTTCGCCTACTCCGAGCGGATCCACGACTTCTGCCCGAAGCGGGGACGCTACGACGCCGGCCAGTTCGTGAGGACCTTCGACGACGCGGCCGCCCGCAACGGCTACTGCCTGTATGAGGTCGGATGCCGCGGGCCGAACACGTTCGCGCCCTGCCCGATCATCCGGTGGAACCTGGCCCAGGACTGGCCCATCGGCGCGGGCCACCCCTGCATCGGGTGCACCGAGGTCGGCTTCTACGACCGCTTCACCCCGTTCTACGAGGTGCTGCCGAACCTGGGCGTTCCCGGCACCGGAGTCGAGGCAGACGCGACCACGGTGGGCCTGGTCGGGCTGGCCGCCGTCGGGGTCGGCGTGGCCGCGCACGCGGGGGTGACCGCCATCAACGAGCGCCGCGCGTCCAAGGCGGCCGAGCACGTGTACCTCCCGCTGGTCGGCGACCTGCCGACCAAGGAGCGTCCGCTGGACTCGGCCGGGGAGACGGGACCCACGTCCGGGGCTCCACCCGGGTCACCCTCCGCCGCACCGCCGAACCCATCGTCCGGACCCGACACTCCCACGAAGGAGGGTGACCAGTGAGCGAGCGCGTGGTCATCGACCCGGTGACCCGCATCGAGGGTCACCTGCGCATCGAAGTCCTCGCCGACGGGGAGGAGATCACCGAGGCGTGGTCACAGACCACCCAGTTCAAGGGCGTCGAGCTCGTGGTGCAGAACCGCGACCCCCGCGACGTGTGGGCATTCACCCAGCGCATCTGCGGGGTGTGCACCGTGGTGCACGCCATCGCGTCGGTGCGCGCGGTGGAGGACGCGCTGGACTACCCCGTCCCGAAGGCCGCGGACCTGATCCGTTACCTGGTGCTGGGCAGCCAGATGGTTCAGGACCACGTGATCCACTTCTACCACCTGCACGCCCTGGACTTCGTCAACGTCGCCAACGTCCCGAACGCCGACGTGGCCGCGGCGGCGGCGGCCGCCGCCGAGCTGGAGCCGAAGTATGCACTCAACAGCCTCAACCGGTTCCAGGCAGTCCAGGACCAGGTCTCGGCCCTGCTCGACAGCGGGCAGCTGTCCATCTTCACCAACGGCTACTGGGACCACCCGGACTACCGGTTGCCTGCCGAGATCGACCTCATCGGGGTGTCGCACTACCTGGACGCGCTGGCCTGGCAACGGGACATCATCCGCATCAACACGATCTTCGGCGGAAAGAACCCGCACCCGAACTTCCTGGTCGGCGGGATGGCCTCGGCCATCAACATGGACAACGAGATCACCATCAACCAGGTCAAGCTCAACACCGTGCAGGGACTGATCACCAAGACGCTGGACTTCGTCGAGAACGTCTATCTGCCCGACGTCGTCGCCATCCTCGGCGCCTACGCCGACTACCTGGACATCGGACGGTCCAGCCCGTCCTTCCTGGCACTCGGCAAGGGCGGCTACTCCTGCGCGGGCGAGCCCAGCCCACCCGACGGGTTCAGGCCCGGCGTGATCCTGGACGGCAAGCTCGAGGTTGTCGACTTCGACCAGGACAAGCTTCTCGAGTACGTGACCTCGGGCTGGTACCGCTACTCCGAGGACAGCGAGGCCGGGCTCCAGCCGTGGGTCGGCGAGACGATCCCCGACTACACCGGACCCAAGCCGCCGTACGAATGGCTGGCCGACAACGACAAGTACACCTGGTCCAAGGCGCCGCGCTACGACGGGCGCCCGATGCAGGTCGGGCCGCTGGCCCGGGTGCTGTCTGCCTACATCCAGGGAGACCCCGAAACCGTGGACGACGTCGAGCCGCTGCTGCGTCAGCTGGGTGCCTCGCCCGAGCAGCTCAACTCGACCGCTGGACGCATCCTGTGCCGCGCGGTGGAGGCGGTGCAGATGGCGCGCGAGCTGCAGCGGGTCTTCGACCGGCTCGTGCAGGGCATCAAGGCCGGCGACGTGGCGACCTTCAACCCGGACAAGTGGGAGAAGTCCACCTGGCCGGCAGAGTCCAAGGGCGTCGGCTACGCCGAGGTGGCTCGCGGCAACCTGTCGCACTGGGTGCGTATCACCGATGGGAAGGTGTCCAACTACCAGTGCGTGGTGCCGAGCACCTGGAACAGCAGTGGGCGAGCCCTCGGTGAGCGCGGGCCGTACGAGGAGGCGCTCGTGCCGCATCCGTTGGTGCGCCCTGAGCAGCCGCTGGAGCCGCTGCGCACGATCCACTCGTTCGACCCGTGCCAGTCCTGCGGCATCCATGTGCTGGACGTGACCGGCAACGAAGTCGCCTGGGCGAAGGTCCAGTGAGGAACGGGGGCCACCGATGACCACACACGAACCGCTGGTCACGCCCGAGGCGACGGAGATCGAGATCGGCCAGCCGGTCGGCTTCGGTGAGACCGCGCCGGAGGAGGTGTTGCGACTGGCCGCTTACGCGTCCCCGCCCGGTGAGGGCAACGTCGTGGAGCGTGCACTGGTCGCCGACGCGTCGCTGCGCGGCTCCATGGCACGTCCCAGCGAGGTCGAGGAGTACCGGCCGCCGACGCCGGAACGCCCGTGGAGCGAGACCGAGCTCACCGCCGAGGGAAGCCGCTGGGAGATCGCCCGCGGCGACCCGCGGGCCCTGGTGGAGAAGCTCGTCCACCCAGGCACCGGCACCCACATGCGCGCGATATCGGAGTCGGCACGACTGACCCTGGGTGCCTACCGCCCGCTGGGGGTGGCGTACCGCAAGGACGACGGCCCGTGGACGCTCGCCGGCTACGTGCCGGTGCGCGGCTGGACCGAGCCGGGACGCAGGACCGGCGGCCGGCCGTTCGACTACCACTCGGTGTGGGACGTGACGCTGCGGATCTGCCACTGGAGCTGGGTGGCAGCCATCGTCGTGCTCACCGTCACCGGGTACCTGCTGGCGCAGCCGCAATGGATCCCTGCCGGCTACACCGACCCACCGACCGGGTTCTTCATCGGCTACGTCCGGCTGGTGCACTACATCGCAGCCGTCGTGCTGTGCCTGGTCTTGCTGGTACGCGCCTACGACCTGTCGGTGAGCAAGATCTCCTACGACCGGTGGAAGGCGCTCATCCCGTTCAAGAACCGGCGCGACCTCAGCAACGGCTGGAAGACTGTGCAGCACTACCTGTTCCTCCGCAGGGAGCCACCGGTCTACTTCGGGCACAACCCGCTTCAGCAGCTGACCTACACCAGCGTCTACCTCATCCTGATCCTGCAGATCCTCACCGGGTTCGCCCTGTGGAGCCTGTACAACCCCGAGCAGTGGTTCCTCAACCTGTTCGGCTGGATCAACGAGCTGCTCGGTTCTCAGCAGGTCAGGCTGCTGCACTACATGATCATGTGGGGCTTGATCGTCTTCATCCCGGCCCACGTGTACCTGTCCGTGCGAGCAGACAGCGTGGAGCGGATGGGGGCGATCTCCTCGATGGTCAGCGGCGGACGCTGGGTGCGCCGCGGGGCCGTCTTCGAGGACTGGCCCGACCCGCACGGCGGGAACGCACCTGTCCAGGGCCCGCCGGAACCCGGCTCCATGGGTGACGCGCAGCGGTGAGCACTCTCGTCCTGGGCCTGGGCAACCCGCTGCTGTCCGACGACGGGGTCGGCCTGGTGCTGCTGGAGGCCCTGCGCGAGTCCGGGACGTGGGACGACGGGGTCGAGCTGGTCGACGGCGGGACGTGGGGGCTGTCGCTGCTGCCGGTGATCGCGGACTGCAACCGGGTGCTCGTACTCGACGCGGTCCGCGCCGGCCACGAGGCGGGGGCGGTGGTCCGGGGTACTGGGCAGGACGTCCCCCGGCTGTACTCCTACCCGCTCTCGCCGCACCAGATCGACCTGCGTGAGGTGCTGGCGGCAGCCGAGCTGATCGGAGCGGTCCCGTCCGAGCTGGAGGTCGTCGGTGTCGAGCCGGCGTCCACGCACGGGCCGTGCCTGGACCTGACCGAGCCTGTCGCGGCCGCCGTCCCCAAGGCGGTGCGGGAGGCCCGCAGCATCCTGGCGGCCTGGGGTCACACCTGCGTGTGAGGCGGGAGCAGTGGGGCGGTACGGTCACCGTTCGTGGTCGACGGCCTGGTCACCGTTCTGGAGGTGGCGTGTCTGATCGCCGCCGTCGTGCTGGGGATCGAGGGGGCGCGAGGGAAGGACCCGCTGTGGTGGCATCTAGCGGTGGTCGCCGCGGTGGAGCTGCTGCTGCTGGTCCAGGCGGTCATCGCTGTGGTGCTGCTCGTCCAGGGTGACCAGATCAAGGGCTCGGCCGGGGTCTTCGTCGCCTACCTGGTCTTCACCGTGCTGGCGCTGCCGGTGACGCTGCTGTGGGGGCTGGGCGAGCCCAGCCGCTGGACCCTGGTCGCCCTGGCGGTCGCCAGCCTGGTCGTGGCCGTCCTCGTGCTGCGCCTGGACCAGATCTGGGCGGGGGTGTGAGCGTGAGCGAGCCGAGCCCACCCGCACCGCAGAGCGGTCGGACGTCCCGCGGATTCGGTCGGGTGCTGATCGTGGTGTACGGGGTCTTCGGGGTGTCGGCCACGGCCCGCGCGAGCGCGCAGATCATCCGGGACTTCGACGAGGCGCCGGTGGCCTTCTCGCTGTCGGCGTTCGCCGCGGTCGTCTACCTGGTCGCCACCGTGGCGCTGGCCCGTGACGCCCGTCGCGTTGCCACCGCCGCGGTGCTGATCGAGCTGGTCGGAGTCCTCGTGGTCGGGACGCTCAGCCTGGCCGCACCCGACGCCTTCCCACGCGAGACGGTGTGGTCGGGGTTCGGGCGCGGCTACGGCTACGTCCCCCTCGTCCTGCCCATGGTCGGGCTGTGGTGGCTGCGGCACACCCGACCCCGTCCCGCGCCCAGCCCCGCGCCCCGTCCCGCGCGATCTTGACGCTCCGGCCGACTTCGGGGCCTCTTCGGGCGCGATCTTGACGCTTCGGTCGACTCGGGGTCTTCCGCGGGCGCGATCTTGACGCTTCGGTCGACTCGGGGGCCTTCCATCGGCGCTTTCGTCAAGATCGCGAGGGTGAGGCGGGGCGTTGGGCAGCGTGCCAGGCGCGGATCGCGTCCGCGGTCCACTGCGGGTCCTCCAGCTGCGGGACGTGGCCGAGGTCGGGCCGGGTGACCAAGGTCCAGTCCGGCCGGTTCGCGACGACACGCCGAGAGGACTCGACCGGGACGAGGCGATCGGCCTCCCCGTGCAGCACCAGGGCGGGGGCCTGGACCCGGTTCAGCACCGCGTCGTAGCGCCGCCGGTTCAGCACACTGCTAACGGTCGAGCGGGCGGCTCGTTCGAGACCCACCTCCAGACCGTCGACGTCGCCTCGCTCCCGCACCATCGTCACCATCCGGTCGACGACATCAGCGGGGACGCGGCCGGGGTCCACGCAGCACAGCTCGAGCATCTCGCGTACCTGCGTCTGCGGTGACAGCGTCGTGCGGCGGTGCCGGACCAGCCACGCCCCGAGCCGGGGGACGCCGGTGGCGGCCACACCGAGCGCAACCAGCGGCTCGGGCATCCGGTGGCCGGCCAGCGGGAGAGCTGGGCCGATGAGGACGAGGTCGCGGACGGTGTCCGGGCGCGCCGCAGCCTGGAGCAGGGCGATGAGCCCACCCATCGAGTTGCCCAGCAGCGTGGCCGGCTCGCCGACCACCTCGGCCAGGAACGCATCGAGAAGGCCCCTGTTCGCCGTCACGTCGGTGCCTCGATGGTCGGGATGGGTGTGCCCGTGACCTGCCAGGTCGATGGCGTAGATCCGGTAGTCCGGCGCCAGCAGTGGCGCCAGCGCAAGCCACTTCGCGTGCGAGCCACCGAGCCCGTGGACGGCCACGATCGGCGGGGCATCTGCGGGCCCGTCCACCTCGAGCCAGTGGGTCGCGCCGTCGAGGTCGACCCAGTGGGACCGCATCTGTGTCACCGGCGACCATCCAGCGCACCGGCTGCACGAGCAGGACGGGCCATCGGAGCCCCGGACGGCCGCACAACCTGACGCACGGGACGAGGGTAGGCGGACCACTGCAGCGCCACCCACGGGAGCCTCCGCGATCGCAACTGGCTGGGTCCATCTTCGAGTTAGCCGAGGTGCCCCTGGTGGGG